>JAZULV010000069.1:0-40772 GCA_045603305.1 Lachnospiraceae bacterium | reverse complement strand
TTATAAATAAAAAGATAAATTGGGGAGAAGTTACGTTTTTTATATTATTAAGCGTTATTTGCATCATAGGATTATTTTCGGTATATGAAGTGTCAATGGTGCTTATGAGCGTTTGATATGTAGTATTTTGATTGTATGAATTCTAGGTTAATTTAAAACAATATACAATAAGTTTTGAGTCAGGAGAAACATCATGAACATAAGAAGAGCACAACCTAATGACATAGAAGGCATTAACAAACTGCTTTTTCAGGTGTTAGAAGTACATCACAAGGGCAGACCTGATTTATTCAAAGGTAACGTTAAAAAGTATACAGACGACGAACTGTTAGAGATTATTTTAGACGACAGCAGACCTATATTTGTTGGAGTGGATGAAACTGAAAATGTACTTGGATATGCGTTCTGTGTGTTTATTTGTCATGAGAATAATAATATTCTTACGGACATAAAGACTTTGTATATAGATGACCTTTGTGTGGATGAGAATGTGCGTGGACAGCGTATCGGAAAGCAACTTTATGAACATGTTTTGCAGTTTGCCAAGGACAGCGGATGTTATAATGTTACCTTGAATGTATGGTCATGTAACGAGAGTGCAATGAAATTCTATGAGGCCTGTGGGCTGGTTCCGCAGAAGGTTGGTATGGAGTACATTTTATAATATTGTGTATATGATATATTAATTTTTTTATATTGATAAGGAGATAATTTTAATACATTTCGATTGTATAGAGAGGAAGTTTATGCAATACATTATTTCTTTTTTGGAAGGTATTATCACTTTTATTTCGCCTTGCCTGTTACCGATGATTCCGATATATATTACCTACTTTGTCGGAGGAGGAGAACGCAGCACCGGAAAAACTCTTAAAGGCGCATTAGGCTTTGTACTTGGATTTACTGTTGTATTTGTGAGTATGGGTGCACTTGCCGGTACGATAGGCAGTTTCCTTGATAAATACCAGACTATTGTTAATGTTGTTTCAGGACTTATAGTTATTTTCTTCGGACTGAATTTTCTTGGAGTATTTAAGTTCAATCTTTTCCGTGGAAGTAAGCGAATGGTGGATACCAATAATATGAGCTTTTTTACTACGATGTTGTTTGGTATTATTTTTTCTTTAGGCTGGACTCCTTGTGTGGGAGCATTTCTTGGTTCGGCACTTGTGATGGCTTCCCAGCAGGGACAGGCTATGACCGGTATACTTATGCTGTTATGCTATTCACTGGGACTTGGAATACCTTTTATCTTAAGTGCAGTGCTGATTGACCAGCTTAAAACTGCTTTTGATTTTATTAAGAGAAACTACAAGATTATCAATATGATAAGCGGAGGGCTGCTTATAGTTGTTGGTATTCTGATGGCGACGGGCATGCTGGGAATACTTATTATCTAGGAGGGACTATGAAGAATAAAGTAATGATTATATTAATTGCAGTACTACTGGTTGTTATACTGGGTGGTTCTTATTTCCTTTACTCACAGCTTAGCGATTTGATTGATACTAACCAGCTCACTGTTGAGAATGAACAGGCGAATTTAGACAATGACTCTTCAGAGAATAGCACTGAAGCTAAGGTTATGGCACCGGATTTCACAGTATATGACGCTGATGGAAATGCTGTAAGCCTGTCTGATTTTAAGGGCAAGCCGGTTATCGTAAACTTCTGGGCCAGCTGGTGCGGACCATGCAAAAGCGAAATGCCGGAGTTTGAGACTGTATATCAGGAATACTCAGAGAATATACATTTTATGATGGTGAATATGACAGATGGTTACAGTGAAACTATTGATAAAGCTACAAAGTTCATTGAGGAAAATGGTTATACTTTTCCGGTGTATTTTGATACATCGCAGGATGCTGCAACAACTTACAGTGTTTACTCCATACCGGCAACTTACTTTATTGATGCAGAGGGCTATGTAATAGCAAATGCCAGAGGTGCTCTTGATATGGAAACTCTGAAAAAAGGTATAGATATGATTTATAATTAAGAAAGCAGGAGTGCTGTTGTATGAGTGTTTAGAAAATAACTTATATTACAGCACTCCTATGTTTGTATGAAGAATTATGGCAGACTGTCATTTAAGCACAAGGAACCATAACCTATCTGCCGGTTAGGATAAGAGGTTATTACTGCAAAAGGTCTTGCACCTCTGTGAAGATATGCTTTTACCTTTTCACCATACAAAAAAGGGTCATTTCCTTCAATAATTCCCCACTGCATCATAAGGGCTGCGCTGCCGCTGACAAAAGGTGTGGCAAAAGAAGTTCCTGTTACCTGCATGTAACCGCCATTTGGTGCTGCTGCTGTGATGCTTACTCCCGGAGCCGCAATATCCGGCTTCGTAAATGCTTCTGTACGGGTAAAGCCTCTCCCGGAAAAGTCAGCGTAGGTAAAGGTGTTTGAATCATACGCCGCAACAGATATAGCAGTCTGTGCAGTTGAAGGAATGGTAAGTGTAGTGAAAGGCGAAGGCTCTAAAAATCTTGTTGAGTTATTTAGTGTGACGGAAGAGGGCATCCACATGTCGATTCTTCCGTCTTTAATTTTTTGTGGTGTTATGACAAATCTGTATATACCACTTTCTATAAAGGTGTTTTCAGATACAAAATCCAAAAAAATTTCTTGAGCAATGCTGTAGGGAGAAGGCATACCGTAGTATACAAGAAGAGTGGTGTTGCTAAAAGTATATGTGGTAGTAAGACTTTGAGGAATAAAGGGTCCCAGTCTTATGCCGGAAGGTGTGTATAAAGATATTGTCATAGTGTCTGCATAGGACTTCCAGATTTGAATGTTAAGGGCTGTTTCATAAGGTCCGACAGCAAATTCAATTTCGTAATCTTCACTGGAGTCGGAAGAAAACATAGCATTTGCATGGGTGCCGGCATTACCTTCATTTCCGGTGCCTACCACAATTACATTACGCCCCACGTCTGCAACGTCATCTATAAATCGTTCAAGAAGAGTGGTGCCGTCATGACCGCCATAATTATTTCCGAAGCTTAGATTAATAACTAAAGGCATTGACAGATTAAAGGCAAAGTTGATGCAATAGTTAATCGCCTGCATGAGTTCAGAGGTTCGGGGAAAGGAATTTTCACCGGAGAAACCTAGCTTAACAGCAATCAGACTGCTTTCAAAGGCTACTCCGGTAAACCTTCCGTTTGATGCCCGTCCGTTTCCGGCGGCTATCCCGGCAACAGCGGTACCATGGGCTTCGGTATCGGGCGAAGGTGTAAAAATGTCAGTATTATTTGGTGACTGTTGATTTAGTATCTCGTTCAAATCTTCTTCAGTAAAAAGTGTTCCGGTATCATATCCTTCGGGAGGTTTTCCGGCTACAGTCTGGTCCCAATAGCTTAGTATTCTTGTAGTACCGTCAGCATTTCTGAAATCTTTATGCCTAAAATCAATTCCGGAATCAATTATTGCTATTAATACGCCTTTGCCTGTAAGTTCCGGATAGGCAGCATAGGCCGAATTTATGCAGGAGGCTGCCTTTGGGAAATAATCTGCGAAGAAAAGAGCTTTAGGTTTTTCGATATATTCTATTTCCGGAAGTTCGGCAAAGGTGTCTATAAGATTTTCTTTTATTGTTACGATGGCATAATTGTTTAAAAGAGTAACAATACCTATATCGTCATTTTCATATTTTAAAATGTCACCGTTATATTTGATAATAAGTGTCCATGTTTCACTTTCCGGGGAGTAGCCTACGTTAAGGTCAACGGACTTTTCACGTTCTGCTTCTGGGGTTTCAAGGGCGAGGTTTAATTGGTTCTCGATTTTCTGGTCATCCATGTTTTGTACCCGGAATTCTTTTATATTAATAATATGAATGAAGGATTTATTTGTTACAGGAATAAAACCGGTGGGTTAATGCATAAATATTAAATTAGGGTATTAAAAAAAGAATGACAAGTTACCCGGATTGAGATACAATTATAAGAGTATGGTATGCTTGTTGAAGAAGATTACGGAAAGCTTTCTTTCTAGGGGACAAGATATCTTGGCTTTGTAAGAAGATAGTCCAACATTGAGGACTATTATAAATGGAGGTTGTTGAGTAAATGTATGAACTACAAAAGAAAGACAGTAGAATAAAAAGGAGAGAAGATATCGTGGGTGGAAATATAGTTGGCATAATTGTTATTGTTATGATTTTTATGCTTAGCGGTGTGATGTCAGGATGCAAATCAGAGTTTATAACTAATATCATAAAGGGAAACAGGGAAAAGATTGTAGGCCAAGATATAGCAGCAGAAGAGATAACTAAGTTTTATTACACCTATGCAGCTTCAACCTATCCGCCTGAGTATCAAAGGTATCAGTTTTATATTGAAGATGGAAAGTATCAGTTTTATCATGAGAAAAGAGAAGGTAAGAATTGGCCGCTGACAGAAGATAAGATTACAGTCTCCGGATTAATAGAATTGTCAGAAGAAGAATGGCAACAACTTATGGGTTATTTAAAAGATGGAAAAGTTAAAAAACGTGAAGAGTCTTTAGATACCGGTGGCTCAAAGCTTTCTTTGTATTTGTATTGGGAGAAAGACCAATCAAAGTATCAGCAATTCTCCTTTGCATCTAATGATTTAGAATCTTCTTTTGAAGAGTTTTGTATTATGTTATCTGTCCGTTAAATGATACTTAAATTATTATATAATATATAATAGCCGATTATACTGTTCATATAAAACACATAACAGAATAAGACGTTTATTATATAGAGGAGGCAGATTTCATGAATATCAGAGAAAATTTAGAAGAGCAGGAATATAAAATTTTAAAGCATTATGCTTCGTTCAGCAGAGAAACAAGAGGCAGAGAGATTGCTATAGAGCCTTGTGATATGAGAACTGCATATCAGAGAGACAGGGATAGGATTATACATTGTAAGTCTTTTAGAAGACTGAAGCATAAAACCCAGGTCTTTTTGGCACCTACAGGTGATCATTACAGAACCAGACTTACCCATACTTTGGAGGTTGCCCAGATTGCAAGAAGCATTGCAAAAGCATTGGGCTTAAACCAGGATTTAACAGAAGCTATTGCTTTAGGCCATGATTTGGGACATACTCCTTTCGGACATGTGGGAGAGGCTGCCCTTAATTCGGCGTGCAGTTATGGATTTGCTCATTATAAGCAGAGTGTGCGTGTGGTTGAAGTGCTGGAATATAGAGGAGAAGGACTTAATCTTACCTGGGAAGTACGAAATGGTATATACAATCATCGTACATCCGGTAATCCGGCAACATTAGAAGGCAAGATAGTAAGACTATCAGATAAGATTGCTTACATAAGTCATGATGTGGATGATGCCATAAGAGCCGGAATATTAACTGAAGAGATGCTTCCGACAGGTGTTGTGGAGGTTTTGGGTGATTCAGTCCGAAAAAGACTTAGTACACTGGTACATGATATAATTATAAATAGTTTGGACAGACCTGTGATACGCATGAGTCCTGAGACTGAAAATGCTATGATGGCACTTCGCAGTTTTATGTTTGAAAACGTGTATCTTAAAAAATCACCTAAAGATAATGATGATAAAGCCAGAGATATGGTGTTGAGACTTTTTGAGCATTTTATCAAACATAAGGAAGAGATTCCGGAAGAAGTTATGTCCATAACGGAAAAGAGAAATGAAGCTTTGGAGACAGCGGTATGTGATTACATAGCCTGTATGACTGACAGTTATGCAATTTCGAAGTTTGAAGAACTGTTTATACCAAAAGCATGGAATATATAAAGAATTACGACAAGGGTGATAGAGGTTGTTTTATTCAGAAGATTTAGTTGAAGAAGTACGAACAGCAAATGATATAGTAGATGTGGTGTCCGGGTATGTAAGACTTACTAAAAAGGGCAGTACATATTTTGGCTTGTGTCCGTTTCATAATGAAAAGACTCCGTCTTTTTCAGTTACTCCTTCAAAGCAGATGTATTACTGTTTTGGATGCGGTGCCGGAGGCAATGCTATAACATTTGTTATGGAATATGAAAATTTTTCTTTTATCGAGGCATTGAAGCATCTTGCAGACAGGGCTGGTATTAAGCTTCCGGAGCATGAGATGAGTGCTGAGCAGAAGAAGGAAGCCGGATTGAAGGCACAGCTTTATGATATATACAAGCTTGCAGGCCAGTATTATTATTATCAGTTAAAGCAGGAGCATGGAAAACGTGCCTATGATTATTTTAAAAAAAGAGAACTAAGTGATGAAACCATCAGGAAGTTTGGTCTGGGGTATTCTAATCCTTATTCTGACGACCTGTATAAATATATAAAAAGTAAGAATTATAATGATGAGGTTCTTAAGGAGTCAGGACTTTTTACTATTAGTGAACGAGGCGCAAACGATAAGTTCTGGAATCGTGCCATGTTCCCAATCATGGATGCCAACAATCGTATAATTGCCTTTGGCGGCAGAGTGATTGGGGACGGAGAACCGAAGTATTTAAATTCTCCTGAGACTAAGATTTTTGACAAGAGCCGTAATCTTTACGGACTTAATTATGCAAGAACTTCAAGAGAAGATTATATGCTTCTGTGTGAAGGTTATATGGACGTAATTGCTATGCAGCAGGCAGGCTTCACTAATGCAGTTGCTTCCCTTGGAACTGCATTTACACCACAGCAGGCGAATTTATTAAAGAGATATACCAAGCAGGTTATTCTTACTTATGACAGTGATGGTGCAGGTGTCAAGGCGGCACTTCGCGCGATACCTATACTTAAATCCGCAGGACTTTCAGCCAAGGTGCTGAGCTTGAGTCCGTATAAGGACCCGGATGAGTTTATTAAGGCATTGGGAACGGATGCTTTCAGAGAGAGAGTTGCTAATGCTGAGAACAGTTTCCTGTTTGAGATTCGTGTTCTTAGCAGAAATTATGATTTGAACGATCCTGAACAAAAGACTTCTTTCTATCAGGAGACGGCCAAGAAGCTTCTGGAGTTTTCAGAAGACCTTGAGAGGGACAATTATACCCAGGCTGTATCAAAACATTTTGATATTCCTTATGAGAGCCTTAAGAAGCTGGTAAATCATTATGGCGGACAGGCTTTTATAGTCCAGAGTGTAAGGGAAGAAGCTCAGGGTACAAAATCAAGAGAGAAGCTTAAAAATACTAAGAATGATGGTATTAAAAAATCCCAGAGGCTTTTATTATCCTGGCTTATTGAGGATAAAAAATTGTATCCTGCGATTAAAAATATTATTTCACCGGAGGATTTTACTGAAGAATTATACCGTAAGGTTGCTGTAGAGGTGTTCTTGCAGTTAGCAGAAGGTAAGGTTAATCCGGCAGGAATATTAAATGATTATATAAATGATGATGAAGAATACAGAGAAGTGGCCCAGATATTTAATACAGGAATTGATGATTCCCAGATGAGCCGCGACGATATGGAGAAAGCCATTACCGAGACTGTTAAGAGAGTGAAAAAGAACAGTCTGGATAATGCCAGCCGAAATGCAAAAGATATAAAAGAATTACAGAGAATTATAGGGGAGCAGAAGAAACTTAACACACTGCATATTTCTTTGTAACAAGGTTAGAATATAATCAAAGCATTTTATAGCTTTTAGCATGGAAGGACGGACTGAATATGGATAACAGGACAGACCAGCTTGATTTAAAATTAAAAGCTCTGCTGGAACTTGCCGGACAAAAGAAGAATGAATTAGATTATCAGGATATACTGGATGTGTTGGGAGATGATGCATCAGATGAAGAGTGTCTGGACAAGACTTTAGAGTTTATTGAGAAAAACAAGGTGGATGTGGTTACCACATTTTCAGACGAAGAGACTGGTTTAGATGATGAAAGAGAAGAATTGCCGGAGATTGATATTACCGAAGGTTTAGATGTTGATGACCCGGTCAGAATGTATCTTAAGGAGATTGGTAAGATTCCTTTGCTTACATCAGAAGAAGAACGTGAGCTCGCAAGAAAGAGTTTTGAAGGTGATGAAAGTGCAGGTCAAAGGCTTGCAGAGGCTAATTTAAGGCTTGTAGTGAGTATTGCGAAGAAGTATTCCGGCAGAGGAATGCAGCTTTTGGATTTGATTCAGGAGGGGAATCTTGGACTTATAAGGGCTGTTGAGAAGTTTGATTACCAGAAGGGATATAAGTTCAGCACCTATGCTACCTGGTGGATTCGCCAGTCTATAAGTCGTGCGATTGCAGACCAGGCAAGAACCATTAGGATTCCGGTGCATATGGTTGAAACTATTAATAAACTTATAAGAACTTCAAGACAGATGGTACAGGAGCTTGGAAGAGAGCCTTCCAGTGAGGAGTTAAGCCAGAGACTTGACATGCCTGTAGCTAAGATTGAAGAGATAATGAAGATTTCCATGGAGCCGGTATCCTTAGAGACACCTATAGGTGAAGAGTATGACAGTCATCTGGGAGATTTTATTGAGGATGAGAATGTGCCTGTACCTTCAGATGCAGCAGCATTTTCGCTTCTTAGAATGGAACTTTTGCAGGTGCTTGAATCCCTTACAGACAGGGAAAAAACTGTCTTAAGACTTAGATTCGGGCTGGATGATGGCAAAGCAAGAACCTTAGAAGAAGTCGGTCGTGAGTTCAATGTTACAAGAGAACGAATAAGGCAGATAGAGTCCAAGGCTTTAAGAAAGCTCAGACATCCGTCGAGAAGCCGGAAACTTAGAGATTTTTTAGATTGACACAGGAGAAAGTATGCAGTTATCAGATAGATTATCAAAGATTGTATCAATGGTTACTAAAGGACTTAACGTTGCAGATGTTGGCACAGACCATGGTTATGTGCCCATTGCTTTAGTCAGAGAGAATATTTCATCTAAGGTTATAGCAATGGACGTTAATAAGGGACCACTGATTAAGGCTGAAAGTAACGTAAAAGAGGCCGGTTTATCAGAATATATTGATTTAAGACTGGGAGACGGACTTGAAGCATTAAAACCTGACGAAGCAGATTGTGTGGTTATTGCAGGCATGGGGGGACTGCTTATGCAGCGTATACTCACGGAAGGAGAAGATGTCGTAGAGAAACTACAGGAGATGGTATTATCACCCCAGTCTGATATAGATGTAATCAGAAGATTTATTGAAGATCATGGTTTTATGATTAGAGAAGAAGATATGCTGATTGAGGATGGCAAGTATTATACAATAATAAAAGCAGTAAAGGGGAGTGCTGATACATATTCAGATATTGAGCTTAAGTTTGGCAGGTGTCTTTTGCAGGCAAAGGATGATATTTTGTTTTCTTACCTTAACAAACAGAAAAAACTGCTTTCAGGTATTTTAGATAATTTAAAAGAAAAAGGAACTGCTTCATCAATTAACAGAGCCGAAGAAATTGCTACAGAATTGAAGCATATTGAAAAAGCATTATCATATTATGATTGATAAGAGGATTTGAATACCAGAGGGGATTTAATGTATAAAGTAAGGATAAATGGAGAAGCAAAAGAGTATAAAGAGGGGACCAGATATCTTGATATTGCAAAGGAATATCAAGGTTTTTATGAAGATGATATTGTTCTTGTTAGGGCTGATGGAAAGCTTAAGGAGCTTCATATGGAGCTTAGCGGTGACAGCGAAATAGCTTTTATAACTACAGGTTGTAAGACTGGTATGGAGACATACCGACGAAGTGTAATATTTTTGCTTATTAAGTCAATTTATGATGTAGCGGGTCATGAAAATGTAAAGGATGTCAGAGTAGCGTTTCCAATAAGTAAAGGAATTTATGTTGAGACTTCGGGTAATTTTACGATTAATGATATCCTGATTGAACGTATAAAAGCAAGGATGGCTGAACTTGTCAAGGAGAATAAAACTATAACGAAAAGAACAGTCCCTACTGATGATGCCATTGAGATTTTTGCAAAGCATAATATGCATGATAAGGAAAGGCTGTTCAGGTATAGAAGAGTTTCCTCTGTTAATATCTATAGTATAAATGAATTTGAAGATTATTTTTATGGATATATGGTGTACAGTACCGGCTATCTTAAGTATTTTGAGTTGTATAAGTATGATAAAGGTCTAGTATTACAGCTTCCTGAGGCTAAGAATCCAAAACTTGTGCCAGAATTTAGGCCGGGAAGAAAGGTCTTTGATGCATTAAAGGAATCCACTGAATGGAGTAATTCGATAGATGTGCATACTGTAGGTGCTCTCAATGATAAAATTGCAGAGGGACGTTTAAACGAGATAATTCTTGTGCATGAGGCGTTGATGGAGAAGAAGATTGCAGATATAGCTGCAAGAATTGCAAGTGAAGGCAATAAAAAACTGGTTTTAATCGCCGGACCATCTTCATCCGGTAAGACCACGTTTTCAAGGAGGCTTTCGATTCAGCTGAAAGCTTATGGTTTGAATCCACATCCTATTTCAGTAGATAATTATTTTGTTGACAGAGACAAGACACCTAAGGATGAGTATGGTAATTATGATTTTGAGGTGCTTGAAAGCATAGATATAGAGATGTTTAATAATGATATGATAAAGCTTCTTTCAGGTGAAAGAATAGAACTTCCGATTTATAATTTTAAGCAGGGTAAAAGTGAGTATCGTGGCAATTACCTGCAGATAGGCAGTAATGATATACTTGTTATTGAGGGGATTCACTGTCTTAATGACCGCCTGACATATAAACTTCCACAAGAAAGCAGATTTAAGATATATATCAGTGCTTTGAGCCAGTTGAATATTGATGAACATAACCGTATTCCAACCACTGATGGAAGACTGATTAGAAGAATAGTCAGGGATGCCAGAACAAGGGGAATTGATGCGAGAAGTACTATTGCCATGTGGCCATCGGTAAGAAGAGGAGAGGAGAATAATATCTTTCCATATCAGGAGAGTGCCGATGTAGTGTTTAATTCCGGTCTGGTATATGAACTCTCTGTCCTTAAATCATTTGCAGAGCCACTGTTATTTGGCATATCAAGAGAATGCGCTGAATATGATGAGGCAAAAAGACTTCTAAAGTTCTTTGATTATTTTTTGTCCGTAGATATAGAGAATATTCCTAAGAATTCTTTGTTGAGAGAATTTATCGGTGGAAGCTGTTTTGAATTATAAAAATAATTGCAAAAAATCTTGATATATGATAAACTATATGGTGCTATTTATGAGTAGGATGAATGATCGCGGCTGTATTTATACAGGTGAGGAAAGTCCGGGCTTCACAGGGCAGGATGCCGGATAACGTCCGGTAGAGGTGACTCTCAGGCTAGTGCAACAGAAATATACCGCCGGTTTTTCCGGTAAGGTTGGAAGGGCAGTGTAAGAGACTACCGCCTGGCTGGTAACAGACAGGGCATATGTAAACCCCATCCGAAGCAAGACCAAACAGAAAGCATAAGGCGGCCCGTCTGCTTTCGGGTAGGTCGCTTGAGCCTGGTGGCGACATCAGGTCTAGATAGATGATCATTCACGACAGAACCCGGCTTATAGTCCTGCTCATAAGTTAGTGAAAAACAATGAGCCAAACAGACGTATACATCGTGCTGGCACGGATGGATACGGATATTTGGCGAATGTACAGTATGAGTAACGTAAAGCGATAGCTTGAAGTTACGAATACGGTCGGGTGCGGGAGCTTCTTTAGAAGCGAAGCAACCGTGTTTTATCACTATTAATGTTAAAAATATAATGATTATTATGATAGATATGGTTTGTTTTTTTGTGTATAATATATAATCAACCCGGTGTAATTTAAAAGTAAATGTAGGATTTGCCAATAGAGCTTTTTCGTACATTTTGATATAATTATGATGATAAACAGCTTAATCTGTTTATTGTTTATATAAAATAATATACGTATAAGGAGAAATCAAATGGGTAATAAAGTATCTATTATCGGTGCAGGTAGTGTAGGTGCATCAATAGCATATACAATGGCTGTTGAGTCAATTGCATCTGAGATTGTATTAGTTGATATTAATGAGGCAAAGGCCAGAGGTGAAGCTTTAGATATTCTTCAGGCTACAGCTTACGGTGAAGCTATAACAATTAGTGATGGAGGCTATGAAGACGTAGCAGGTTCTGATATTGTTATCATTACATCAGGTGTTGGAAGAAAGCCTGGACAGACAAGAATTGACCTTGCTCAGATTAATGTTAACATCCTTAAGGGTCTTACAAAGGAGCTTGTTCACTATGCTCCGGATGCTAAGTATATTATAGTTGCTAATCCTGTTGACGTTTTAACATATACATTTATGAAGGTGTCAGGTCTTCCTGAGTCACAGATTATTGGTTCAGGTACTATGCTTGATACAGCAAGACTTCGTTCTTATATTTCAGGCAAGTATGGAATGGCTCAGAAGAATGTTCATGCTTACGTATTTGGTGAGCACGGAGATTCATCATTTATTCCATGGTCACTTGCATATATTTCAGGTGCTCAGATCGAATCATTCCAGAACAGCAGCATCTATGCTGATTTTGATAAGATTGATGAAGATGAAGCAATCGAGTACGTTCAGAAGTCAGGTGGAAAGATTATCGCAGACAAGGGTGTTACATGCTATGGTGTAGCTGTATCTGTATGCAGACTTTGTCAGGCAATCTTTGCTCCATATGATTCTGTAGTTGCAGTATCTTCAATGATGCATGGTGAGTACGGTATCGAAGATGTATGTCTTAGCGTACTCAACGTTATCGGACCAGATGGCTTCAAGGGCAGACTTGAGACTCCGCTTACAGATGATGAAGTTGCTAAGCTTCGTCACAGCGCAGATGTTCTTAAGGAAGTTATTAACAGCCTTGATATTTAAGAAATAGTATTTTTTAAATCCGGACAGCTTATTTTTGCTGCCCGGATTTAACTGCAAATATAGTAACTACTCAGAAATCGCAGAATTTGGTAATGATTGAATCAAATAATGTATTTTGATACTTTTACATATTTAATGTCTATGGTCACAAACATTTTATGAGGTAACAGGTGATCCGGTGTCTGAAGAGTTACAAAACATAATAAATGATGGAGGGACACATATGGAGTATCGTATTGAGAGAGATTCTATGGGTGAGATGCAGGTTCCTGCTGACCGTTACTGGGCTGCTCAGACACAGAGAAGTTTCCAGAACTTTAAGATTGGCGGAGAATTAATGCCACGCGAAATCACCCACGCTTTTGGTATTCTCAAGAAAGCAGTCGCTATTGCTAATTACAATCTTGGAAAGCTTGATGAAGTTAAGAAGAACATCATCTGTCAGGCTTGTGATGAGGTAATTGCAGGACAACTTTATGACCATTTCCCACTTGTTGTATGGCAGACAGGAAGTGGTACTCAGTCTAACATGAATGCCAATGAAGTTATTGCTAACAGAGGTAATGAAATTTACGGAGAGAAGCTTCTTCATCCAAATGATCATATAAACATGTCACAGAGTTCTAACGACACATTCCCTACAGCTATGCACATTGCTGCAACTGTAAGTGTTGAGGATAATCTTATCCCTGCTATTGAGACTCTTATTGAGACATTTAAGAGATTAGAGGCTGAGAATGACGATGTAGTTAAGAGTGGAAGAACTCATCTTCAGGATGCGGTACCGATTAAGTTCTCTCAGGAGATTAGCGGCTGGAGAAACATGCTTGAGAAGACTCTTGGCATGATTAAGGCAGCACTTCCTGGTATTAAGGAGCTTGCTCTTGGTGGTACAGCAGTTGGTACAGGTCTTAATGCTCCTAAGGGCTTTGGCGAAGAGGTTGCCAAGGTAGTATCAGAGCTTACCGGTAAGGATTTTATTACAGCAGAGAACAAGTTCCATGCTCTTACAGCAAAGGATGAGCTGGTATTTATGCACGGTGCACTTAAGGCTCTTGCAGCTAATCTTATGAAGATTGCTAATGATGTAAGATGGCTTGCAAGTGGTCCTAGATGCGGACTTGGTGAGATTAAGATTCCGGAGAATGAGCCTGGAAGTTCAATCATGCCTGGTAAGGTTAACCCAACCCAGTGTGAATCACTTACTATGGTTGCAGTACAGGTAATGGCGAATGATGTTGCTGTTGGTATGGCTGCATCACAGGGTAACTTTGAGCTTAACGTATTTATGCCTGTATGTATATATAATTTCCTTCAGTCTGTAAGACTTTTAGCTGATGGTATCCGTTCATTTAATGATAACTGTGCAGTTGGTATTACAGCTGACAGAGATAAGATGAAGCACAATCTTCACAATTCACTTATGCTTGTTACAGCACTTAACCCATACATTGGTTACGACAATGCTGCCAAGACATCTAAGAAGGCTTACAAGGACAATATTTCTTTGAAGCAGGCTTGTGTTGAGTTAGGCTTCCTCACAGAAGAGAAGTTCGATGAAGTATTCCATCCGGAAGAAATGGTATAAATTTTTGTATATTTAAATAAGGAGGTACAGTCCTAAAGTACATAGGATTGGTTAATAATATGACATATAGTTATTATCCAGGGTGTACCCTGAGAACAAAGGCAAAGGATCTTGATACATATGCAAGACGTTCTGCTGAGGCTCTTGGAATTACTTTAGAAGAGATTGATGAGTGGCAGTGTTGTGGCGGTGTATATCCGTCAGTATCTGATGAGATTGCTACAAGACTTTCATCAGTAAGAACTCTGGCTGCAGCTAAGGAAGCCGGTAATGACCTGCTTACAGTTTGTTCAGCCTGCCATAATGTACTTAAACGTACAAATGCAGATATCAAAGAAGATGCCGATTTTAATTTAAGAGCTAATAATTATCTCGGACTTGATGAGAAGTATAACGGAGAAGCGAATGTTGTTCATTATATTGAGATGCTCCGTGATACAGTTGGTTTTGATGAGATTAAGAAGAGAGTGGTTAATCCATTAACAGGCAAGAAGATTGCTGCTTATTATGGATGTCTGCTTTTAAGACCAAGCGGTGTTATGCAGTTTGATGACCCTGAGAATCCATCAATTATGGAGGATTTAATCAGGGCACTTGGTGCAGAGCCGGTGGTATATCCTTTTAGAAATGAGTGCTGTGGTGGTTATGTGACTCTTGAGGATAAGGGTCTTGCACAGAAGAGAAGTAACAAGGTTCTTGCTTCGGCAGAAGACAAGGGTGCTGACATGGTTATTACTGCCTGTCCTCTTTGTATGTACAATCTTGTTAAGAATGGTACTGAACATGAACTGCCGGTATATTACTTTACAGAGCTTCTTGCAGAAGCCCTTGGCGTAAAGTAGGAAGGAGGAAGTCATGTCATTAAATAAAGAAGAGCAGAGAGCTGAGATTTTAAGAATTAGCGGTGTAAATCCTAAGAAGTGTATGAAGTGTGGAAAGTGTTCAGGCACATGTCCTGCATATGATGAGATGGAGTATCATCCACATCAGTTCGTATCTATGGTACAGAAGGGCGATATTGAACCGTTATTAAATTCAGATTCACTTTTTAAGTGCCTTACCTGCTTTGCCTGTGTAGAGAGATGTCCTAGAAGTGTAGAGCCTGGAAAGCTTGTTGAAGCAGTAAGACTTACACTTATCAGACAGAAGGGTGCTGACCATTTAAAGGCTGAGGATATTCCTTGCATGTTAGATGATGAGCTTCCACAGCAGGCTATCGTAAGTGCATTTAGAAAATACAGCAAATAAGAACAGATAAGGAAAAGGTGAAATTACCATGCAGAGAATTGGTGTTTTTGTATGTTGGTGCGGAAGCAATATCGCTGCTACAGTTGATGTCAAGGCAGTAGCCGAGGCAGTTAAGGCTGAGCCGGGTGTTGTATTTGCAACTGACTATCAGTATATGTGTTCTGAAAGCGGACAGTCCATTATCAAGGATGCAATCAAAGAGTATGGACTTACAGGCGTAGTTATCTGTTCATGTTCGCCTAGAATGCATGAGGCAACCTTTAGAAAGGCTGCCCAGGACGCAGGTCTTAACCCATATATGGTTGAGATCGCAAATATTCGTGAGCAGTGTTCATGGATACATAAGGATATGGATGAGGCTACTGAGAAGGCTGTTATCCTTGCACGTGCTGCTATCGCTAAGGTACAGCTTAATAAGCCGCTTATTGCCGGTGAGAGTGAAGTAGTTAAGAGAGCTCTTGTTATCGGTGGCGGTATTGCCGGTATTCAGACTGCACTTGATATTGCAGAAGCCGGATATAAGGTTGATATTGTTGAGAAGCAGCCTACAATCGGCGGTAAGATGTCACAGCTTGACAAGACATTCCCTACTCTTGACTGTGCGGCATGTATTCTTACTCCTAAGATGGTAGATGTTGCAGCTCATGAGAATGTAACTATTTATACATATAGTGAAGTCGAAGCAGTCAGCGGTTTCGTTGGCAACTTCACAGTTAAGATTAAGAAAAAGCCTAGATATGTAAATGCTGACCTTTGCAGCGGCTGTGGTACATGTACAGAGAAGTGTCCAATGAAGAAGCAGCCAAATGAGTTCAATATGGGACTTGATAAGAGAGGCGCTATTTACATTCCGTTTGCCCAGGCAGTACCAAAGGTACCTGTTATTGACCCGGATGCATGTCTCATGCTTAAAAATGGTAAGTGTGGTATTTGCTCAAAGGTTTGTGAGGCAAATGCAGTTGATTATACACAGAAGGAAGAGTTTATTGAAGAGAAGTATGGTGCTATCGTAGTTGCTACCGGTTTCAATACTCTTACTCCTGACAAGTTTGATGAGTATTCATATTCAACATGTCCGGATGTTGTGACATCCCTTGAATATGAGAGACTTATGAACGCTGCCGGTCCTACAAAGGGTCACTTAAAGAGACCTTCAGACGGCAAGCAGCCAAAGACAATAGTATTTATCCAGTGTGTAGGCTCAAGAGGTGAGTCTTGCAGAGAGAAGAGCTATTGTTCAAAGGTTTGCTGTATGTACACAGCAAAGCATGCAATGCTTACAAAGGACCATTATCCGGATACAGATATCCATGTATTCTACATTGATGTCAGAACACCGGGTAAGAACTTTGATGAGTTCTATCGTCGTGCTGTTGAGCAGTATGATGTTGATTATATCAAGGGTATGGTTGGCAAGGTTTATGAAGAGAATGGCAAGGTTATGGTTCAGGGTTCAGACCTTATTGATAACAAGCAGGTTACAATTGCTGCCGATATGGTAGTTCTTGCAACAGCTGTTGAGCCGGACCCAACTGCAAGAAGTCTTGCAACTATGCTTACAGCAAGTATGGATACTAATGATTTCTTTACAGAGGCTCATGCTAAGCTTCGTCCTGTTGAGAGTCCAACAGCAGGTGTGTTCTTATCAGGTATGTGCCAGGGACCAAAGGATATTCCTGAGACAGTTTCCCAGGCAGGTGCAGCAGCTGTTAAGGTTATCGGTCTTCTTGCTAAGGATAAGCTTAAGGGTAACCCTTGTGTAGCTCATTCAAACCCACTCATCTGTAACGGATGTTCCCAGTGTGCTAACGTATGTCCTTACGGTGCTATTTCATATGTTGAGCAGGAAGTAAGAGGCGTAGATGTACGTGAGGTTAGAAGAGTTGCA
This sequence comes from Lachnospiraceae bacterium, assembly GCA_045603305.1. Lineage (GTDB taxonomy): Bacteria > Bacillota > Clostridia > Lachnospirales > Lachnospiraceae > JAFRXK01. The sequence goes on along the minus strand of JAZULV010000069.1, from coordinate 23,252 downwards.
GTGGTAAATGAAGCAGTATGTCAGGGTTGTGGTGCTTGTACAGTTACATGTCCATCAAGTGCTATGGACCTTAAGGGCTTCAGTAATAGACAGATTATGGCGGAGGTAGATGCAATATGCAGATAGAAGAGACTAAGAATGAAGAATTTAAGCCTTGTATAGTTGCATTCTGCTGTAACTGGTGTAGCTACGCAGGTGCAGACCTTGCGGGATCAAGCAGACTTTCTTATCCTGCAGATGTTAAGATTATTCGTGTGCCTTGCTCATGCCGTGTTAATCCGCTTTTCATACTCCGTGCTTTCCAGCGTGGAGCTGATGGTGTAATCCTCTGCGGATGTCATCCGGGAGACTGCCATTATACAACAGGTAACTACTATGCAAGAAGAAGAATGACCATGTTATTCAGCATGCTGGACTATCTTGGTATTGAGAGAGAGAGAACCAGAGTTGAATGGGTATCAGCTGCAGAAGGTGCAAAGTTCGCAGCAACAATGAACGATTTCATCAGCACAGTAACCAAGCTTGGTGAAAACAGAAAGTTGAGGGATCTGCGATGCAAAGAATAATAGATAAAGTTAATGAACTGCTTGCTAATGGTACAGTAGACAGAGTGCTTGCATGGAAGGTTGGAGAATTTCCATATGACCGTACTCCGGGCGTATTTAAGGATAACTTAGATGGCCTTTGCTACGACAGTTTTTCAGCTTGTAACTTAAGCAAGTATTTAATAAAAGAATCAAAGAAAGACGGTAAAGTTCTTGTGCTTATGAAGCCATGTGATACATATGGTGTTAACCTTCTTTTAAAGGAGCACAGAATTGACCGTGAGAAGATTTATATCCTTGCAGTTCCATGTAAGTGCAAGGTTGATATCGAGAAGATTAAGAATAAAGGCATTAAGGGTATTACTTCTATTTCAGAAGATGGTGATATCTTAAAGATTGATACAATCTATGGCGAGAAGGAGCTTGACAGAAGAGAGGTTCTTTGTGACAAGTGTCTTGCATGTCAGGGTAAGACTCATGTTATTTTCGATGAAAAGATTGAGTCTGACGAAGAGTCTAATGTTGAGAAGATTGACAGAATGCAGGCTGTAGATGAGCTTGAGGCTATGAGCCCAGAGGAAAGATTTGCTTTCTGGAGAAAAGAGCTTTCAAAATGTATCCGTTGTAATGCCTGCAGAAATATATGTCCTGCATGTACATGTCATAAGTGTATCTTTGACAATGATGACATGGGCGTATCTTCAAAGGCTAATGTTGATACTTTCGAAGAGAATATGTTCCACATTATCCGTGCATTCCACGTAGCTGGAAGATGTACAGACTGTGGAGAGTGCAGCAGAGTATGTCCTCAGAATATACCTCTTCACCTTCTTAACCGTAAGTTTATTAAGGAAATCAACGAGCTTTACGGAGAGTTCCAGTCCGGCGAGGATGCTGAGACAAGAGGACCGCTTACATTCTTTACAAAGGATGATGTTGAACCAAGTATAGTATACGAGAAAGGCAGGGATTAATATGTTAAAATTATCAATCGATAAAATAGACACATTGTTTTCTGCTGTTTCAGAGTTAAAGACCTTGTATGTACCTGTTGAAAGCGATGGAAGCAGTAAGTATGACAAGTGGTCAGCAGATAAGAATGTAAATTTAAATATACTTAACACAGTAAAGTCAGCAAAGGATTTATTCTTCCCACAGAGTGAAGACCTTATGTCTTTCAAGAAGGAAGGCAAGAATTTTTCAATTACTGTACCGGAGGCTGTAGATGAAGAGTTTGTAGTATTCGGTGTACGTGCCTGTGATGCGAAGAGTTTTGAGATACTTGACAGAGTATTCTTAAGTGATCCTGTAGATACATATTATGAGAACAGACGTAAAGGAAGTACAATAGTTTCACTTGCATGTAGTGAGCCTGAGGAATCCTGCTTCTGTAACGTATTTGGTATCGATGCTACAGAGCCTGCCGGTGATGTTACAGCATGGATTGCTGATGGGTATCTTTACTGGGAGAGCAAGACTGAGAAGGGTGAGGCACTTACAAGTGCTGTTAAGAGTCTTTTCGAGGATACTGACAGTGCAGCTGTTGATGCTCAGAAGGAAGCAGTAAAGGCTATCATGGATAAGCTTCCTCTTTCAAAGTTAAGCCTTGAAGGGTTTGATGGCGACCATATGATGGAGCTTTTCAATTCAGAGAAGTGGGATGAGCTTTACGAAGCTTGTCTTGGATGCGGAACATGTACATTTGTATGCCCAACATGCCAGTGCTACGATATCCGCGATTATGATACAGGTCATGGTATCCAGAGATACAGATGCTGGGATTCATGTATGTATTCAGAATTTACAAAGATGGCCGGCGGACAGCCACGTCTTACACAGAAGGAGCGTTTCAGACAGAGATTTATGCATAAGCTTGTATATTTCCCAATGAACAACGATGGTGAGTATTCATGTGTAGGCTGTGGCAGATGTGTTAACAAGTGTCCGGTACGCCTTAATATAGCAAAAGTAATAAGTACATTAGGAGGAGAGTAATGAACAGAAATGATATGTTAATACCTAAAGTTGCCGTAATTACCAACATTACAGAGCAGACTCCTGATGTTAAGACCTTCAGAGTTAATGCTCCGGAAGGCGGCAAAGTATTCGAGCATATGCCAGGTCAGTGTGCTATGCTTTCAGTTCCTGGTGTAGGTGAATCAATGATTTCTATTACATCTTCACCTACTAATAAAGAATATATGGAGTTCTCTGTTAAGAGATGCGGATGTCTCACTGAGATTTTACATTCACTTGAAGTTGGAACTCAGATTGGTGTAAGAGGTCCTTTAGGTAATCACTTCCCAGTTGAAACAGAGCTTAAGGGCAAGGATTTAGTATTTATTGCCGGCGGTATCGGTCTTGCTCCTCTTCGTTCAGTAATCAATTACTGTCTCGATAACAGAGAGAATTACGGAGAGATTGATATTGTATATGGTGCAAGATCAGCTGACGATTTAGTTTATTTAAAAGAGATTCAGGAAGTATGGGCTAAGGCTCCAAATGTAAATGTTCATCTTACAATCGACAGAGAGCAGGAGGGATGGACCGGTAACGTAGGTTTTGTACCTAATTACGTTAAGGAGCTTAATCTTTCAGTTGACAAGACTGTACTTATGTGTGGTCCGCCAATCATGATTAAGTTTACACTTCAGGGTCTTATGGAACTTGGATTTACTAGAGATCAGGTATATACAACTATGGAGCTTCGTATGAAGTGTGGAATCGGTAAGTGTGGCCGTTGTAACATTGGTTCAAAGTATGTTTGTAAAGATGGCCCTGTATTCCGATTTGACCAGTTGGATGAATTGCCGAATGAATATTAAGGAGAAAAGCTATGGTAGAAATGGTTAACGTTTATTTATATGGCAAACAGTATACAGTACCGGCCAGTCTTACAATTATGGAAGCTTTTGAGTATTCAGGTTACCAGCTTGTTCGTGGTTGTGGCTGCCGTAATGGTTTCTGTGGTGCTTGCTCAACTATTTATAGAATTAAGGGTGAGAATGAACTTCACGGATGTCTTGCATGTAGTACAAAGGTTGAGGACAATATGTACGTTGCATCAATCCCATTCTTCCCACTTGAGAAGAAGATTTATAACATCGAGGAGATTAAGCCTACTCAGGAGATTATGATGCAGCTTTATCCTGAGATTTATAAGTGTATCGGATGTAACGCCTGTACAAAGGCTTGTACACAGGATCTTAACACTATGCAGTATATCGCTTACGCTCAGCGTGGCGAGTACGAGAAGTGCGCAGAGGCTTCTTTTGACTGTGTAATGTGCGGAGTATGTTCTTCACGTTGTCCTGCAGGTATTTCACATCCACAGGTAGCTCTTCTTGCAAGAAGACTTACAGGTAAGTATATTAAGCCGGAAGCTAAGCATCTTACACAGAGAGTTGCTGATATTGCAGATGGTAAGTTTGATGAAGCAGTAGCAGATATCATGTCTAAGTCAGTTGATGAGCTTAAGGACATGTACAATAACAGAGATATTGAGAAGTAAGGAGGCCAAACATGAGTACACCATATACAGCAGAAATGATGGAATCTGTTAAAAAGGTTGAAGAGACCAGAGCTTCTCGTATCAATGCTGAGCTTCGCAGAATGACAGCTGACGAGAAAACTGCTTTACTAGAAGCATTCCATCCGGATTATAATCTTGAAAGTTTTGAAGAAATTATTGTTGGTCCTAACAAGGGAGAGAAGGCTCCTAGAGAGCTTGTTAACCTTCTTCAGGCTAACAGCAGAATAAAGGATATGGACATTGATTTGTCGAATCCAAAGTATGACGTAGATGTTCTTGTTATCGGTGGCGGCGGTGCCGGTTCTTCAGCAGCTATTGAAGCACACGAGGGCGGAGCTAATGTTATGATAGTAACAAAGCTTCGTATCGGTGATGCTAACACTATGATGGCTGAGGGTGGTATCCAGGCAGCTGATAAGGAGAATGACTCACCACAGCAGCATTACCTTGACGTAATGGGTGGCGGACATTTCGCTAACGTACCAGAGCTTGTTAAGAAGCTCGTTACAGAAGGTCCTGACGCAGTTAACTGGCTTGATAAGTTAGGCGTACTTTTTGATAAGGATGAAGAAGGAAGAATGATTACTACCCATGGTGGTGGTACATCAAGAAAGAGAATGCATGCAGCTGCTGACTACTCAGGTGCTGAAATTATGAGAGTTCTTCGTGATGAAGTATTCAACAGAGGTATTCCTGTTGTTGATTTTACTGTTGCAATCGAACTTATTAAGGATAACGAAGGCAAGATTGCCGGTGCAGTTCTTAAGAACATGGAGACCGGTGAGATTATGATAGCAAGAGCTAAGACTGTAATCATCGCTACAGGTGGTGCAGGACGTCTTCACTATCAGGGCTTCCCTACATCAAACCACTACGGTGCAACAGCTGACGGACTTGTACTTGCATACCGTGCAGGCGCAAGACTTCTTTACCAGGATACACTTCAGTATCATCCTACAGGTGTTGCTTTCCCTGCACAGATTTACGGTGCACTTGTTACAGAAAAGGTTCGTTCAATGGGCGCTCAGTTCTGTAATAAGGACGGTGTAGCATTTATGAATCCTCTTGAGACAAGAGACGTTGCAGCGTCAGGCGTTATCCGTGAATGTAAGGAAAGAGGTAACGGTGTTACAACACCTCTCGGTGATGGTATCTGGCTTGATTCTCCAATGATCGATATGATCCACGGAGAAGGAACTCTTGAGAAGAGACTTCCTGGTATGCTTCGTATGTTCATGAGATATGGTATCGATATGAGAAAGGTACCGATTATGATTTATCCTACACTTCACTACCAGAACGGTGGTATCAGAATAACAGAAGATGGTATGTCAGATATCGAGAACCTTTATGTAGCAGGAGAGGCTGTTGGAGGTGTTCACGGACGTAACCGTCTTATGGGTAACTCACTTCTTGACATTATTGTATTCGGTAGAAATGCCGGACAGCAGGCTTCAAAGAAGTGCAAGGAAGTTACTCTTGGTGAGCTTACACTTTCACATGTTGATACATTTGCTAAGGAATGTGAAGACGCAGGTATCGTAACAGATATGGTTTCACCACAGATTATTCCTGATTACAGACGCAAGGATATGTAATTAATTATCATAGATATTGACAAGTTCTTTATTTAGGTTTATTATCTACGAGAAGCTTTTTTGGTTCAGGGTTTTTCCCTGAACCAAAATTATGGCTTAAATTGTAGTAAAATTTTACGGAGGCGGGAAATGAACATTACATTAGATTTTTTCACTTTAAAAGAAGCTACTCTTGTATTGTTAAATGTGTTCTTAATTGCAGGTGTAGGTTACTTAATTGGAAGCATTAAGGTAAAGGGTGTTACTCTTGGAACAGCAGCTGTATTTATTGTTGCCTTAGTTGTTGGTCATTTAAGTACAGCTATGCCAAATTCTATATTTGCAATAGAGATGCCTAAGTTTGTACAGAATATTGGTCTTATTTTATTTGTTACATCAGTTGGCTTTATTGCCGGACCAAACTTCTTTAGAAATTTAAAGCAGAATGCGAAGTCTTATGTGCTTCTTGGATTAGTGGTTATAGTATCAGGTGCACTTGCGTGTATATTAGTAGTTGTATGTACTGATGTTGATTCAGCACTTGCAGTTGGTATGCTTTCAGGTTCACTTACAACAACTCCTGGATTTGCGGCAGCTAAGGAAGCTGTAGCAGCATCAGAAGCTTTAGTAAATGAAGTATCTGTAGGTCATGGCGTTGCATATCCATTTGGTGTAATTGGTATAGTACTCTTTGTTCAGTTGATTCCTAAGATGCTCAAGGCTAACATGGATGAGGAAAGAGCAAAGTTAGTAGTTGTAAGCGAAAAGAAGAAGAAGGAATATACAGGAAAGCTTTTCTCCTTTGATGAGTTTGGTTTTATGAGCTTCTCAATGGCTGTAATTCTTGGTATTCTTCTTGGTGCAGTTACAATTCCACTTCCGGGTGGTGCTTCATTCTCCCTTGGTAATACAGGTGGTCCACTTATCATGGCATTAATCTTCGGACATCTTTCACGCATCGGCAAGTTCGACCTTAAGGTTAGAAAGAATGTTCTTGAAGTGTTCCGTGAATTCGGTCTTATGCTTTTCCTTATTGGTGCAGGTGTAGAAGGTGGAGCAGGTTTCGTAGAGATTCTTAAAGAGCACGGATTTATGCTTTTCGTATACGGTGCATTTATGACACTTGTACCAATGATTGTTGGTTTCTTCTTTGCTAAGTATGTACTTAAGCTCAGCCTTCTTAACAATCTTGGTTCATTAACAGGAGGTATGACAAGTACGCCGGCTCTTGGTACACTTATCAGGGTATCAGGTACAGATGATGTTGCCAGTGCATATGCTTCTACATATCCTATAGCACTAATTGCGGTAGTATTTGCCTGCCAGTTTATAGTATTATTCTTCTAAATATAATTAATTATCATTAAGACTGTAGAAGTTACTAAAGAGTAATGTCTGCAGTCTTTTTGTTTACACTTTTCAGTAGACTCGAATAGCTAACTTCTTAAGTTGATTGAACATTCTATTTAAGTTTATGTTATAATTATTGTACGGAATACGTGAAATTACGAGTTATTTAATATATCACCCCATTCAAGGAGAATTAATATATGGCAGTTATTAAAGTTAAAACTAAGAACAAAATTGACATTGACAAAAAGCCAAGAGTATATTTTACCTGCCACCCTGATGATTTTGAGAAATATTTCGAGAAAATTTGTGATGATATTTTCAAAACTCACGATTGTGTAATCTATTATACAGAATATATGGCAGACACAATCGCAGAAGATGAAAAAGAAACTGATCTCGGCCGAAATAACTTGTTCGTTATTCCTGTTACATTTAAACTTCTGACCACCGAAAATCGTGCGATGGATAGCGATATTCCCTATGCATTAAAATCACATATCCCGGTTCTGCCTTTTATGATGGAGTCGGGACTTGATATAATCTACTCAAAGCCTGATAAATTCGGAGAGTTGCAGTATCTCAATCCTTACAGCACTGATATTACTGAAATCTCATATGATGAGAAGCTCAAAAAACATTTGGAATCAGTTCTGATTAGCGATGAAGTGGCAAAGCGTGTTCGTGCTGCTTTTGATGCATACATATTTTTAAGTTATCGTAAAAAAGACCGTAAGTATGCCAACGAACTTATGCGGCTAATTCATAGTCATCCCGAATGTCGTGATATCGCCATTTGGTTTGATGAATTTTTAACACCCGGTGAAAGTTTTAAAGAAAATATTGAGAAAATTCTTGATGACTGCAAGCTTTTCACTTTACTTGTTACCCCTAGGTTGTTGGAAAAGGTTATCGACAAAAACGGTGAAGAACGGGATAATTATGTTGTTTCAACTGAACTTCCTTTAGCCCGCAAAAACAAGGAAGAAAAAGGTACAGATATCTTTGCTGTTGAAATGGAAACTACCGACAGGGAATCTTTATCTGCTATAAATATCGAAGATTATGTGAATTCGGGTGATGAAGCTTTTCGTGTCCGTTTACTGGATGCTATATCCAAAATTGCTGTCACTACAAACAATACTCCGGAACATAATTTTTTGATTGGATTGGCTTATTTAGATGGTATAGATGTAGAAACTGACCGTAACCGAGCTCTTGAACTTATCACCTCTGCAGCAGAGTCAGGATTACCTGAAGCTATGAAAAAGCTGTATCACATGTACAACGAAGGTATAGGTGTAGCTCTTGATTACAGAAGAACTGTTATGTGGGCAGAGAAATATTCAAATTATATGATTTCCGAGCATGGCGAAGAACATCCTGATACACTTGCTTCATTAAAAAATCTTGCTTCTGCGTACAGTTGTTTAGGTGATTATAATAACGCTTTAAAATTTCACGAAAAAACATATAAACTTCGTTGCAAAGTATTGGGGGATAATCACCCGGATACGCTTATTTCATTAAATAACTTATCACAAGCTTATGCTAAGCTGGGCAACTTTAAAAAATCTGCAGAACTTGCAGAAAAACTATATACTCTTAGTTGTGAAACATTAGGCGAAGAGCATCCTGAAACAATTAATTCTTTAAATACTCTTGCATGCAGCTATGATGATTTGGGGGATTACAAAATATCTGCCGAACTCGCAGAAAAAGTATACACTTTATGTTGTACAATACTAGGTGAAAATGACCCGGATACAATTGGTTCGTTAAATAATCTTGCATATATTTATGGAAAATCCGGTGATTATCAAAAGAATTATGAGCTTAATGAAAAAGTATATAATCTACGTTGCAAGGTGCTTGGTAAGGAACATCCTGATACTTTAACTTCGTTAAATAATCTTTCTCTAAGCTACAGTTATTTAGGTAATAACAAAAAAGCACTTGAACTTATTAAAGAGGCGTATAATACTTATTGTAAGGTGCTTGGAGAAGAGCATCCTAATACTCTTAATTCCCTAAACACACTTTCGCATATATACAATGCGTTGGAGGATTATCAGGCAGCTTTAGAGCTCGATGAGAAATTATATAATCTCCGTTGCAAATTACTTGGTGAAGAGCATCCGAATGCACTAAATTCGTTAAATAATCTGGCGTTAACTTACTGTTATTCAGGTAATAATAAAAAGGCATATGAACTTGCAAACAAAGCATATATTCTTTGTTGTAATGTCTTTGGAGAGGAACATCCTAATACTCTCATAACATTAAATAATCTTACTTTAAGCTGCAATAAATTGGGTGAGCACGAAAAATCGTTAGAGCTTTATAAAAAAGTATATACGATTCGTTGCAGGCAACTGGGAGAAGAACATCCTGATACGATTGCTTCGTTATACAATATTGCATTAACTTACGAAGATTTAGGTGATTATACAAAATCTGCAGAACTTTCTGAAAAAGCATACCAGCTTTATTGTAAGATTTTAGGAGAAGAACATCCTGATACTCTTAATGCAATAAATTCTCTTGCATATACTTATAATAGTTTAGGTAAATACGAAAAGTCGGCATTTTATTTTGAAAAGATGTATGCATTTCGTCTTAAAGAACTGGGAGAGGAAGATGCTAAGACGGTTACTACATTAAGTAATCTTGCGTTAACCTACAGAGAGATAGGAGAATTTGAGAAATCAATTGAATATAACGAAAAATTATATAATCTTCGTTGCAAAAAATATGGGGAAGAGCATCAGAATACAATCAACACTATATACAATCTTGCATATAATCATTTTATGTTAAAGAACCATAAAGTGGCATTAGAACTGTTTGAGAAAGTATATAATTTGAGTTGTAAAGTTTCGGGAGAAGAGCATCCTGATACCCTCACCTCATTAGATAATCTGGCAGGGATTTACGATACAGTAGGAGACTATCAAAAGGCTTTTGAGCTGAATTTAAAGGCATATGACCTTAAATGTAAAGTGTATGGCGAAGAACATCCAAGCACTCAGATAAATATAAATAATATTAAAGAGTTAAAAGAAAAACTGGCCGAATTAAATTAAAGCAGTATTATTAACTTGTTATAAAGCAAACAGCGGAGTGAACCTTAAATTTCACTCCGCTAATTTAATATTAGAACAAGCTTATAATTAATCACATTCTTTTATATTGTTTATATCCGGCTTTGCAATCATAGAATAATTTGTATGATATATAACAAAACCCGGTTTTGCCTGTGGTACTTTCTTAACGTGTTTCTTCTCAATATAGTCTATCTCAACCTTTTCACTGTCACGACCCTTTGAATAGTAGGCAGCAAGAGCAGCAGCTTCTTCAAAGGTTCTGTCCGGAACATCCTGACCGTTGCTTTTTAGTATAACGTGGGAGCCGGCAACCCCCTTGGCATGGAACCACCAGTCGTTACCTGTGGCAAAATTGAAGGTAAGGTCTTCGTTCTGCAGGTTATTTTTGCCCACATACATATGAAAACCATCGCTTGAAATATAGTGGAGAGGTTTACTTGTGATTCTGGCTTTCTTGTCCTTTGCTCCACGCTTTTTTACATATCCAGATTCTCTAAGTTCTTCTTTGATTTGCACTAAATCCTCTTCTGCAATAGCGATATCAAGTGCAGAGCTTACAGACTCCAGATAATCGATTTCAGCTTTAGTTTCTTCAGTAAGAGTAACGAGTGCATCTGCGGTACGCTTTAACTTCACATATTTATCAAAATACTTCTGTGAGTTTTCCTGAGGTGTAAGCTGTGGGTCAAGGGGGATGGTGATTTCTTCACCGGAGTAGTAATTGAGTGCCTGCATTTCTTTGCTTCCCGGCTCGACTCCATAACCATAAGTATTAATCAGTTCACCATACACTTTATATTTGTCTTTCTTCTCTGTGTCCTGCAACTGTTTAAGCTGCAAATCATACTTCCTGCGGTTACGCTCTAAGCTGGTGTTGATAACCTGACGCAGGTCAACGGACTTTTGCTTAATACGTGATAAATTGTTTCTTGAACCATAGTATTCTTCAAGCATATTGCTGACGGAATCACATTCATTGCTTTCTAAGGACTCCATACATGAAAGAGGAATTACCGTAAATTCAGTCGGCATATCATTTTCATAAATAATCTGAGGCTCGAAATTATTATTTTTGATGTCCTCCATGAAGTTCATAAATATTCTGGCAAGATGCAGAAGCTCAAGCTCGGATAATTCATTAGCCGGTATATTAGAATCAATACCTGATAAATGGCAGATTTCTTCGCCGATTACCGGGCTTATTCCGGTAAATGAGGTGTATAAAGCCTTTGAAACAGCACAGTGTTTTGCAGATATTACTTCAGCAAAACCTTCTTCATTAACAGATAGCGGATTTTTTTTATCCATGGTATCAGGAATAAAATACTTACGTCCCGGAAGGACCTCACGAACCGAGCTCATGTAAGCAGGAATATGCTTAATACTGTCAATTATCATATCCTCTGAATCACAGAAAATAATATTGCTGTGCTTGCCCATAAGTTCTACTACAAGTGTCTTTTTGCAAAGGTCACCTAACTCATCTAAATGCTCAATATCAAAGTTAATTATTCTTTCAAGTCCGGGCTGATAAACCTTAAGAATCTTACCATTTCCAATGTGCTTTCTAAGAAGCATACAAAAATTCGGTGCAGTCAAAGGACTTAGTTTGTTTTGTTCAGTGATATACATAAGCGGAAGACTGGCGCTGGCTGAGATAGTAAGCTTGTAAGTCTCCTTTTGATTTTTTATGGTTAATAAAAGCTCATCGCTTTCCGGTTGTGCAATTTTTGAAATTCTGCCGCCACTAAGCAGAGTGTCAAGCTCATGGGCCAGGGCGCAGACTACAGTTCCGTCAAAAGCCATTATAAGACCTCCTAAAAATAAAACTAATGATAGTATACAGTTTTTATTGAAAGGTAGCAAGCAGGATATTTTTTTGCTAAATAATAGTCAAATTAATCAATGTATTGTAAAATATATGTAGTAAAATGTGAAATCGCAACGTTAATATAGTATATAGATATAAAAGATATTAATTAATGTGAAGGAGGAAATGTATGGGCATGAGTATAATTAAAAAATCAATACTAGTATTGACGGGGCTGTCTTTGGCTGTAAGTCTGTTTACTGCATGTGACGATAACAGAATTGAGGATTATAATACAGAAGACAGTACGTTTGATGTAATAATTGTGGAAGATATAGAAGAAAACACAGAGACTGAAACTACTGAAATATCCAATGATTTAGTTATTGAAGAAGTTGAATTTATAGGCAGTGGTTATGATGGTAATTCAGCTTTTAATTATAACAGTCAGAATTATGTATTTATAAAAACTCTTAGAGAAGTTGATGAAGAATCAATTAAAGAGTATGAGTATTTAGGAATGGTGGATAAATTCGCACCGGAAAGTTTTGCACCACAGGAAGAGTTTACTGCTAATTTCTTTGGAGAAGCCTTCCCAATATATGATTATGGGGAAAGTGCAAGGGAGATAGTAGCTTATTATGAAGGAAATTATAATTTATTTGTTCGTTATGAGATGGTTACCGGTGGAATAGCCGAAATACGCTATGATAAACCATTTTATTATATTACCTGTCTGGAAGAAATGAGCGTAGAAATGGCAGAGGAGTATACATATCTTGGCGAAGTAAATAGGGTTGTATCTCCTGCAGAATTATTAATGAAGCCATTTTCTACAAATCTTAGGTGGATTGATTTTCCTATATATCAGTACAATGACGACTGTACAGAAATAATAGCAGTATATAATGGAAAGGTGTATTTATTTGCTTCAAGCAAGCTTTTTAAGGATGAGAGTTATAGGGAGAAGTATGGTGTGGTGATGTGTTGATAAATAATTTGGATTTTCATATTCATAAATATAGTAGCTTTTTTATTGAATATGTAATATAATTTAATAGATTGCGAATTTATCGAAAGGCAGGTGAATTGGGTGCGAGTATTATATAACCGTATTATATGTTGCGTATTTGCAGTATTAATGCTGTTTTCTGGTATGTGCGTAAACGATAATAAAGCAGATATCATATTTTCATCCACGCCGGTTCATCATGCTACAGCAGTTATCGATTCTCTTGATAAGGAGATTTCAGAGAATCAGTCTTGTACCATTGATATGTTAGGTATCCGTAGCATATCCAGTGCTATAAGAGCAGTAAAACGCTCTAATTTTAAGATGGATTCCAGAATATCAGTGGTTCTTTTTTGTGCGGATTTATTTACGCATAATATTTCTGTTTTTCGTGCAGTGACAGATCGGGCGGAGCTTCCGGATTTGTATTATAAAACTGCAGTCTTAAGTTATATCCAAAGTATTGACGGTAAAAAATAATATGCCACTAATTGTATAATTTTGTATTTTGCCTATGAACTGCATAGGCTTATTTGCGTGCGAAAAAAATAAATGATTTGGCATGGCAACTAGGCATATGTTGTTTGTTGATTTATGCATATGCTGATAAGTCATGCCCTGAAAAGGTGGTATATATGAATATTTTTATGATTTTATTAGTGGTTATAGGCGTTACAATCGGAGTTGGTTCAACATTAGGTATAATCGTTACAATGATAGGAACATTAATTTATAAATTTTATCGCAAGATAAGATTTGGGATATCTTTGTTTAATTAATATACTTTGATGGAGGAATTATTATGGTTGAAAATATATTTGTTGGTATACTTGCTGTTATAGTTGCTGCTGCAGGCGTATGGGTTTGGTGGTATGAGAGAGGCGGGTTAAATAAAAACGATAATGATACTGATGTCGATAATAAAAAGGATAATAAGAATTAATATAATTTTTGAACAGATATGGAGGATTTAGAATGATTTTTTTACAATTTTTATTGTTAGTACTTGGTTTTGCGATGCTTGTTAAAGGTGCCGACTGGTTTGTGGACGGTTCTTCAGGAATTGCAAGAAAGCTTGGTATTCCACAGCTTGTAGTAGGCCTTACAATTGTAGCTATGGGAACCAGTGCACCGGAGGCGGCAGTAAGTATCACAGCTGCATTAAAGAATAATTCAGGAATTGCCATAGGTAACGTTGTTGGTAGTAATATTCTTAACATACTTATAATTCTTGGAATTTCAGCAGTTATTGTTGCTATTACAATTCAGAAATCTACTCTCAAAATAGAGATTCCTTATATGATTTTTGTAACTGTTTTGTTAATTTTAATGGGTATGACCGGAGAGTCAGTATCACGCTTAGAAGGTGTTATTCTCTGGGTGCTTTTCATCACCTATCTTGTATATTTATTTATTCTGGCCCGTAAAGGAAAAGAAGATAATACTGAAGTGGAAGAGAAGAAAACCTGGAAGCTTCTTCTTTATACAATAGTTGGCGGTGTTATTGTTGTGTGGGGCAGTAACATAACTGTTGATAGTGCTACAGAAATTGCTCATTTCTTTGGTATCAGTGAGCGCTTTATCGGACTTACAATTGTAGCTCTTGGAACCTCACTTCCTGAGCTTGTAACTTCAGTTACAGCAGCAAGAAAGGGTAATGCAGATATCGCTATTGGTAATATTGTAGGAAGTAACATTTTTAACATATTGTTTGTAATAGGTACAGCAGCGTTAATAACACCGGTGCCATATGAACCAAGCTTCTTGATTGACGGAATTATCGCTGTAGCTGCAGGCGTTCTTTTATGGGTTGCAGTATTTAGAAAGATGGAGCTTCGTCGTTTCTGGGGAATAATTATGATTGCATGCTACGCAGCATATTTTGTGTATTTATTGTAATTTGACGGTTATGTTTTTGTGTAAATGTATTTACACACATAGTAATATTTGAATTATTAATTTACTGAATAATAGGGAGGATGTGGATTAACCATATCCTCCCTAAATATTAATAAATAATTACTGATTCTTCTTATAAGGCTCATCTGCTATGTAGCTTCCCACAAGCTTCTGCATGCCACGCTGAACGGCATCTTTTGAAGTCTTCCAGTCGGCGTCCTTGTTACGGTAGTCAAACTTATCAACGAACCATGAAATATCGTCATATACTCTATTAAGATTATCCTGCATAACCTTGAAAAGAACAGGTATGTATTTTTCCTTGGCACTATCATTTAACATAGTTTCTGCATGCTCCATAAGACTTCCAAAATGGTGGAGACAGAAGCCCTTGCTGTTTTTAATCTTCTCCGTAAACTGGCTGTCGTTTTTAAGAAGATAGAAGAAGGTGTCCATGTAAAGTTCATAATGCTCCTTCATATAACTGCAGATATAGCAGTCCTCGTCTTTATTCTTTATCCATTCGGTTAACGGAGATGATACTTCCGCCTTTGAGCCTTTAAGCTTCAGCTTAAAGGAAAGCTTCTGAGGAGAGTAGCTCTTTAACTGTTTATCAAGCTCTTTATTAAGCTTTAAATAGTAGGTTTTGAGCATGAGAGCATTACCTAAAGCGTTACCATACTGGAACATCTCTTTATAGTGACAGCGGCAGAAACCGTGCTCATCTGTAATATCTCTGAAATCCGGCTCCATATAAGCACTTCCAAGCACAAAATCTAAAGCATCATGTTCAAGCTTTCTCTCTATGTAGCAGAATGGACATTCGTCATTCTGGTTAACTGCATCATTTAATGGTATAGTATATAATTTTTCTTTCATGGCTCCTCCGACATTGTAGAAAATATGTTTATAGATATTATAGAATATCTTATTTTTGAGGTCAATTAGATTTATTTATGTACTACAAATTGCAAATATATTATGCAATGAGAATAAAATATTTAACAAATATAAAGTTTTTTTGTGAAAATACTATAAATTATGCTGTATATTTGATATAATCAAAAAAACTTTTGTAATGTATGGAATTAATTTGAAAGGGGAAAAAGATGTTAAGAAAGGTAGTAGCAGTATTTTTAGCGGCATCGATGTTATTGCCCGGTCTTGGTGCTTCAAGCTTGGGTACAAGAACTATTGCGGCGGATGCAGAGACTGAGCTTAAGACGTGGTACACTTCTCCGGCAGATGACTGGGAGAGTGAAGCTACACCGCTTGGTAATGGTTTTATAGGAGCGATGGTTTTTGGTGGTGTTGACAGTGATAAAATCCAGATTAATGAGCATACTCTTTGGTCAGGCGGTCCGGGTGCTAATTCAGCTTATGACGGCGGACATGCCGGTGACAGTGCCACTGTAAAGAGTGCTTATCAGCAAGTAAGGCAGCTGTTGCAAAATGAGATGACTGATTTCACAAATAATAAATCAGCCTATATCGGTAACAATGGAAATATTGTGTCAAACAATTATTCAAACAGTAGTCAGATTGCTTCTTTAATCAATCAGTTAAAGGGTGAAAAGAACAATTTCGGTACATATCAGACTCTGGGTAATATTTTTATAGATGACCCTGACTTTACAGACCCGGTGATTGAAACTGCTACATCCACAGCAGAGCCTGTAAATGGTGGCGAGATGGCGTCAAATCTTTTTGATGGCTCAACCGGCACAAAGTGGTTTGCAGGTAACAGCAGCGTGGGAAGCAATGTATCCTGGCCGGTAACAGTAACCTGGAATTATTCAGGAGAGTATAAGTTCAATAACTACAGCTTTTCTTCAGCCAATGACATGGAGGGACGTGATCCTAGTGAATGGAGACTTTACGGTTCTAATAATGGCAGTAATTATACGTTAATAGATTCACGAAGCGGAATAACCTTTTCATCAAGACATGAGACTAAGAACTTTTCTCTGTCTTCAGTATACAGTTATAAGTATTTTAAATTAGAAATAGTTAGAACAAGAGAAAGTATGCCTCCGCAGTTGTCAGAGGTTACACTTAGTAATTCAAACAAGACTTATGCCCAGTATTCAGATTACGTCAGAAGTCTGGATTTAAATACTGCGGTTGAGACAGTTACATATGTTGAGAACGGTGTAAAGTATACAAAGGAGTATTTCATAAGTTATCCTGACAATGTTATGGTTATTCGTCTTTCTGCTGATAAGAAGAATAGCATAACAAGGCAGATTTATGTTAATTCAGAGCAGACTGATAAGACTATTTCAGTAAGTGGTAATACTATTACTATGACAGGTCAGCCTGCAGATCAAAATGATAACGGCCTTAAGTTTGCCCAACAGATAAAAGTAATTCCTACTAATGGTTCTTTACAGCACGTATATAACGGTGTGCTTGTATCCGGAGCGGATTCAGTAGTTATTATAATGGGTTGTGGTACTAATTATGTTCAGTGTACTGATAATACCTATGATTATTTTTCTGATGCTGACCCATTAGCAGCAGTTTCCGAACGTGTAAATAAGGCGGTAGCAAAGGGATATGATAATCTTCTTACTGCTCATTTAGCGGACTATAAGGAGTTATTTGACAGAGTTAAAGTAAACTTTGGTTCAACCCAGCTTCCTTCAAAGCCTACGGACCAGCTTCTATCAGGATATAATAAATCAAATTCTACAGCTGAAAACAGATATTTAGAGATGCTATATTACCAGTTTGGAAGGTATCTTCTCATAGCTTCTTCAAGAGAGGGAACTCTTCCTGCAAACTTACAGGGTATCTGGGCACAGGGGTTAAGTTCGCCTTGGGATTCAGACTACCATACAAATATTAATTTACAGATGAATTACTGGCCGGCTGAGCAGTGTAATCTTGCAGAATGTCATACTTCAGTAATAGACTATACTAATTCACTTGTTACCAGAGGTAGTGAGACAGCCAAGTATTATTTTGTGGCTCAGGACGGAAGTCCGGTTAGAGGCTGGGTAACCTTCCATGAGAACAATATCTGGGGCAATACCGGCCCGGCTGTATCAGATGCCTTCTATTTCCCTGCAGCTGCAGCATGGCTTTGTCAGGATATCTGGGAATACTACCAGTTCAATATGGATGAGGAATTCCTTGCAGATAATTTCAATACTATGCTTTCTGCAGCACTTTTCTGGGTGGATAATTTATGGGAAGACTCAAGAGACGGTACTTTGGTTGCCAACCCTTCTTATTCACCGGAGCACGGTGCATATTCTTTAGGTGCTTCCTGCGACCAGGAGATAATCTGGGAGCTTTTCAATATGGTTACCTTATCAGCAGAGATTTTGGGTATAAATACTTCTGAGATTCAGGAAGTAAAGACTGCCATGAATAAGTTGTATCTTCCAAAGGTAGGACTTGCCGGAGAGTACCTTGAGTGGAAGGACGAGACTACTAT
Source organism: Lachnospiraceae bacterium (assembly GCA_045603305.1). Classification (GTDB taxonomy): domain Bacteria; phylum Bacillota; class Clostridia; order Lachnospirales; family Lachnospiraceae; genus JAFRXK01. Next base: position 4,975 of record JAZULV010000069.1, on the reverse strand, counting down.
GGATATAGTAGGTGACTATGGTCACCGTCATGTTAATCATCTGTTCTCTTTACACCCGGGTACATTAGTAGTTGCCGGACGAAGTGCAGAAGATGACAGACTGGTTGAGTCAATGAAGACAGTACTTAATGTTCGTGGTGATGGCGGTACAGGCTGGAGTAAGGCTTGGAAAATAAATATGTGGGCACGTCTAAGAGATGGAGACCATGCCGGAGTTATGGTAAATCAGATACTTTTAGAGTCAACACTTAGCAACTTGTTTGATACCCATGCACCGTTCCAGATTGACGGTAACTTTGGTGCGACAGCCGGAATGACAGAGATGCTTTTACAGAGTCAGGGTGATTCTCTTGATTTACTTGCGGCACTTCCTACTATGTGGGCAAATGGTTCAGTAAGCGGAATTAAGGCTAGAGGCGATTTTGAAGTTTCTATGGACTGGAGCAATAAGAAGCTTAACTGGGCAACCATAAAGTCAGGCTCAGGCGAAGACTGTACAGTATCCTATGAAGATATAACATCGGCAACACTTGTTAATTCTAAGGGAATGACAGTGAACTATTCTGTAGTTGATGAAGATACTATTACTTTTGCAACTACTGAAGGCGAGACCTATTATGTAAACAGTTATCCTGAGTATATTGAACCGGTTAAAACATATTCAGTTACATATGTAAATAACGGAATTACAGAAGAGGTTGTAACAGTAGTTGAAGGCAGTAATCCTACAGAGTTCTATCAGTGTGATGCTGTAGACGGAAAGCTTTTTGCCGGTTGGTATACAAAGAATGTTGAGTTTAACAGTGTAAATGATATAACAGCAAACCAGTCATATGCAGCTAAGTTATTATCTATAAACAGTGATACAACTCTTTATGCAGGCTGGATTGATATGAGTACGACAGGCAATAAGTTAGAGCTTGCAGGTGCCCAGATGCGAATCGCTGACCCTAGTGGTCTTAGGTTTGTAACTGAGATAGGAAAAGAGCTTGTAGAAAAGGTTGAAGCACTCAACCCTGCAAATATTTCGTTACAGCCGGATAATGCCGGTGACAAGGGTATAGGTTTTGGTACCGTGGCAACAAAGGCATCCAATGTCAGCGGGACTGACCTTGTAAAGGATGTAAATGCTATAAGCGTAGCAAAGGGCATGGCAGTTTGTCCGGCGGAAAAATTATATGACGTAACAGAGGATTCATATGTATATACCTGCGTAGTAACCGGTATAAAATCTACAAGATTTACTACGGATATTGCTGCAAGGCCATATATAACATATATGGATGCTAATGGAACAGAGCAGACCTACTATTACACAGAGACGGCTTCTTCAAATGCCGGTGGCGGATATAAGACTAATGTATATTCAGTTGCGAAGGCTATTTATGCTTTGGATAGTACAAGCAGCGAAATGAAGAACTGGCTTAAGACAAATGTGATAGATGTGGTAGAGTAATATTTTAATAGAATGATTATAGGGCAGTTATGTGTTTTGATATGAATATATTATACATATGACTGCCCTTATGGTATGATATAAATAAGAATTTATTGATTGACCTGAGGGTATGAAAGAAATGTAGGCTTTCAGCCTATCTGTTGATTATTATATGAATTATATGGAGGATAACATAATGCTTTTTAAAAAGGGTTCTGGGTGGAAAGCCTGTTTTGACAGTAATAACGGACGATATTTTGGCGAATATGGTGGGCTACAGTCATATCATCTGTTTGAGATAACAAAAGAAATATTTGACAATCTCGATGAAAAAATGGCTGAGAGTGATGCGGGTAGCATGATGCACGACGGGAGACATATGTATATGGCGGTCGATGACCGCTGCGGACCTCCGTATACTATTGTGTTCGATGATGACTATGAAAAGCTGTGTCCCTGGGCCAGTGTTATAAAAAGTGGAAAGGTCTGGCCTGATAAGTTAACTGATGTTATGGTTAAACTGTTTGAGTCTGAAAAAAACAACCGTTAACAGCAAAGGAAGAAACGTGAAATGAAGATTAATGAATAAACCCTGCAAATTCTAATTTAGCGAGTAGACATATATATTTATCTAAATGGAAGAAGCTATCCGTCAAAACAGTACTAATAAGTATTGAGTTTATGGACGTATATATGAATGAGATTTAAATATTATATTTGTCATAACAGCACTATAGTTTAAAGATTGAGATAAAGATTAAGCTGAATTACAACTAAGCAGGATTGGAGTAATACATATGCACAAAAGCAAGTCTAAAACAATTAAATATTCATTTAAAGCATCATTACCCATAATGGCAGGTTACATCGTGCTGGGAATGGGCTTTGGCATATTACTTGAGAGCAAAGGCTATGACTGGTGGTGGGCTGGAATCATGAGCTTTACTATTTATGCCGGCTCAATGCAGTATGTGGCAATTGATTTGCTTACCGGAGGAGCTACGCTTATTTCTACTGCGTTAATGACATTGCTGGTTAATATCCGACATTTGTTTTACGGCATATCAATGCTTGAAAAATACAAGGACACCGGAGCAAAGAAACCCTATCTGATATTTGCCCTTACTGACGAAACATTTTCACTTGTTTGTGCACCAAATCTTCCGGAGGAAATCAATCGAAAAGATTATTATTTTTTTGTGTCATTATTTAATCAGTGTTACTGGGTTGCTGGAAGTATATTAGGTGGTATTATTGGTAATGTTATTAGTTTTAATTCAACAGGTGTTGATTTTGCAATGACAGCACTGTTTGTAGTGATTTTTGTGGAGCAATGGGAAAGCACAAAGCAGCACCTTTCAGCGATAACTGGCGTTGTATGTGCAGTAGCAGCACTATTGATATTTGGTGCTTCTGACTTTCTAATACCGGCGATGATTGCAATTACAGTTTCCCTGCTTATTGAGAGAAAATGGCTGGAAGGAGGCGCAAAGAATGATTGATTATACACATTCTGTTTTGCTGATAGCAACAGTTGCTTTGGTAACAATAGCTATTCGTTTCCTGCCTTTTGTGCTGTTTCGTAAAGAACCGCCACAGATAATTTTATATATGGGAAGGGTATTGCCCTATGCTATTATGGGAATGCTGGTTGTTTACACATTAAAGCATATTTCGTTTCTGGAAGGCTCCCATGGTGTTCCGGAAATAACAGCATTACTTATTGTTGTGTTGCTGCATAAATGGAAGCATAACACACTGCTTTCAATACTTGTTGGGACAATCCTATATATGTTACTGGTGCAGGTTGTGTTTTAACGAAGGATATAGTGATAGTATCTATAACAAATTTGAAGAATGAATATAAAATACGTTAGGAGTTGAAAGTATGTTACATAAACAGCTTGAAACTAAGAGACTGATTCTCAGAGTATTAACACCGGAGGATTATGAAGAAGCATTTATTTGGTGTGGTGATCCAAGGGTTAATAAATTTTTGATTTATCCACTTTATACTAATGCTTTAGATGTGAAGAAATGGATAGAATCGCTGAAACCGGATAACCCACATGCATTTGACTACGGTTTTGTATTAAAAGAAACCGGAGAACTTATCGGTAGCGGAGGAATGTATTATCATCCTGATAAAGACGTATGGTCTTTTGGCTATAATTTGCGTTATGATATGTGGAACAAGGGTATTACCACAGAAGCGATTAAGGCTGTTGTTGATTATGTATGCAGTATATGTGAAGTTAATGTTATCGAAGCACAGCATGCAGTTGACAATCCGGCAAGCGGACGAGTTATTGAAAAGCTTGGGCTTAAGTTTGTGAGATTTGGCGAATATAAGAAATTGGATGGTAGTGAAACTTTTAAGTCAAAAGTTTATAGGATAGAGTTTTAGAAAGACAGAGGATAAGTTGGAGGAAAGATTATGATAGGTCTTGGTACCATAATAAATGGTGTCAGCATTGTTGCCGGCGGAATCATCGGCTACTTTACCAGAAAACTTTTTGGTGCTGACCAACAGGAAGCACTTACAAAAGCATGTGGTGTCAGTGTACTTTTTATCGCTATTGCAGGTGCGATGGAAGGAATGCTGAAAATTGAAAACAGTGCAATTGGCAGCGGCCGCTCCATGCTTATTGTCCTTTGTCTGGCTCTTGGAACAATTGTAGGAGAGTTAATCGGAATTGAAAAAGGATTTGAGTATTTCGGTCAGTGGCTGAAGCAAAAGACCGGCAATAGTAAAGATGAGAATTTTGTCAATGCATTTGTAACAGCATCTCTGACGGTATGCATCGGAGCAATGGCGATTGTTGGAGCGATTCAGGATGGAATCCTGGGCGATTACTCAACCCTTGCGGTCAAATCAATTTTGGACTTTATTATCATTGCAGTTATGACTTCCTCCATGGGAAAGGGCTGTGTATTCTCAGCAATTCCGGTGTTGCTTTTTGAAGGAACAATAACTGTTCTGGCAAGACTTATTTCTCCAATAATGACACCGCTTGCTATTCAATATCTTTCACTTATAGGCTCAGTCCTGATTTTCTGCGTGGGTGTGAATTTGGTATGGGGAAAGAAATTGCGAGTGGCTAATATGTTGCCGGCGGTGGTGTTGGCAGTGGTGGCTGCGTATTTGCCGTGGGGGTTTTAATATATACAATTTGTAAAGGTAAAATTCATTATGAAAAGTGTATTAAAATGTAATGGAGAGTTTGTAACCATAGACAATCATAAAATTCATATATATAGACAAGGTAATATAAATAATCCTAAACTAGTTTTCATGGCAGGCTCTGCTACGGTAGCGCCTGTATATGATTTTAAAGTTCTTTACGAAAAATTAGTTAATGATTTTAGAGTTATTGTAATTGAAAAGTTTGGATATGGATACTCTGATATTTTTGAAGCATCTTGTGATATTGATACTCTTGTATCAATACAAAAACAGGCATTGGATATTATCGGAGAAACCGGACCATATATTTTGATTCCACATTCTATGTCAGGATTAGAAGCTATAAGATG
>JAZULV010000068.1:0-2748 GCA_045603305.1 Lachnospiraceae bacterium | reverse complement strand
AATGGCACAGTGAAAAATATTATTATTTTCTACTGTACTATTTTAGTCCGTGCTTTTATAATATAAAGAGGTTAAAAGTAAAAAACGATTGGAGATATAAATGAGCATATACGATACATTAAATGATAAACAGAAAGAAGCAGTCTTTACTACCGAGGGACCGGTACTTATACTTGCCGGAGCAGGCTCAGGTAAGACAAGAGCGTTAACGCACAGAATTGCTTATCTTATAGAGGAGAAACAGGTTGCTCCATGGAATATCCTTGCCATAACCTTTACTAATAAAGCGGCCGGTGAGATGAGGGAAAGAGTAGATAAGCTTGTAGATTATGGTGCGGACAGCATCTGGGTATCAACATTTCATTCCATGTGTGTGAGAATACTCAGAAGACATATTGAAAGTCTCGGCTTTACTACTAACTTTTCAATTTATGATACTGACGACCAGAAGACACTTATGCGTCAGGTATTAAAGAAGTTAGAAATGGATCCAAAGATGTATAAGGAGAAGGCAGTTTTATCTGCTATATCTGCTTATAAGGACAAGCTGGTTACACCGGATGAAGCGGCAGTAAGTGCTTCCGGTGATTTTAGAAAGATGAAAACTGCGGAGGCCTATGCGTATTACCAGTCAAAATTAAAGCAGAATAATGCTCTGGATTTTGATGATTTGATTGTAAAGACTATTGAGCTTTTAGAGTCTAATGCTGAGGTTAGAGATTACTATCAGGAGAGATTTAAGTACATATTGGTTGATGAGTATCAGGACACCAATTACGCTCAGTTCAAGCTTGTAAGCATACTTGCAGGCAAATATAGAAATCTTTGCGTTGTAGGCGATGATGACCAGTCTATTTACAAGTTCAGAGGTGCTGATATTGAGAATATTCTTGGATTTGAGAGAGTATATCCTGACGCCTCGGTTATTAAGCTTGAGCAGAATTACCGTTCTACCGGCAATATTTTGAATGCTGCCAACGAAGTAATAAAGAATAATTACGATAGAAAGAATAAGAAGCTTTGGACTGCCAATGAAGATGGTAAACTGGTAAAGTTTATTCAGTATGATTCAGCTGAAGAAGAAGCTCTTAGCATTATAAAAGATATTCAGAAAAGGGCACTTGATAATGGCGGAGACTACAATGATTTTGCAGTACTTTACAGAACCAATGCCCAGTCACGACTGATAGAAGAAAAATGCGTGAAGCTAAATGTTCCGTATCAGCTTATCGGAGGTGTAAACTTCTATCAGCGTAAGGAGATTAAGGACATACTGGCTTATCTTAAGACTATTGATAATGGTCTTGATGATTTGTCTGTAAAGCGTATTATTAACGTTCCGAAGCGTGGTATCGGTGCTACCAGCGAAGGTAAGGTTGATTTATATTCAGAAGCTTTAAGAATAAGCTTTTATGATGCCTGCTGCAGAGCCGGCGAGATACCGGGAATCGGCAAGGCCGCAGAAAAGTTTGATAAGTTTACAAATGTCATTACGGTACTTAGGGCAAAGGCGGCAATAATACCTGTAGATGAGCTTATAGATGAGGTACTTAGCAAAACCGGTTATAAAGAGGATTTACTTAAGAATGATGATGAAATAGAGGCTCAGACCCGCCTTGAAAATATCGAAGAATTAAAGAACAAGGCAGTGCACTACTGTAATACTTCTGATAATCCTACGCTTAGTGGATTCTTAGAAGAAGTTGCTCTTGTTGCGGATATTGACAATATGAACAATTCAGATAACAGAATAGTGCTTATGACCCTTCATGGAGCCAAAGGTTTGGAGTTTCCTGTGGTATATCTTGCAGGCATGGAGGATGGACTTTTTCCAAGCATGATGTCGATTAATTCCGGTGATAACTCTGATATCGAGGAAGAGAGAAGACTTTGTTATGTAGGAATAACAAGAGCCCAGAGAGAACTTATTATGACTGCAGCCAAGCTCCGTATGGTGAATGGTGAGACACATATGTGCAAGGTATCAAGATTTATTGAAGAGATTCCTGCTGAATTATTAGAGGAAACAAGAACACGCTCTGCATATTCTTCAGGCTATGGAAGAAGCAGCGAATATTTCTCTGATTATGATGACAGCGGTTATGGCAGTAGCGGATATCGTAGGAGTAGTTATGGAAACTCTGACTACAGCAGTGGGGGCTATAGAAAGAGTAGTTATAGCAGTTCTGATTACGGCAGTGGTTATGGAAGAAATTCAGGTTATAACATCAGCTATAGTAACGATAGTTATGGTGACAGTGGTTATGGAAGAGGCAACTATGGTAATAAGTCTGACTATAATTTAAGCGGCAGCGGATATTATTCCGGATACAGTAATATATTTGATAAGGATAAAAAGAATACAAAGGCTAATAATAATATCAGACAGAATATTATGCTGGGGAAGGATTTAACTGCTAACAAGTCTGAGGCATTGGATTATGGTGTCGGTGACAGAGTAAAGCATTTTAAGTTTGGTGAAGGAAGTGTTTTATCAATCACGGAGCAGAAGAAAGATTATGAGGTTACTGTAGATTTTGATAAAGCCGGTGTAAAAAAGATGTATGCCGCATTTGCAAAGCTTAATAAAATTGACTAAAAAAATTATAGACATTAATTTAGTAGTGAAATAATATAATTATTATGGAATTATTATATTAATTTTGGTCTATTACTATAGACTTTTTGTGAAAATAATAGTAAAATATTTAATAATAGATATACTATTATAGAGAGTGTTAAAGGAGG
>JAZULV010000067.1:0-36362 GCA_045603305.1 Lachnospiraceae bacterium | reverse complement strand
TGTTATGATTCTGGTAGGTTGCCTTGCTGGCAATCTTCCGTTTTACTTCTTTAAAGGTTTTGGTTCTTTTGAATTCTCTTTAAGAATTTTCAAGGTCTGTGTTTTTTGTATGCTGTTTAGTTATCAAGGTTCCTTTGCTTCACTTCAAGAGCGATAGCTTAATTATATTAGCACTCCATTACTTCTTTGTCAACAGTTTTTTAAATATATTTTTCAAAAAACTTTTTACTCAAAGTTCAGAGCAACCGGTTACATCAGACTATCATATAAATCTTATGCTGTCAACAATACTTTTCACTATTTGACTGCATCCCAAATTGAAACTCTTACACTCATGCAGACATTCACTATTATATTATTCTCATACATATAGTTTAATATACGGCTTGATTTAATTTGATTGTGCATAGTTATACCAAGTTCCGTTTCCAGCAGTAACGGCACAATTGCAAGCATCAGCCATATAAACACAACACCTAATACTACTCCTAAAACCACGCCTACACTTTTGCTTGTGTTCTTTTCCGCGGCAATATATGCATTAACGCCGGTCAGCTGACTAATTATTAGTATAACTATAAAGGCAGTAAATAAACTTACAAAAAAGCTTGTCATGCAGGCAATAATATACGAATAGAATTTCTCTGTATATCCCTTGAAATTATCTGCATCCAAACATTGATAAATCTTAGAATTATTATTCTCTAACATCGCGAGTCTGATACATTTCGGTAACGATAATTTTTCAATATACGCAGTCTGCCCTACAATACTTTCGTCCAGACCTTTGCAATCATACTCCGCACCGGCTGTTTGCTCAAAAACATCAGCAGTGTTATTATTATATATTGCCTTATTAACACCGATAACATTCAGCACCTTATACATACCCGGACAAATTATCACCGTAAGAAAAACACTGATACCCAAAACGATACCTATAAGAATCATCCTTGCTGTACCAAGACAATACCCTGTTACGCCTGCCACTATTATAAATATTATTGTAAATATAAGTACATAATTTATACCCATCTTATACCCCTTTTAATATTTATATTAATTAACTCAAAACATATTTTTCTATTGCATAAGCAACGCCATCATTATTATTGTCCAAAGTTACAAAGCCGGCTTTTGCTTTTATCTCTGAAAGAGCATTGCCCATGGCCACCCCTAATCCGGCTGACTCTATCATCGACAAATCGTTACTACCATCACCAAAAGCCATAACCTGTGACATTTCAATCCCCAAATACTCAGCCAGATATGAAAGTGCTTTGCCTTTGGTTGCATTAATATGATTGATTTCTATGTTATTTGATACTGAACTGGTTGCTATTGCAAAATCAAATTGTTTTAGTTCTTTAATAGCACTATTTCTCGTATTAATATCTTTAAATGTAAGATTAATCTTTTCTGCTCCATCTTTACTCTCTGAGATAAGCTTTCTTACATCTTCTGTTTTTATTCTGGTAGCTCTGAGCAATGACGCAATTGCATCGGATTCTACATACTCCTCACAGTTATCATAAAAACAAGACGAAATCCTACCCACGCCTCCTACATGAGCATCAGTCATCGTTTCATACTTCTGTACATAATCCCACAGAATTAAAGCTTGTTCTGTAGTAAAATTGCTCTTGTATATGGCTTTATTTTCAAACGAATCCCAGACCATCGCACCATTCATAATCAGTGCATACCTTATAAAGGGCATATTTTTCAACTCTTCACAGACACCAATCCAAGGTCTTCCTGTTGCAGGAACAATATATATTCCTTTTTCTGCTGCCATTTTTAAACTCTCTGCATTTTTAGCAGAGAGTTTTTTATCAGCAGTCAGCAATGTACCATCCAAATCTGTTGCAATAAGTTTTATATCCATAATTAACCTCTGTCAAAATGGCGTGCTCTCAGTATAAGATAGCCTTCTGAATCTTTTTTAGCCTCAAACAAACCTTTTATTCCCGGTTTTTGTGCTTTTTCTAATGCTCTGTCAACAAGCAGCGCCGCTTCTGATATTGTAAATGCAATTCCGTCTTCGGTCATTTCATCTGCAATATACTCTATTTCTTCATCAGCCAGATCATCCAGTATTGCATTCAGCTTATAGGCATAGCTGTTAATGTAGTTAATAAACTCACTTCTTGTAATACTTGGTTCTTCATATATATATTCACATCTTGCAGATAAGCTTCTGTGTTTATTAACAAACAGCGCTAATTTCACCGGTGTGTCCACAATTGCTATCCATACACGTTTGGTATAGTTATTCATTGTCACCATTAGCTCATTTACCGCTTCATAGGTTATACCATCAACACCTTCGATTATTAAAGCTCTGCCTTTAAGCAATGGTAACACATCCCCAAAACCGCGCTCACTAATTTTTGAACCTGATATTCGTGCAGCACCATAAAATCTGCTTCCGTCCTGCTGATGCATAATCTGCAGTTTATTTGCCGCAGTTTTTACGCCGCCCTTCATTTGACTGCACTCAAGAAGCACAACCCTTACATTATTACCGTCAATTTTCACATCCTTATCTGAATCTTCACTCATTTGGTTTTCTTTTGATTCATTTATCTCTTGAGCTTCTTCATCAGATTCTTCATTATCAGCAGGCATAAAACTATTCTCGTCATTAATATAGCCTACAAATGTTACTTTTGATTCCGGCGTTTCTTCTTCTACTGTTGTTGTTTCTTCTGCTGTTTCCTCTGATGTTGCTGCAACTTCAGCAAACACATCGCCTTTGTATGCCTCGTCAGATACTTCCGCTCCATCTTCTACTACGAACTCTTCTATATCCTCTTCTGCAAATTCTTCCGTGAGTTCTTCCTCATAGATGTCTTCCGGTGTACACTCTTCTGCTTCTTCTGTTGTATCTTCTGCTGTATTTTCTTCTGACACTTCTTCCGGCACTTCTTCTGATATATCTTCTGATGCTTCTTCCGGAGTATCTTCTTCTATAAACTCTTCCAAAATGTCTTCTGACTTTTCTTCAGGTGCTTCTTCCGGAATATCTTCTGATACGCCTTCTTCTATATAAATTTCTTCAGAGAACATATCATAAGTTTCATATTCTTCTTCATCAGAATCAGCAATATCCGCTTCAATAAATATTTCTTTTATCCCAGGTTCTTCTTCGATTATCGGAGAGTATTGTGGTAAATTATAATTGAATACAAATATCTTTTCTTTCTCTGTGGATTTTTCTAAAACTATATTACATAATTTTCTCTCTGCATCTTCAACGCCACCGCACACTTCTTCTGCATATCCATCGCCACTGCATACTTCTTCTGTATCTTCAATACCACTGCACTCTTCTTCCATATCATTTATGCATACTTCTTCCATAATTGCAGTATCATATGTATCTACAGTACCGGCATCTTCCGTATCGGCGTCTTCATTATCAGCCTCTTCCTTACCGGTTTCTTCTACAGGAACCTCTTCTACAGCAGCTTCTTCTGCAAGTACTTCTTCTACAACGGCTTCTTCTACAAGTACTTCTTCTGCATCGGCTTCTTCCGCAAGTACTTCTTCTGCAGGTGTTTCTGCCTCTGCTTCTTCTACACATTCCTTTACCGGCAGGTCTTTATTATCTTCAGCTTTAATTATATCTTCGCTATTAAATTCTTTAAGGTTAAACCATAACTTCGGTCCGTCATCCTGCTTGGCTGACACAGCTTCTTCAAAATCACTTTCAGAAGATACTTCCTGTTCATCAGGCTTTATCTCCACACATTCATCATCTGACATTTTTTCTTCAGCTTCTTCATTGACATCAGCTTCTTTTGATGCATCTTCAATCTCACTATCATCAGCATGCTGAATTTCTGCAGTTTCTTCATGCTCAGCTTCTGTACCAAGGCACTTGTGTTTTAATTTTAATGCCGCATCGCCATAGGTTTCTCCGCTATACCATAAAACAATCTCATCACATATCTTTACACATTTTTCAATCTGATGTGTTTTATAGTAAAGCTGAGCCAGCTTATATGACCATTTATCATCAAAATCTGCTTTAACATATAATTCTAATGCTTCAATCTTTTTATCATCAGGTTTATTTGAAGCATTCAGTATATGATATACCAAAATGAAATTACCCGGATCATTCGGTGCAATACGCTTAAACTTCGAATAAAAATCTGAAGCATCAGCCAAATCACCTGATTTAGCCGAAAGCTCACACAGTCTGAATAACAGTCTCTTATTCGCTTCAACTCTATTGTAAACGACAATCAATACACTTTTCGCTTCATGGTATCTTTCGCACTTTTCGTAAACGTCAGCTACCATATTAAGAATCTTCACATCCTTAACCCTGCCCCAGTGTACCTCGTCAGCAACTCTAGCTGCCTCCTGATACTTTCCCATATATACAAATTGTCTTATTGCTATAATCTTTTTACTTATACTGGTTTTGATTAACATACAAACCTCCATTTTCTCTTGATTATCAATAGAGCTAATACAAGTTATATCATTAATGATTATGTGATTAATTTTATCATAACAGCACATCTATGTCAAAAAATCATGCTGAAAATATAATGATTTTGACATTTTATCGATATATAAGATATTAACCGTTAAAGCAATATATCTTTTTCTTTTTAGGCAATTCTATATATTCATACAGGATAATCCGGATTCCTTTATCAAAACAAAATAACCACCGTAATTAATAGTACATCTTAATTACAGTGGTCTCATTTTATAATTCTATACGTCCGTCTAATGCTCTTGTCAATGTTACTTCATCAATATATTCCAAATCCCCGCCTACAGGTACTCCGCTGGCAATCCTGGTTACTTTTACGCCGCTTGGTTTTATAAGCTTGCTTATATACATCGCCGTAGTCTCACCCTCTAAGCTGGAATTTGTAGCAATAATTACTTCCTGTACATCTTCATGAAGACGCTTCATAAGTTCTTTAAGCTTAATATCATTCGGGCCGATTCCCAGTGCCGGAGAAATAGCACCATGAAGCACATGATATACTCCGTTAAACTTACCGGTCTTCTCGTATGCCGCCAAATCCCTGGTATTCTCAACTACCATTATGGTCGTCTTGTCTCTTGCCTCGTCTTTACAAATCGGACAATACTCTTCATCCGTAAGCGTAAAACATGATTTACAATAACACACATGCTGTTTTGCTTCCATCATGGTATCCGCAAGACTTTGCACTTTCTCCGGGGGCATATTTATTATATGAAACGCAAGGCGCTGGGCAGACTTTGTCCCAATGCCGGGAAGTCTGGACAGTTCTTCAATTAATGCATTAATCCTACTGCTGTAATAGTCCATTAGAATGGAAAGCCTCCCATATTCATCCCGCCTGAAATGCCTGACATACTCTTCTCTGATTCAGACTCTATCTGACGAAATACTTCATTAACTGCAGCTACAATCAAATCCTGGAGCATTTCAATATCATCCGGATCAACTACTTCCTGTGAAAGTTTAACTGCCTTAATTTCCTTATTTCCTGTAGCTACAACCTCTACGGCACCGCCTCCTGCTGTTGCTGTAAACTCCTTCTCTTCAAGTTCCTTCTGGGCAGCCTCCATCTGACGCTGCATTCTCTGTGCCTGCTTCATAAGGTTATTCATGTTACCAGGCATACCACCTGAAAATCCACCACGTTTTGCCATGTTAAAAATCCTCCTTTATTCCTCTGACAGTTCTCCTTCTTCAAAGAACTCCTCTCTGTCATCTCCGTCATCTGCATCTTCTTCTGATGCAGAATCATCATTTATATGATATGAAGAAGTTGATACAATGTTATCTTCTTCATATAACTCACTACTATCAAAATAATTATCCGGCTCCGAACTAACGCTTTCCTCGGTAAAGGCTTCTGCCTCTACATCATCCGAAAAAACTATATTCGCATTAAATGCACTTTTAAGTTCATTGTCACTTACATATTCATTATGCCGGTAATTCTGCTCTACACATTTCGTCTTAAACACGACCTGCTTTTGAAACATCTCTTTTACCGCCGCAGAAAGGCTGTCAAGCACCTCTGCTCTGCCTATTATACCTGCGTATATCTTATCTGTAAATACAATCACCATCTCACCCTCACCTAAAGGTTCAATGATTGTATTCTCCATAGCAACTCTGGCCTTTACATCAGCTCTTGCTATAATACGTCTCCAGTTTTCTCTGATAAGCTGCAAATCTTCAAAGGTTGCTCTGGGAAGCTTTATCACTTCTTTAGGTTCTTCTTCTGCCACAATCTCTTTTGTAACAGCTATCGGCTGAGCTGCAACCTTCACTCCCTGCTCAAGCTTCTTCTCAACCTTCTCAATTCTCTCTAACATCGAATCGAGGTTAAGTTCCATCTCCGGTCTTGTAAGCTTAATAACCGCAATCTCAAGCAGTACTCTCTTTCCTGTAGAATATCGCATCTGCGAAGAAAGCTCTGAAAGCACGCGGATAAATCTTATGATAGTTTCAGCTTCTATCATGTATGCATCTTCACGCAGACGCTCTTTGTCCACGCTGCTCATATCAATGGCTTCTTCAGAAACATCTGCAGTCTTTATAAGAAGCATATTTCTAAGATACCATATAAAATCGCTTACAAACTGACCAAGCTCCCTGCCTTCTAACAGCATACTGTCAATCTGCTTTATACAGCCTATTGCATCTTCATTTATAATATTTCTAAAGAAAGCGCTGAACACTTCATTGTCCACAGCACCTAATGCCTGCAGCACCTTATCATAATCCAGTCTCTGTCCATAATAAAATGCCACGCACTGATCGAACAGACTTATCGCATCACGAAGAGAACCATCGCCCTTCTTCGCAACATATCTGATAGCATCTTCATCGGCTTCAATGCCTTCTGCATCTGCCATCTCCTTTAATCTTAAAGTGATAGTTTCACCACTGATTCTTCTGAAATCATATCTCTGACATCTGGACAACACTGTAACCGGTATCTTATGAACCTCTGTGGTTGCCAGTATAAATATAACATAAGACGGTGGCTCCTCTAAAGTCTTAAGCAGCGCATTAAACGCTCCCGTTGACAGCATATGAACCTCGTCAATAATATAAACCCTGTACTTTCCTTCTGACGGAGAATACTGAACTGCATCTCTGATTTCTCGAATGTTATCAACACCATTGTTTGAAGCTGCATCTATCTCTACCACATTCATGGATGCCGCCGATTCTATGGCACGACACATCCTGCACTCTCCGCACGGGCTTCCGTCTGACGGAGACTCGCAATTGACTGCTTTGGCGAGAATCTTAGCAATGGTAGTCTTACCTGTTCCTCTTGTACCACAGAACAAATATGCATGACCTATTCTGCCTGTCTTTATTTGATTTTTTAAAGCCGTAACAATGTGGTCCTGCCCCTTTACATCTTCAAATACCGGTGGCCTCCACTTTCTGTACAACGCAGTATATCCCATACTCTCACCTATCTAACTTCAGAATGAAGTCAACCATTCTTATCGCTTACAAAACAAAAGCTGCTACTAGTAAAAAATAAAACGCATTCCATCTCGGAATACCAGCTGTGAACGTTACCTGAACAGTTAGCTCAATCCAGGCAAACCTACGGCACACAGAAAATCCCGCTTAGTGCTGCTTCCTTCCGGACCTGACACGGTTCACAGGCATCTGTTGCGTAGGACCCGAAAATCAATGCCACTTATAAAGGGCGGCTTCACAGCTGGCATTCCCAAACGGAATGCGTCTATGTGTCATTTATCCATTTCACAAATGCATATATTTTTAATCAACGGGTACAGTATAGTTTATTTTATTGTAAATGTCAATATAGCTTTAACTCTGACAGGGTAACTACTTCTTTGCCTGTCCTCTAAGTTCCCTGAAAAAGTTCTTCATCATCGACGAACACTCTTCTTCAAGGATTCCGCTTCTGACCTTAACCTTGTGGTTAAAACCATCCATCTCTAAAATATTGGTTACTGAGCCGGCACACCCCGCCTTAGGATTCATACAGCCGATAACACACTCATCAATTCTCGACTGCATAAGCGCTCCTGCACACATAGGGCAAGGTTCTAAGGTAACATATATGGTGCACCCTTCAAGACGCCAGTCTCCTATCTTTTTGCAGGCTTTTTTAATAGCTGTAATCTCCGCATGAGCCAGAGTATTCTTATCAATGGTTCGGCGGTTATAACCTCTTGCAATTATCTTTCCTTCATATACAATCACGCAGCCTATAGGAACTTCACCTATAGAGTACGCCTTTTTTGCCTGTGTAACCGCCGCTCTCATATACTTTTCATCAATTGTCATACTAATTTTCCAGCTTTCTGTAATACTGCAGTACTAAGTCTGCTTTCGGAACCGGCTTTTGTATTCAGTATACTACTTGCCCATACTTTTCAGAATAAGTATTGCCGAATCAATTGTAACCGCATTTCTACTCTCAAAAAGTTCCATAATCTTATTTATCTTCTGCACCTTTAAATATTCTTTCGGTATTCTTATAGAATATACATTTTCTCTCTCTGTATTAAGTCCCGCCAGTAAAGAGTTAGTTTCTTCAAGCGCCTGCTCTTTAGCTGCATACTCAGCTTCCAGTGCATCCATGGTTTCTTTATGTTTTGCTTCTACTTCAGACTTTAACCTTTCTTTGGTCACCGTCTCAAATTCATTCTTTGCAGCTTCAAGTCTTTCAGACAAAACATCCAGCTCACTTTGGCTTGCAGCTATTTTTTTATCAATATCAGCCAGTCCATATCCGCTTTCATCTTCATCTCTTTCGATGCGATTTTTAACAGCTTCAATTTGTTTTTTGTTGGCACGAATCTGTATAGTTAATTCTCTTGCCGCCTTCACAGCTTCAGAATGTCTTATTCTCGTAAAATACAAGATAATACCATACATACTGCCAAACAAAAGCAACGCAACTACATATACTATAACCAGATGTGTGGTCGTTCTGTCAGGAATAAGATAATACACAAGCAGCGGTATTATACCAAACACTACAAGCTGGGTTGCGACAAGTATAAAAAGGTCACTTATCCCCTTTGGTGCAAACAACGCAAAATAATAACGCAGTTTACAAAAGAACGGAACTCCATCCTCCTTGTACATTGTCTCAATATCCTTCTTCTTGCTCTGATTTTCTCTGTGCAAGTATTCAGTCTCTTTGGCAATCCTGTCTGCTATACCCTTCGCTTTAATAGAAGCTCTTTCATTTTTCAGCTTCACTACATCCTTTTCTTTATGGTTAACCTGTGCAGTCAGCTCACCGCAAGCGGACTCATATCCTGCTTTCCACACCTTTTCAATCTCGGCTTCTACAATCTTTTTTGCATTATCTAAATGTTTCTTTGCTTTCTTTTCACCTAAAGTAAGTTTCTTAATCTTTTCTTCTGCCGCTTCAATTTCCAGTATATTATTTTTCGCAGCCTTTAAAAACTCATAATCCGCTGCTATTTTTTCGATGACTTTGGCTTTCTCTTCCTCTAAAGAAATACCTTCAGTTTCTGCAGTTATAACATCGTTAATATCCATAATCCCACCTATACCTTCTTTACAATAATACAAACAGTTAATTTAGGTAACTTTACTTCTCTCAATAACATCATAACACAAAATTTAAATACCGTGGATATTTTTACATTGTTTTTATGAATATATCTGCATTATAATAGAGAGTATCAAAGTTTTCAAGGAGGCTTTATATATGTTCCGTATATGGGGTAAAATTTTCAAAGATAATCGTATGATAAAAGATACTGTTATATCAAATAACGAAGACTGTAACCGCACAAAAAAGGTGTTCCAAAGCCTTGAGCAGATCTGCCATGAGTTTGACCTTGGAACACCTATATGGTTAGATTCCACAATTGATGATTTTAAACGCCATGATAAGTGCCGTTTCACCAAAGATAACTTTATAGAAAGCATTGACTTCGATTATCTGGAATTTCACGTTATCGAAGAAGACTAAGGTTTAAGCAGATTAACACGTCTGACGACAAGTAATATAGCTATCGGCTTTAATCTAGTCCTCATTGTTTTTTTCTATGCCACGAAGTTTGTCTTTTATAGAAAACTCCTGCTTTGTAACACTTTTTGCTGTGTTAAAGAATTCTTTAAGAACTCCGCCCAGCATCTTTTTTGTGTCAGCATCAAGTTTTCCGTATGCCAGTAAAATCGACTGCCATGCTTTTTTGTTATCTCCTGATATATCTCCAAGAGTTTTTACACCTGCAGTTTCAAGCAATCCAAAAACAGTTTCTATACTATGCTTTCGTGTTTCCTGATCCTGTGCATCAAGCCATCTGGTTATTGTCTTATCAAACAACACCCCGAAATCACTTAAACCGGCTTCATATACAAAGTGGTCACCTATAACCTCCCAGGTCACGGCATTGTGCTGCAATGCCACCGACTCTTTGCTGGCTACAACGGTTACTTTCTCATCATGATTAAACAGCATCCCTATAACAGAGGACCGCGGAACCACCTTATGAATTCTCTCACTAACAGATTTATATTTATCACTATTAATAACTTTTAGTTCAAAACCCGGGCCATCATTGTTAAACACTTTAAGAATACGCTTCTTCACCGAATTAATGCTGTTAATAGCCGCATAAACAGCCAGATTGCCGCCTTTCGAATGTCCCCCAAGATAAATCTTCCCCCGCCAGATACTTGCAACATTCTCAAGATATTTTAGTGCATCCTTCTGAGCCGGTACTTCTTCAAGAAAACACATGTTAAAATCCTCTTTCCAGCCTACGATATTATCATCTGTACCGCGGTAGGAAATAAACAGTGTCTTCTTGTCCAAAATCACAGAGACTGCACCAAACTGCTCCTGCAACTCAAGATTTATCAAGTTTACATAATTAACAAGCTTCAAATCCTTAAAACGCCTGCTCTGTGCCAGTTTTTCAATTATCTGTGGGGCATTTCTTGTCATGGAACGCGCAAGTTTCTCTTTCTCTACGTCTCTCAATTCAAAATATTTTTTTACTGCCTCCTCTATAGTAACACTATCCTCCATGCCATCAGGCACAATACCTTCGAAGTCCGCATAGGAAATCAGTGATAATATAAGGCCGTCTACTTCGTTAAGAGGAGCCTGCTCAAAAGTCAAATCACCTCTCCAGTCAATATAGTCAAGAACACTGCCGCTAAGCATAAAAAACACCTCCACACTTTATTTATCAGATTTCATCCACCGGTTAATTTCAAGTATTTTTATCATAATTTTATTTTACCACAAATAACACTTTTATAAAACCGAATATTAAAGGCTGCATTATAGTAAAAACTACAATACAGCCCCTTAATTCACCTAATACACATCAGCTACTCTTCTATTAATTTCATAACAATCTCGGCTTTAAACAAATCTCCATCAATAAACAAATCCAGTTTTCCGTTCTGAAGATTAATAAGATTTTCAGCTATCGACAATCCCAGTCCGCTTCCATCAGTATTTCTGGAGCTGTCCCCACGAACAAACCTCTCTTTTAATTCATCAGCTGATATATTAAGCTCGTGCTTTGATATGTTTTTAAAAATTATCTTTATCTCGTCTTCCTGTATTTCAGTATTAATATATACTCTTGTTCCCTCCATAGTATATTTGCAGATGTTGCTCATAAGATTGTCCAGCACACGCCATAAAAGCTGTCCGTCAGCTTTTACCAGAGTTTTTTCACTGCAATAATTCGTTATCAGTGTGATATTCTGTGCCTCCAGTCTCTCCACATAATCGCCTACAGTCTGAGGAAGTATAACATTTATATCTATATCTTCAAATTTGACTTCAATATTACCGGTAGAGGCTTTTGAAACTTCCAACAAATCATCAATCAGCTTCTTAAGTTTTGCTGACTGCCGGTCAAGCACTTCAACATACTCTTTGGCCGTTTCCGGCTGCACCTCTTCCCTCTTTAACAAATCCACATAGGAAATAATAGATGTTAACGGAGTTTTAATATCATGAGAAACATTTGTAATAAGTTCAGTTTTAAGACGTTCACTTTTCATACGTTCTTCAACAGCATTTTTCATACCAACATTTATGCTGTTAAGATTTTCGCCATGCCTCTTAAAACCTCCAATCATGTGTTTTATATTAATTTTGTGTTCCAGCTTACCGGCAGCTAATTGTTCGCCACCCTTCTGCAATGCAGCTAAATTTAGTGTTGTTATTATAATAACCGGAACAAACAGAACTTTCTCAATTATCCATATTATCAGGAATATGTTTGTTTTATCAATTGTCTTTATAATACATATCAGTTCTGCCGCTGCTATCAATCCGTACGCCAGGCAAACTTTCGGTAAAAGCGGGATTTTCCTGTTTACACCGGCTAACAGTCTTTTTATTAACAAAGCTACCTTAATACCCAGACATATAATTCTGTATATTATAGTATTCTTCCACCAGCCGCCTTTCTTTATCCTGACTGCTAAAGATACGATACATAATACTGCGTAACATAATAACAAAACAAAAACTATAATAGCTGCAATTGCATTATATGTCAGACTTAATTTGTTCCCCAGCTTTAAAACTATGATTGGCACCATTATCAATACCGCTATCAATAAATCATAAGGAATACGGTCAAACATTCTTAATTGTATATCTTCTTTATCTTTTCTGCGCCCTGCAAGTCTTACGAGTATTACTGTAAACACCACTGCTAACAGTAACGAACCGGCACCAGCACACAAAGCTATATATTTCACTGAATAAAGCTTATTAATATACTCTTCATATTCATAAAACTTATCTTTAGCTGTAAAATTCTCTTTTAGATATGCAGTTATCTTATACGGCCTGGACTTTATGTAATAACCATCAATTTCAGCCTGCCACAAACCATCATCATTTTGTACAGCTTTATAGCTTTCTGCGATAAAACCATCTTCATAGGGGCGGTGAACATTAAATGTCATTCTTTCTAAGTTAGACTTAAACACTACAATTTTTTGAGCATCAGACATATATTCCTCAAAATATTCAGCATAGTAGTTTTTTCTGTATGCTTCATAATTGTAAGTACTTATCATTCTTTGACCAGTATAGCTGTATACCCTGAACAAAAGATTACTGTTTTCCGGGGATAAAAGTTCTTCGTATCCTTTGAGGCTTAATTCATATTCTCCTTTAACCTTTAGTATTTTTTTTAAATAATCTGTAATCAGACCATCAACTGTTTCCTGGATCATTTCTTCAAAGCGTTCATTAAGCAGTTCTGATTTACTATTTGAATAAACCCCCTGTTCAACTAAGTACCGAACGCCAAATACACTATTCACTAACACAATATTGCATATGATTAGCAATAATGCAATTATTCTTTTCTCCAATACATTATCCCGCATCCACTTCATGTACACTCCTCCATATCTCTTTTGCCACTTTATATAATAAAGGAATCTTATTATATCTCATAGTATTATTATGCCAACAACACCACCGGATGACAAGATAATAAATGTTTAAGATTTCCTTAAGATATATCTTTATATTATATCCTGATCTGATTTTGCGATATATAGCAAAAGCTGCTGTACTGATAACCTCAATACAACAGCCTAAACTTATTTTTTCTTTACTTTATAGACAGCGTAATAAAGAACTCCTCCCAAAACGCCTCCCAGCGTATTAAAGAATACATCTGATACCTGTACTGTTCCCAGTTTAAACACCAGCTGACACAGTTCAATTATAATTGAAAATCCGGCAGCTATCAAAAACATCCTTAATATAAGATTAACAAAATTGAACTTTATTCCGGAAAACATTCTGTCCTTAAGTGCCCATAGAAGCATAAATCCAAATGGTACAAATAACATAAGATTTTCTATGTTCTCCGTATAGAGATTACCCTCTGCGTCATAAAGCCCCCATACTCCCAGCACATTCATTAACGGACTGGACCAATAGGATCTTGCAAGAACTGTCCTAAACAACATCATTCCCACGTAAAACGCAAGCAAAAACACTCTTTTAAAGGCTTTGTCTTCTTTAAAATTCTTAAACCACAGTTTCACTGCCTCTTTAACACCATAATCTCTTGCAAATATGTAGACAAACATGATTAGAACCGCAAACACTACTGCAGCATTAAAGCTCTGATACAGTGACAAACATACACTCTTAACAATATTCTCTATAACTCCCATATTACCTGCACCCTATAAAGATATTTAAACCCTAGGTCTATTATAAATATATTACCATGCACCCTCCATATTCATCAAGACAAAAACCGGAGATTACTCTGTAAAGTAACCTCCGGTTAAAATTATATATTTATAAAATTAGTCAAGTAACTCGAAAAGACCAGCTACATGCTCATCAGCAAGTGGAAGTGCCTCTGGTGTACCAATACCTACAGCATACATTCCGCCAGCCTTAGCAGCCTCAACACCAGCGGCTGAATCTTCGAATACTACACAATCCTTAGGATCAAGGCCAAGTGCCTCTGCGCCCTTTAAGAATACTTCCGGATCCGGCTTAGCCTTTGAAACCTTGTTACCATCGATAATAGCATCGAATAAACCAATGATTCCAAGACCTTCAAGGATCGGCACTGCATTCTTACTAGCTGAACCAAGTGAAATAAGAACACCCTTGTTACGAAGCTGGATTAAGTAATCCTTTGCTCCCTTAAGAATCTCTGACTCGTCGATTGACTTAATGCTGTCAACATACCAGTCATTCTTCTTAGCACAAAGAGCTTCCTGCTCCTCAGCTGTTCTTGTCTGGCCACTGAGCTCAAGTAAGATCTCAAGTGAACGAACACGGCTAACGCCCTTTAACATCTCGTTCTGCTCTTCTGTGAAATCAAAACCAAGTTCTTCATTTGCAAGTCTCTTCCATGCAAGATAGTGATACTTTGCTGTATCTACGATAACGCCGTCTAAGTCGAAAATCGCGCCCTTAACTTCTATCATTTTTATATCCTCCTAAATTTGAACTTCTGCAATGCAGAATATTTATCAACGCGGCTCCTGTAATTCAGGCTTCCGCAGTAACAGGAGAAACGCTAAGCGTTTCTCCTGAAGTTGTTATAATTATCCCCTCTTATTAGCTGGTAATGCAACCTTAACACCATTGCCATCAACTGTTACGTCCTGTCCGTATACGTTGATATCAAGTGTCTTGCCGTTTGTTACCTTGAACTCTACTTCATCGCCAACACTTACAAGAAGGATTGCATCCTTGTATACAAGACGGAAGCTGTACTTCTTCCATGTCTTTGGAATAGATGGGTTGAATGTAAGCTTGTCAGCATCACTTCTCATGCCGCCGAAACCGTATACGATGTTAACCCATGCAGCAGCGATTGATGTAGTATGAAGACCTTCACAAGTATTTCTGTTGTAGTTATCAAGGTCCATACGTGTAGCAAATCCGAAGAAGTTAAGAGCCTCTTCGTGCTTGTCAAGCTCAGCAGCAAGGATTGAATGGATTGATGGTGAAAGTGAAGACTCATGAATTGTCTTTGGCTCGTAGAATTCATAGTTAGCCTTCTTCTGCTCCATTGTAAACATTGAGCTGTGCATGAAGATGAACTGAAGTACATCCGGCTGCTTAATCATATCGTTACGATAAATTCTATCGTATGCCCAATGGCTGTAAAGAGGGAAATCTGTTACAGGAATTGAGTGGATATCGATATGTGGTAAATCGAAGAAGCCTTCATGCTGCTCGAAGATCTTTGTCTCTTCGTCATATGGTATGTACATCTTGTCGATGCATTCCTGCCAAAGCTTCATATCCTCGCAGAAGCATCCAACCTTATCCATAAGTTCGTTGTACTTATCCTCTGCGTTCTCCTTCATCTCCTTGAGAACTTCTAATGTATATTCAAATGTAAGCTTAGCCATAAGGTTTGTGTAACAGTTGTGGTTAACCATTACCTGGAACTCGTCCGGACCCATTACGCCATAGTAACCGAAACGGCCTGACTTCTGAGCAAACTGTCCACGGCTTGCAAGGAAACGACAAATCTGAACGAGCATCTCTGCACCATGTCCATAGAGGAATTCCTTGTCATCTGTAACCTTCTCATAATGCCAGATACCAAATGCAACACCTGTACTTGGCTGGAACTGTGTACTTGCATGCTGCCAGAGTGAACAAGCCTCGTTACCATTGAGTGTAGCGATTGGATAACAAGCACCCTTGCAGTCAAGGTCCTTAGCACGCTCCATAGCGTTTGGAAGTGTTGAGTAACGGAACTCAAGGAGATTCTTAGCAGCCTTAGGATTACTGAAAAGATATACAGGAAGACAACATGTCTCTGTATCCCAGAATGCGTGTCCGCTGTATGCCTCACCTGTAAGACCCTTAGCACCGATGTTGTTGCGTGGATCCTGTCCGTGATATGTCTGCTGTAACTGGAAGATACAGAAACGAACACCCTGCTGATCCTTCTCTGTGTTCTCGCCTTCGATTTCAACGTCGAAGTTCTCCCATACGCTTGACCAGAACTCATCATTAGTTGCAAGTGCCTTAGCGTAGCCATCCTCTGCCTGAGCAGCTGTAGCAGCAACGCCCTTAGCCCAAAGGTCTGCATCACTTACTGATGGGTCCTTTTCTACTATATTAGTAACGCTCTTTGTAAATGTAACTGCCTTGCCAGCCACAAGCTTAGCTGTAACGTCACAGCCGATGAACTTGTCTGCTTCGTTAGTTACTACAGTAGCGTCTGTGTCAATCTTAAGTGTGTAACCTGAGAATACTCTCTGGTCTGTTGTAAGAGTCTTGCCGATGATACCATAAACAGCACCCTCTACACCCTTCTTAGCCTCATCCCAGAAGCAGTGCTTCTTGCCGTGAACGATGTTGAAGTCAAGACCAAATGTGATAGAGATATCAGCATCACAGCCTACTGCCTCAGCAGTAATCTTCTGATAACCTTCTGCTGATGCTTCCATGTTAAGGAATCTCTCAAATACAAACTTTACATTCTTTCCTGCACTTGTTGTTACAGTAAACTCACGTGTAAGAATACCGGTCTTGAAATCAAGTGTACGAACAAAGCCTGAAAGCTTTGCTGTGTTCATATCTAACTTCTCACCGTCAATGCTGATTCTGGCATAAATCCAGTCAACTGAGTTAACCATGAAGTGTGAACGCTTAACAACACTCTTATAAGCTGCAGGTGTCTCTTCACGAGCGTTCTCATAAACACCGTTAAAGTAACTTCCGAGAAGCTGCTCCTCACAAGTACTTCCTTCTTCAAAATAACCTCTTATACCCATGTACTCGTTACCGAGTGAAAAAATAGATTCTGATACTGCATTACGAGCCGGATCAAAACCTTCTTCTACTACTTTCCAAGGATCGACCTTGAAATATTCGTCAGCTACCTTTGCCATGTCTACCTCCAAAATTACTGCTGCGGCAATGAATTTGCACTTTGCTTAACCGCAGGAAATATGTATTTACATTATAAAGAGAGGGCCTCTCAGTCCTCCTCTATTTAAGGTCATTCTAACAAATAAACTTCAGCTATGCAATAAAAACTATATAAAAATCTGCAATTTTTTTGTTATTATTTTAGTAAAACGTTATATAAATTAATCCATATGATTTTAAATTAAACTTAAACGTTACATAACAGCTTTGTAATATCATTTTTATTAATCAACCTGTGCCGCAAATATTTTATCTGTTTTTATATTGACTTTGATTGACATTGTCTTTTGTGCATTATAAACTTTTGTATATAACAATTATAAACAGGATGGGGGATATTCATGAAAGATTTTTATACCAAATTTAAAAAGCCGACACTCTATATTATTTTAGTTATTGCATGTATTTTTGCAGGATTACTATTTTCATCCTCTTTCCTGAAAAGCAAATCTAATTCAGGTGAAACGGCAACAAACAGCACCAATGCTCAGACTACCGAAGCCGAAATTTCTAAAGATGAAACACCTGAAAAAAACACAACAGAACCTGTTACAGATGAATCAGGCAAAATAATCGGCACTTCTCTTATATCCGCACCTCAGACTGACTGGGAGAATGTATCCGAGATCAAAATTCATTCTTATGGTTACCGCAGAAGGATGGAAGACCCACTTATTGTTACTGACCCGGATATTGTCAGCGAACTTGTTAAGTATGCACAATCATTAGCCTACTACCGCTTAATTAAACCGGAAGAGCTTTTTGTAGATTTTGTAGGAGACATATACATAGATTATGGCAATGGCGTCGTTATTTCATTCAATTCAGACTTTAAGAACTGCGTAGTGTTAGATAGTTTAGAAGCAGAAAGTGATTTGTATTACTATATGCCGCTGGGCTTATTTTTTACAGTAACCGATCTTTTGTTTGAAGATATGCATACACCTCCTGAAAACAGTGCATATTTTGGTCAATACAGAGACTATAGTCATTATTGCTTTCACGAGAAGCATGACGGCGTTGACTTCATCGACAAATACTTTTCTCTTGAAGATTCCATAGTAACTAACATTCTTGGCAGTGATTCATCAGAGGCTGCCGCTAATCTGGAGTCTGCGACTATTGAAGTCTATACCGGAAATGCCGGAGACGGTGAGAGTGGTTATGTACTGGTAAAAGATGCTGACAGCAGGCTTATTTATGATGAATATGCCCACCCATGCAATGCAGGGCAGAACATCGTATATTTATGTGAAAACAATTTTTTAATGACTTTACACCTTGAAGACAGGTATGACTTCGGTAATTTCTCCTACAGAGTATTCAGGCTGGATAATGCGGGAAACGTAATCGACATCGCTTCAGATTCTTTTGATTGGGACCGCTCGTCCTATGATGACGATGAATTTAAAGAATGGGCTGATGGACTTAGTAAGTATTTATCCCAAAGTTATCTCCTCTTATCAACCGAAGACAACTATGTCAGAACAGAACAGGTTTGTGATAAGGATTTGTATTGCTATGAGACGTTAAGGCCGGTTGGTACATATAACTGGGATAATTAATTTTGTTGTACATAAAACGGCTCTTTATCAAGGATTATGTCAACCTTGATAAGGAGCCATTATTTTTATACCAAAACTGCAGTTTCTTAAATTTAATTAACAAATATCATCTTCCATAAAGCTTAGTATGATACCTCAAAAACTCCGCTGACTCTTCACTTATCTGCTCTTTTCTGACTCTCCACTGCCAGTTAGAGCCTACAGTTGAAGGGGTATTCATACGTGCTTCTGAACCAAGACCTATCAAATCCTGCATTGTAAGTATACAGGTGTTAGAGACACTCGCCAGTGCCCATATCATCATCTGCTTCACAAGACTCTTTTTATCTTCTGCCTGTACATACTTCATTGCACAGGAAACGTCAGCCTCACCGGCAGATTCTGTCCAGCCCAGCATAGTATCATTGTCATGTGTACCGGTATAGACCACACTATTTTGTGTATATTTATGTGGAAGATAATCACTTGCTTCTCTTGAGTCAAAAGCAAACTGCAACACCTTCATTCCCGGAAAGCCACTATCGCTTAAAAGCTTACGCACACTATCCGTTAAGTAGCCTAAATCTTCAGCTATAATCGGCAGATCACCAAGCTGTTCCTTTACACTGTTCCAGAACTCAATCCCCGGACCAATTCTCCAAAAACCATTCTTAGCATTGGTATCACCATAGTTTATACAATAGTAGGAATCAAATCCACGGAAGTGGTCGATTCGTATTACATCATAGATTTTAAGACTTTCCTTAAGTCTGGTTATCCACCAATGATAGTTCGTATCCTTCATATATCCCCAGTTATAAACCGGGTTTCCCCAAAGCTGCCCATCCGCAGTAAATGCGTCCGGTGGGCATCCGGCAACCTCTATCGGTTTAAACTGTTCGTCGAGACAAAACTGTCCGGGATTCGACCAGACATCTGCACTGTCTCCTGAAACATAAATAGGCAAATCACCTATTATCTTTATTCCATTCTCATTGGCATATTTCTTCAAAGCATACCACTGTTTGAAAAAGAAATACTGAAGCATTTTGTAATAACCGGTTTTCTCGGCACATCTATTACTCCACTCGTGAAGGGCACCTTCTCTTCGACAACGTATATCCTCATCCCACTCATCAAAGGCTACTCCGCCATAAGAATCCTTCACCGCCATAAACAAAGCGTAATCTTCAAGCCAAAAAGCATTTTCGCTGCAAAAGCTTTCAAAATCCTCCGGAATGTTGCACTTAAACTTGTTATACAGCCTTTCAAATAACCTGTGCCTTTCTACATAGAGCAATCCATAATCTACTCTTGTATCATCCGTGCCCCAGTTAATATTCTCATAATCCTGCTTATTCAGATATCCGTCCCTGTTAAGCAGATCCAAATCTATAAAATAAGGGTTTCCGGCAAATGTTGAAAAGCTTTGATATGGTGAATCCCCATAACTTGTAGGACACACGGGAAGCATCTGCCAGTATGTCTGTCCCGCCGATTTTAGATAGTCCACAAAATCATATGCCGACTTTCCCATTGTACCAATACCGGTGCTGCCTGGAAGTGATGATATATGCATCAGCACTCCTGCTGCCCTTTGCTTTAGACTGTTCATTTACAACACCCTCTTTCCGTACATAATATATTTTACTATTTATTAATTTATATTTTTAACGCTCTCACCTTTTATAAATTCAAAAGGTATAACCTTGTGTACAGGAGCTGCGTCTCTTTCAATACAGTTAAGCAGTATTTCCAAGCCACTGTCTGCAAGATTATCCGCTGACTGCCTTATAGTTGTAAGTCTCGGATGATAATACTCGGTAATCGGAAGTCCATCAAAACCTACTATTGATATATCTCCAGGAATAGAATAGCCCATATCCCTAAGCTGTCTGCAGGCTCCTATTGCCATAGCGTCTGACATAGTATAAATTGCTGTTAAATCAGGATACTTTGCAAGTAACTCCTTTGCCGCCTCAGCACCACCTTCAAAAGAATACTTAGTAGTTACATACTGACTATCAAAATCAAAAGACAGTCCTGCCTTCTTCATAGACTCGCAAAAGCCATTATATCTGCGCAGTGTAATTTCAGAATTGTCGATATTACCGCCTATTACACCAATCTTTCTATGACCATTACTGATGAGGTAATCATTTGCATATTCTGCCGCCGGCATATCATCGGTACCTACACTGGACAGATAATTATTCTGCACATTATCCGCCTGATTGGATATAAGTACACATGGTACTTTAATTTTGTTAAAATCCTCTTCGTAACGCTGTGGATTACCCCCAAGGAATATCATACCTATAGGTCTTCTCTCATAATATAAACGGCTTGCCTGCCATGCTTCATTATCGTATTCATCCAGCACCGCTACGCTGGAAGTATAAGGTGATTTCTCAATACGCTTTTGAATTCTTTCAAGTAAAGAATTCAGCAGTATATTAGATGTTCCCTTAACCAGAATAACTATAGTCCTGCTTTCGGTCTGCTTTAGTTGTCTGGCATTATTATTAGGCACAAAACCATGCTTCTCTACGACTGCCATAATTCTTTCACGGGCTTTTGTACTTACGTCAGGATGATTGTTAAGCACTCTTGAAACTGTACCAACCGCATATCCTGATTCTTTAGCAATATCTTTAATAGTCATACGGAATTCTCCTGTTTCACAAACATACACAAATCACATTATAGCATAAACCTCTATTTAATAAACTGTGATAACAGAATAATTTATCCTTTAACCGCACCGGAAACAATACCCTTGATGATGTGCTTCTGGCATGATAAATAGAATATTACAATCGGTATTATAGCAAGCACAAGCATAGCCATGAATCCGCCGTAATCGGTTGAACCATAAGCACCCTGCATCGCAATCTGTATTGCTACAGGAATTGTCTTGTCATCTGTTCCAAGGATAAGATAAGGGAGCAGATAGTCATTCCAAATCCACATTGCATTAAGAATTGCAACGGTTATTGCTGTAGGCTTAAGCATAGGCATAATTATGTAGAAGAAGGTCTGTAAAGGATTACATCCATCTATGGTAGCTGCTTCTTCTATCTCTAACGGAATAGCCTTAACAAAACCACTCATCATAAACACTGACAAGCCGGCTCCAAAGCCTAAATACACAATAACAATTCCCGGAAGGTTATCAAAATTAACCTTATTAACAACAAAGGTCATAGTATACATAACCATCTGGAAAGGAACTATCATACTAAACACAAACAGGTAGTATAAAAGGCTGGTAAATTTACTCTTTACTCGTACAATATACCATGCCGTCATTGACGTACATATAACAATAAGCACTACTGAAAATACTGTAATAAATACAGAACGTCCAAATGCAGCTAAAAAACCTGACATTGATAAACCATTGATATAATTTTCAAGACCTACAAAGGTTAGAGCATCCGGAAAATCAAATGGTGCGCTTGAAATATACAGTCTTGATTTAAAGGAATTCATAAGCACCATGAATATCGGCACCATGAACAACGCTGCAAGTGCTATAAGAACTATAAAAAGTATGCTGTCTCCAACTTTAAAACGCTTTTTCATTAATGCTCAACCTCCTTACTTCTAGTAAGCCTCAACTGAAGAAGGGCAATTACTGCAACGATGATAAAGAACATAACAGCCTTCGCCTGACCTACACCCTGCCATCCGGTACGACCATAGAAGGTGTTATAAATATTGAGCGCCAGCATTTCTGTAGAACGCTCCGGAGCACCGGCAGTAAGTGCAAGGTTCTGGTCAAACATCTTGAAGCAATTTGTTAATGTTAAGAATATACAAATAGTTATCGATGACATAACCATCGGAATTTTTACTTTTATAAGTGTCATAAGTGCTGAAGCACCATCAATTGATGCTGCTTCGAGCAAATCATCAGGAACACTCTGCAATCCGGCAATATAAATTACCATCATGTAACCTATAAGCTGCCAGTTCGTCAGTATTACCAAACCCCAGAAACCATACTCAGCCTTGTAAGATATATCTACACCTATAGTTGAAAGCACACCGTTTATTAACAGGTTCCAGATGTAACCGAGTACAATACCGCCAATCAGGTTTGGCATAAAAAATACTGAACGGAAAAGATTAGTTCCCTTTAATCCCTTTGTCAAAAGCAGTGCCAGTGCAAAGGCAAATATATTAACTGTTATAACTGATACAACAGTAAACAATGTAGTAAAGCCTAATGCATGAAGAAAATCTGTATCATATGTAAAGGCTTTTATATAGTTATCTATACCAACCCATTTTGCATTAGTAACAGTTGTAAACTTTGTAAACGAAAGTCCTATACCCATAATAAAAGGTACTAAGAATGCTAACACAAAGGCAGCCAGTGTAGGTAATACAAATATCGGAAAATACTTCTTTAATGTCTTTTGCATACCAATTCATCCGCTCCTTTCTATAACCCCAAACATTTCTATCACATTTTAAAACCATGTGTTTTATCTAATATCGCCGCTCTGTAGAACAACAGAGCGGCGACTATATTTCATCTATGCCCAACGCATCTTATTCATATTTTCATTGCTGTAATTAGTTAGCTGATGCCTCTGCTTCCTTTGCCCAGTCAGCAACTACATCTGCACTAACGTCTTCCCAATCCTTTGTCTCCTGTGCATACTTAAGTAATGATGCACCGAAGTTATCCTTGAATGTCTGTGATGGGAATAATGTAAAGTTCCATGATACGCTTGTGATACCATCCTTTTCCATCCATGCAAGAACTTCCTGTGCGAGTGGATCTGTAGGCTTTTCATCATCTTCAAATGTATCGAATGGAGCGATGAAACCAAGCTTGTTGGTTACATAATCCTTACCTGTTTCACTTGAGTAGAGCCAGTAGATGAAATCAGCTGCTGCCTTCTGCTCTTCTTCTGATGCCTGTGAGTTGATTGAGTAGAAGTTTTCTGTACCTATACATAAGCCCTGGCTTTCTTCGCCATCAACGCCTGTGTAGATTGGAAGGTACTTAACGTTTTCAGGAAGAACCTTGTTTCCTGATACGCCTGAAATCTGTCCCCATGCCCAGTTACCATTCTGAACCATAGCACACTGCTCAAGAGCAAACTCAGCCATAGAATCTGTAACAGTCTTTGTACCAACAGTCTTTCTGTCAACTACTGAATTGTTAAGGTAAAGGTCAAGAATGTTCTTAAACTCATCACCATACTCAAATGTAATTGCATTTGTTGCGTCAGATGTTAAATCAACTTCGTTGTTTGTGAACTCATAGTAAATTGGAAGGTTAGCAAGATGTGTCTGCCATCTCCAGTCCTCACCAGCCTTAAGTGATGTTGAAGCAAATACGCCTTCGATACCAAGTGCTTCAGCGTTCTTCTGCATATCCTCAACTAATGCCTTTAATTCATCAAATGTATTAACTTCATCCATAGATGCGAAATCTGTTGCTTTCTCTGCTAATGCAAAGTACTTATCTGTGATTGCTGCATTGTAAATGATACCGTAACCTTCAACAACGTAAGGAATACCATAAACCTTGCCATCTGATGTAATAGCAATGCTCTTATCCTTAAGGTGCTTGTAAAGCTCTGTGTCTGAAAGATCTGCACAGTAATCTTTCCAGTTTGCATATCCCTTAGGTCCGTTAATCTGGAAAAGAGTTGGTGCTTCATCTGTAGCCATCTTTGATGTAAGAGTTGACTCGTACTCGTTGTTAGCTGCTGTATCTACGATAACCTTGATACCTGTTTCCTTCTCGTATGTCTCAGCAAGCTCCTGATAAATCTCTGCACTTTCAGGCTTAAAGTTAAGATAACGAACTGTTACAGCATCTTCGCTGTCACATCCAGCCATTATCATAGCTGATGATAATCCAAGTGCTAATGCTAACACAACTGCTGTTAATCTTCTAAATGTTTTCATAGTTTCTTCCTCCTATATTATTAATTAATTTTCGTTCTTGGAAACGTTACTGGTAACGTTTCCAACTCTGTGATTACACTATACATCCTATTCAAAAAAAAATCAATATCTTTTAATACTTTTATTGTACTTTCATCTGTTTCAACAAATTTAAGTTCGATTTTTTAGGGATTTCGCACAATTTCTTCGTTAAATCAAGTATTATCTTGCGTGTTTTTATCAATAAAAGGTTTTATCTATCGTTATAATTATATCTATTTCAACTCTGCGCACTTATATTTCACTATTTATCTTCACTTTTAGTTTACTTGGAAACTATTCAATTTTTCAATGTATAATATCTACCAAAGCCAAATTCCTTTAACAGTTATTTTGTACACTAACATGCCAAAAAAGCAGTGAACCTGTATCAACCACAATTCACTGCTTCTAAATTATATAATATTAAATTTACAGTCTCTCAAGAAGTGCTGCTGTCATATCCTCGTAACCAGGCTTTCCAAGAAGTGCAAACATGTTCTTCTTGTAGCTCTCAACACCCGGCTGGTTGAATGGATTAACTCCAAGTACATAACCACTTACACCACAAGCAAACTCATAGAAGTAGAAGAGCTCACCAAGGTAGAATGCGTTCTGCTCAGGAACCTTAACCATAAGGTTAGGAACTGAACCATCTGTATGTGCAAGAATTGTACCGTTCATAGCACTCTTATTTACAAAGTCCATAGTCTTGCCTGCAAGATAGTTAAGACCATCAAGGTTAGCGTCGTCTGCTTCGATAATAATCTCTGCTGCTGACTTCTCAATGCTGATAACTGTCTCGAACATATTTCTTGAACCGTCCTGAATGAACTGTCCCATAGAGTGAAGGTCTGCTGTAAGGTCAACAGATGCAGGGAAGATACCTCTCTGATCCTTGCCTTCGCTCTCGCCGTAAAGCTGCTTCCACCACTCAGCAATGTAGTGAAGGCTTGGCTCATAGTTAGCAGTAATCTCTATGCACTTGCCTTTTCTTAATAAGATATTTCTGATAGCTGCGTACTGGAGAGCATCATTCTCCTCGAATGCGTTGTTAAGTGCTCTCTCTCTTCCGCTTGCTGCTCCTGCCATAAGAGCATCAATGTCAATACCTGCTGCAGCGATTGGAAGTAAACCAACTGCTGTAAGAACTGAGAAACGTCCGCCGATATCTCCAGGTACTACGAAGCTCTCATATCCTTCCTGATTAGCAAGAGTCTTAAGAGCACCCTTCTCCTTATCAGTTGTAGCGTAAATTCTCTTCTTAGCCTCTTCCTTGCCATACTTGTCCTCGCAAAGCTTCTTGAATATACGGAAAGCTATAGCAGGCTCTGTTGTTGTTCCTGACTTAGAAATAACATTGATAGAGAAATCCTTATCCTTAACAAGGTTGATAAGGTCGTTTAAGTATGTTGTGCTGATATTGCATCCGCAGAAGTAAACTGCAGGAGTCTTTCTGTCTTCTTTAGACATGCAGTTGTAGAAATTGTTGTTGAGGCACTCGATAGCAGCTCTTGCGCCAAGGTATGAACCACCGATACCGATAACGATAAGAACTTCTGAATCGCTCTGAATCTTAGCTGCTGCCTTCTTAATTCTATCAAACTCTTCCTTATCATAATCTACAGGAAGGTCAATCCATCCAAGGAAATCATTACCCGGACCTGTCTTAGATACTAATAAATCCTTAGCATCTTCAACAATCTTCTTCATATTAGCTACTTCGTCAGCTGAAATAAATGGTGCTGTTTTGCTGTAATCAAATGTTACTTTGCTCATCTCGATTATCTCCTTCTAGATATAGTATAACGTCTACATTTCTCCTATTATACAAAATACCTATTTCATAATCAAGCCATCTTTACAAATATTCTTTAATAAATTCTTCGATTAACTTTTCTTCATTCTCTGTAAGCTTTCTTGTAGGGCGTACATATTCCGTTTCTCTTCCTGCAGCAATTCTGTCCAGACTCTGTTTAAGATACTCTACGTCTTTACGCATCTTCTCTGAATTTCTTTTTAATCCGGTACTGTCCGCTCCACTAATGCCGTATCTGTTTTCCTTTTCTTCATCCGGCGTATTTCTAAATGCTTTACGTCTTGACTCTGTCTCAGTCAAATGCACATTTTCCTGTATCGGAGTATATTTTTTAACTTTCTTATTTTCCGTCTGTAACACTTCGACCGGCTTAGCCGGTACTTCTGCATTACGAAGCTCGTTGCCAAGTTCCAGTTTTTTTACCAGTGTATTTTCATAATAATCCTGAAGATTGTTAATTATGTATTCTTTTTTATGTGCAGTACAACAGATTCTTTCCCACAAAAGCATTATTCCTGCAAGCAATATTCCTGTAGAACAGTACATAACAGTTATATCAATACTCATTTTTTGTTTAACAGCAAGAATTGCTAATGCCAGACTTGTTAACCCAATCACACCGGACAGAGTAACATTTACTCTGTCAAGCTTTTGAATCGAGACTCCCCAAACACGATACTGAACAAAATTTTTCTTTATATACACTAATACATTATTCATGCCTCTGCACATCCGGTATGTATTTTCAAACTTAAACTTCCACTGCTTTAACTGCCTGTCCTTTGTTTCACCCGGATTTTTAGTCTGTTTCAGCAGCTTATTAAGCTTAATATTGGTAAACAATTTTGACAGTAGTCCTGCCATCGAAATTCCGCTCAGAACAGCAATTCCGATTCCCGAATTAATAAACGTTTCCATACAACTCCCCCTTAAAACATTTTTCAATTATATTTTAAAACCTTGTCACTATATTTTAAAGCAAAACCGTTCGCATTATATTGACACTAAAAAAGGAAATCTGCCAGCAGATTTCCTCGAAATGCAAAAGTTTTATTGTATTATTAACTAATATACTATAAAAAATCGAAATAAGACGAACTAAATATTCCTTATCATCTCTTTCATAAGTTTTACTGTGTGCTCAATAGCCTTGGCCTCAAAAACAGGATAGTCTACAGATGCACTATCATCAGCCTTATCGGAAATAGCTCTGATTACCACATAAGGAACATTATTAAGGTATGCAGCCTGTCCAATTGCTGCACCTTCCATCTCTGTACAGTAGCCCTCAAAATTGCTGCTGATTCTGTCCTTAACCTTCCTGTCCGCAACAAACTGGTCACCACTAACAACTCTGCCCGTAAAAACATCAATCTCAGGATTAACCCTCTCACAACACTCCTTCGCCAGAGCAATTAACTTTTCGTCTGCCGGAAAAGACAGGGTATCCATTCTCGGTATCTGACCTGCCGGATATCCAAATGCCACCGCATCCATATCATGCTGAAGGGTATCTGTTGACAATACAATATCACCGATATTAATCTCAGCTTTGAGAGAACCGGCAATACCCGTATTAATAATTGCATCTGCATCAAACAAATCCACAAGAATCTGGGCACAAATGCCTGCATTCACCTTTCCGATGCCGCTTCTTACAACAACTACGTCCCTGTCGTATATTCTACCTTTATAAAACTCCATATTTGCACGCTTAATAATCTGCACGTCTTCCATGCTTTCTTTTAACATCCCGACTTCTTCATCCATAGCTCCGATAATACCAAGCATAATTATACCTCCTGATTATTTAATTACTGCTTTTTTCTGCGGTTTACATTATCCATAACAATCTAATGCTTCAATACAAAAACTCTTACTATATAAAATACTATATTTTTGTGTTTCATTCAACCGGATACCATTAAACTTTTATTTTTACCGGCTTTCTGTAGTTAAAGTAGCAGTTGTATTTATTTTGATTTATGAGTATAATCAATTTATTATACATATATAATTATTAAGGAGGTCCTTTATGAAGTTTAAGACAAGGGGAGTTTGTTCCCGTGAAATCAACTTTGAGATAGAAGACAATAAAATCAAGAATGCCTACTTCGTTGGCGGCTGCAACGGTAACACCCAGGGCATTGCCAGACTTATAGAAGGCATGGATATAGATGAAGCTATCAGCCGTATGTCCGGAATAGATTGCGGCGGACGCGGCACTTCCTGTCCGGATCAGTTCGCCCGTGCACTCAAAGAATATAAGGCAACTATCGCTTCTAACTAACAGCTCTTTATTATAATTATTTTGGAGGCAGCATGAAGAAGATAATACTAACTGGCGGAGGAACTGCCGGACATGTAACACCGAACCTTGCACTTATTCCTGAGCTTAAAGAACTCGGTTACGACATAAAATATATTGGTTCATATGAAGGTATAGAGAAAGAATTGATTGAGGGCGCCGGTATTGACTATCACGGCATCTCCTCAGGAAAACTCCGCCGTTATTTCAGCATGAAGAACTTTACAGACCCTTTCCGTGTAATCAAAGGATATTTCGAAGCGAAGAAAATAATCAAAAAGGAATCTCCTGATGTAGTATTTTCTAAAGGTGGTTTCGTATCAGTTCCGGTTGTAATCGCAGCAAAGAAGAACAATGTACCTGTTATCATCCATGAATCGGATATGACACCGGGACTTGCCAATAAACTCAGCTATTCATCCGCCGGCAAAATCTGCTGTAACTTCCCGGAGACATTAGAGTATCTTCCAAAAGAAAAAGCAGTACTCTCCGGCTCTCCTATAAGAAAGGAGCTGCTGAGCGGAAGCCGCCTTGCCGGTCTAAAATTCACCGGTCTTTCAGGTAACAAACCGGTTCTTCTGATTATCGGAGGAAGTCTCGGCTCAAAGACTATCAACGACTGCATACGCAATATTCTTCCTAAACTGCTGAAAGATTTTGAAGTCATACACTTATGCGGCAAGGGTAATATTGACGAAAGCTTAAATAACACAGCCGGATATGTACAGTACGAATATGTCGGACCACAGCTCAAAGACTGCTTCGCTCTTTCTGATATCGTAATATCAAGAGCAGGTGCAAATTCAATCTGTGAACTGCTTGCATTAAAGAAGCCACACCTGCTGATACCATTATCTGCAGCAGCAAGCCGAGGGGACCAGATACTGAATGCAGAGTCATTTAAAAAGCAAGGTTTTAGCATGGTGCTTGAAGAAGAGGAACTGACTAACGAGGTATTACTTAACGCAGTCAACACCCTTTACAACGAACGCAGTAAGTACATATCTGCTATGGAACACAGTCAGATGTCTGATGCAGTCACTACAATAATATCACTGTTGGAAGATATACAAAAATAGTCTGCAATCACTCTTATACACCTATATAAAATAATTACCTCCGGGAATATCTGCGGCACGCACTCCCGGAGGTTAATATTTATATTAATTATTAATAAGCTTCTCTTATCTTAGCTACCACTTCCGCCATCTCTTCCGGTGTTGTCTCACCCGGTTCCCAGCAGATAATCTTTTTACCGCCATCATAACGCGGCACTATATGCATATGAAAATGCATAACTGTCTGTCCTGCAGCCTCTCCGTTATTCTGCACCAGATTAAATCCTGCACAACCAAGACTCTTCATCATGGCAGTCCCCACCTTCTTTGCTACTATAAGCACCTTAGCAGCTACCTCATCATCTAATTCACATAAATTCGCATAATGTCCCTTTGGCAGTACCAGAGCATGTCCCTTAGTAGCAGGGCCTAAATCTAATATCACTCTGAAATCATCATCTTCATACAATGTTGATGACGGAATCTCACCATTAGCTATCTTGCAAAATATACACATATCTTCTCTTCCTCACTTTCAAATGTTATATCAACAAACCTGTTATTATATTATTATAAATCCAATGCTTCATTATTACAATCATGTTCCGATTCACGGCCTCTATAAAACAGTACGGAAATAACAAACCCTATTATAAGACCGCCTATATGAGCCGCATTGTTTATACCTGAATTGGATATACCACTGTAAACCGCCAGTAACAAAAATACAATCATTCTCTGAAGCGTAAGGTCTTTGTAATGTCCTTTATGCCTGATTATGATATATGCCAGAGCTCCGGCAAGACCAAACACTGCACCGGAGGCACCTACCGTAATAACCGCTTTCTCAAACATCAGGTAAAATATATTGGAAACCAGATTGCCACCAACCGCACATAAAATGTAACACAATAAATATTTAAATCCGCCCAGTGCTTTCTCAACATATCCGCCTACAAAATAAAGCATAATCATATTATTTGCAAGGTGCGGTAAATCAAAATGCATAAATGCCGAGGTCAGTAGTCTGTAGTAATCCCCTGTCAATTCTCCGGGTGGCACAGAAGCTCCGTACTTTATCAATAATGCTCCATCTTCCAGGGCGCCCACCGCAAATAGAACAAAAAAATATATGACATTTATAGCTAATATCCCAATCGTAATATACGGAATATTTTTATTGTCAGTCCTGCTATTCATAACAGCCACTCCTGTATCTATTATCAATATCTAGTAATATTAATAATATAATACGCCCGAAGCTTTATCTTAGCAATAACAAATAATTATTTTACTGTATATAAACTATAATTATTTTATTAATATTTATAACTAAAAACATCTAACTGTTAGTGAACAAAAGATAAATAAAGACACCTTCCATTTGAACCGAAATTATGCTTATGCTTTGGGGAATTGTACTTGGAGAGTATAATTTAAAGTCTATGAACTGATTATTTTAAAAAACAATGCCAAATGAAAGGCATCTTTATTTGCCCTTTGGTTTTAATAAACTATTAATATAAATAATCACTATGAGAATTCTGCACCGAACGGAGCAAGACTACTATTGCAAAACGCAACCTTAAGATTAAAGATTTTTGATATATTTATTATCCTACTTTATCCACCCTATGTCAAGACAAACAAACTGCCAATATACTGCCACAAAACTGCCACAAAACTGCATAAACACAAGTAAACCTGAAAGACACAAAAAATGCATCATAGAGCCGAACTAATCAACCTCTATGATGCATCTTACATATATATTGATATTTACTTCTTCTTTTTCGCAATCTGCTGTCTAATCATATGCCATATAAATATAAGCATAAGTGAAACATATAATATAATATGACCAACTGTGCTAAACACAAAATCTTTTACATATGTGATGCTTACAATTTTAAATATAAGCATCAGAAAATAAGTAGTAATCGCAGCTCTTACAAGAGAAATACCGAATATATTGCCAAAGAAAATTTTTGATAATGTACCAAGTATAGGCGCATTCTCTGCTTTAACACCACTTAATGCAGACAATATAATCATAACAATAATTACTATAGCTACGAATGCCGCCAGGATTACAAAAAATACTATGGCCTCTTCTTTCATAAATCTCATCATGCTGTCAAACCAAGGCACCTGATCACACACTCTGCCTATAATATAGCTGAAGCTTGAAATTACTATTGTAAATACAAATATAATAATTACCTGTACCACCAGCCATGTCAGAAAATCATCTTTGATTTTTTTAATGCTTTTGTCTAAAATTTCACCTGTAAAATTATAAATAACACAAATAAAATACAGCTTTAAAATCCCATAACACAATTCTACAATATCTTTCGGAAATACAAAAAAGCTAAATACTGCCCAGTCAGAACTTGTAGTAAGGCTGCTATGTAAAAATGGTAAGCATGATTCCAATCCGAAGCCTTCCAAAAACGAATGATGTATCGGACCAAAGAATAATGCGGTCAGCACATATACAAAAAACATTCCTGCACATGCGGATACGCCTCCTGCGGCCTTACGCAACTCTTCTTTTTTATTGTGAAGCACAATCTCCACCAATATCAATCCTATAAAAATCAGAGCAATCCACTTAAACTGTGGCGTCTGAACGAATTTAACAACCCAATATTCTAAATGCTCCATAAAACCTCCAATAAATTACGCGTCCCACCTCAAACCTGCGGTTTTCGGTGTTCGTTGCACTCACATAGCCTTGCATAAAGAAGGATGTTCCTGCAAGCAGGATATCCTTCTTTATGCAGGCTGCGTTCGTCGCTTATGCGTACATTATACCACACTTCGACATTTTTTCAACTATAGTGTAATTTTACATCATTTTTCGCATCTGGATTTTATACTTCCTTTATTTTGAATAGTTTTTCTTATTTATGCCAATACTTTTACTAATAAATGTGCCGTTTGTTTTTAACCGGTTATAAGGAGGTATTTATGATACTTAATAAATTATTTTTTCTTTTCAATAGAAACGGACAGGACAATGCGTCTGATAACGACAACTTAAAATATGAATTGAAGCAGACTAAAGAGAATTTAGATTTGGCATTGCATAATCTTGATAATGTAACTGATCCGGACTTAATTGACTGTTGTATATATGAGATGCAGGCAGCCCAGTTAAGATATAAATTTCTGTTGCGTGAAGTTAAACGCTCAGAGATGATTCCGGTTGCTGCTCATGTGTCCCTGTCAACGGTTAGTACTATTGAGTAACCCCTATTATTTCACTAACCGTCCTCTTTTCTTGACAATGCAATTTTGCATTGCTAAAATCAGTTTATACTTTTATTTGTTATTTTGATTAATTTACTTAATGTGGGAGGCTGCGATGCAGAATCTGTTTTCGAGAACCGAATTATTGTTAGGAAAGGATGCCATGAATAAACTCGCATCATCAAGAGTTGCAGTTTTTGGTATTGGTGGTGTTGGCGGCTATACGGTTGAAGCGTTAGTGAGAAGCGGTATTGGTGCCATAGATATTATTGATAATGATATAGTCAGCCCTTCAAATATAAACCGCCAGATTTACGCTACAACTAAAACCATTGATGAATATAAGGTTGATGTTGCCGCCAGAAGAATAGCTGAAATCAATCCTGACGTTGTGGTTCGTTCATACAAGACTTTTTACATGCCCGATACTTCGGATAGGTTTGATTTCACTGATTATGACTATATCGTAGATGCCATTGATACTGTTACCGGTAAATTAGAGCTTATAGTACGTGCAAATGAGGCTAAAACACCTATCATAAGCTCTATGGGTGCAGGTAATAAACTTAATCCTACTGCATTTGAAGTAACTGACATTTACAAGACTTCTGTTTGCCCTCTTGCAAAAGTTATGCGACGCGAACTGAAACAACGCGGAATCAAAAAGCTAAAAGTAGTTTACTCCAAAGAGATACCGTTAACGCCTCTTGAATCTGATGAACCGCCTGCGTCAGGCAGAAGACAGACTCCCGGCAGTACTGCCTTTGTGCCTTCTGTTGCGGGACTTATTATCGCAGGAGAAGTAATTAAAGACTTAATTTCACAATAGCATTTATCAAGGGCAGACTCTCGTCTGCCCTTCACCTATACTTAAATGACTATTTATCTGTAAGTTTCCACAACCTGTATACAGCAAACCAGATTGCAAGTAATACAAGTATCATTAGCGCAACAATCAAAATACCTCCTGATGCCTGAAGAGACGACGATATCCTACCATATATGTCTAATTTAAGCTCTCCAAGTATACCTATTAAAGCTATCATT
The DNA here is from genome assembly GCA_045603305.1 of Lachnospiraceae bacterium. Lineage (GTDB taxonomy): Bacteria > Bacillota > Clostridia > Lachnospirales > Lachnospiraceae > JAFRXK01. The sequence goes on along the minus strand of JAZULV010000067.1, from coordinate 1,926 downwards.
ATGCCTGTTGCCACAAACGCACTTATTACACTCTTGCCTAATTGGTTATCCGAGAAGAAAGATAATAACAGACCGAATACAGGAACAGTTAAAAGAATAATTGCCTTAACCACCTTTATCACAGCAAGCACCAGCAGCAATATGAACATCGCCACAAACACCAGCATAGGTGCTGAACCGATTATTTTTCCTATCCAGCCCATATGTTCTGTCAGAACGCTAAAGGTTTTGCCAATAATCATATTCGCAACGATTGCTATCGCTAAAACAATGCACTCTTTACAAAACCACATCACGAACTCTTTCATAAAAGATGTATCTTTGTCCTTTTTATCCGATTTGTGAACAATACTCTGAACAAAAATGACGATGACTGCAAGATAGAATATCTGTACCATCTGTCCGAAGAATCCTCCGAATCCATCTCTTGACTGTTGATACAACATTGCAAAATCTACAATTTTACCGGCTGAGATAATTTCTCCAAATGGCATTGCCAAAACCAGTGCATTAAACTCTTCACCAATTTTATCAGAAAAGATTATACAAATAATATAAATAAATATTATTGAAAAGCATACACACACTGAGCGCGGAATTATACTGACAGCACCAAAAAGCTTCTTTACAGCTACCACCAGCAGTACAAGACATACTATCATTAATATGAAAACACTCCAGCCATTGCTCATTATGCTGTTTAATAAGTCCATACTATCCCTCCGTATTTTCTCATAAATCAACCGTTACAACCCCGGTTGCTGCACTGATGTTAACATCTCCGGTTTTATATTAGTTTTCCTTGTAGTAGTTAATAAGACATCCATCAAGAATAATCTTTCTCTCATCGTCTGTAAGCTCACCAAGCTTCAAGTCAAATGCCTTGAGCTCCTCGCCTACTACAAATGCAGGAATTACTGTCTTCTTTTCAATAATTGCTTCCTTAACTCCAGGAACAAAGATATAATCACCATTCTTAAATGGAAGCTCACCCTCATCAATAAGGAATGGTATCATACCCCAGTTGATAAGATTTGAACGGTAACGCTTTGTAGCGTATTCATTTGCAATGTTAGCCCATCCGCCAAGTACCTTCTGACATGATGCCGCCTGCTCTCTCGCAGAACCGTCACCCGGCTTAACTGCAAAGATAGTGCTTCCGATACCGGTATTAGCATAATCTGCCTCAGCGTAAGAAGCCTTAACAACATCCATAACAGACTTTAATTCTGCAAAAGCTTCCTCAGGACATCCGCCTGAAATTCTTGCCTTCTCAGCAGCCTGTACTTCCTTCGCATGGCCTACATAAGCAGGGTCCTTTCTTGAAAGAGTAAATTCTGCAAGACCTAAAGGATTTGAACGGTAAGATGAAGTCTCTCCTGAAGGGATAAGCTCATCTGTAGTTGTTACAGGGTCATGAATCTCTGAAACAACCTTTAATAACATATTATCTGTTAGAGCTGACATCTCAGGCCAGTCTTTAATGTTAGGACCAAACTGAATCTCTACATCAGGCTCAGCTACACCCTTGCTGTCAAATACTCTGTTCTCATAAATTGACTTATCGAAGAAATACTTCGGTGTATTAAATTCCATGTCAAGGTCTGTTGCCGGTGTAAGATAACCCTTATTTGCGGCAGTTGCAGCAATTGAACGGGCATCCATAAGTGCAACAGATGAAATCTGTCCGCTCTGAAGCTTAGAACCTTCACGGTTAGGGAAGTTTCTTGTTGAATGACGAATACTGAATGCATTATTTGCAGGTGTACAACCGACACCAAAAGATGGACCACAGAATGCAGTCTTCACGATTGCTCCAGCAGCCATAAGGTCAGCTACGGCACCATTTTTCACAAGTTCCATAAATACAGGTGTACTTGCTGGGTAAACACTGAATGTAAATGCGTCAGAACCGATATTTTTACC
>JAZULV010000066.1:0-7443 GCA_045603305.1 Lachnospiraceae bacterium | reverse complement strand
TATCGTTTCTTTACACCGGATTATTTAGAAGATTTTGAGGATGATTATGAAGATGATTTCGAAGATGATTTCTTTGATGATGAGTTTTAATTCTTTATAATGCATTGTCTATTTTCAGTGATTACTTGTGAGTAGTATATAGAAAAACAGGCTTATGTTCGATACGGGATGTTTATGCGTTACGGACACAAGCCTTTTTTGCTTTTTAAAATACTATTGACACTCACCTTACGTCATAGTTTATACTTTCTTTATAGGAGGAAGATACAATGAAAACAGTAAATGAAGTAAGTAAATTAACTGGAGTGAGTGTGCGTACACTGCATTATTATGATGAGATAGGTCTTTTAAGTCCCGCAGTGACAACTGATAACGGTTACAGATTATATGATGATAAAGAATTAGAAAGATTGCAGCAGATTCTTATTTATCGTGAGCTGGAAATACCGTTAAAAGAGATAAAGTTAATTTTGGACAGTCCTTCTTATGAACGTAACAGAGTATTAGATCATCAGATAGCATTGCTTAAATTAAAGAAAGACCATTTACAGAAACTTATTGATTTTGCAACAGGAATTAAGACTGTAGGTGTTGATTGTCTTGACTTTTCAGTGTTTGACACCAAAAAAGTTGATGACTATGAAGCCCAGACTAAAGTTTTATGGGGAAAATCAGAGGCATATAGAGAATTCGAAGAAAAGAATGAAGGTCTGAGTGAAACTCAAAAAGACGAGAAAAGCGAAGGATTAATGAACATATTTGTTGAGTTCGGACAACTTTTAAGGCAGGGAAAGAAAGCAGAGGATATTGTAGTTCAGGAGCAGGTAAAGAAACTGCAGGAGTATATTACTGAGAATTTTTATAAATGTAATACACAGATACTTAAAGGACTTGGTCAAATGTATGCCGGAGGTGGCAGTTTTACTGAAAATATTGACAGAGCAGGCGGGCAGGGAACTGCTGAGTTTGCCTCAAAAGCCATAGAGGTTTATTGTAACTAAAAATAACGGAATTTATAGTAAAGTACAGAGCTAATATCCTATGGAGGTTCTGTACTTTATTTGTTTGATTTGGTATAATTAAAGAAAGTAAAACGTTATGATTTGTATCCTATATATTGCTTAGGGAGGCGGATATTATGAGTAAGTTTAAGGGAATTTTATTATGGCTGCTTATTACTGCAATGCTTGTACAATCAGCATGTATAAATTCAGTATCTAAAGAGCAGCAGGAAAGCACACAAAGTACTGAGAGTGTTGAGGTTACTACAGAAGAAAGTGACCTGTCAGAAACAGAAGAAGTAACAACAGAAGCTGTTATGTCTGAGGAGAGTATTCTGGATAATAGGGAGAAATTAGATGACCAGGGGATTCTTTGGTACATACCTAATGAGAGAATTGAACAGGGACTACAGCAGAAGCTTATGATATATCAGGAGAATTTACTTGTTTGTGGTTCATTTTATGAGAATGACAGTTCTGTTCTGAAGCTGACTGTTATCAGTAGAGAGACAGGAGCAGTACTACACGAGAATTCTATCTCAGGTATTGACATATCAGATGTTCAGGTTTGTGGTGATTTAATTGCTGTAACTGATTGGAGCGACGGAGATATTATTCTGCTGGATAATGAATTGAATATAACAGAGGAGTATCAGGTTGAAGCTGAATCATGTGCAATTTATTTAAATTCTGATGCTACGAAAGTATACTGTTTTACTCAGAATAATGGTATCAGAATTACTGATATTGAGACAGGAGACGTTGAAGTTTTATTAGAACATGCATTAGGACTTTTTGGTAACAGCCGTTGTGGTGATTCGGTAACTATTTCTTATACAGACAGAGATACTCAGCTTGAGGTCAGAGAGATTGTAGATCTTACTAAGGGAACAGTGATGAAGGTTCCTTTTGAAGGTGCATTTACAACTATTGAATACAGTGACGAGATATGGCTTGCAGGTATTCTTGGTGAAGATAATACATATTACTTAGGAAGGACCGAACGCCCGAATGAGTTTAAGGCACATGGAGAATATAGCATGGTTAGTATGTTAAGTGCTCCAACCAGAATTATGTCTTCTTACGATGTGAATGGTACTTCGTTTATGACGCTTTATGGTGCTGACGGAATTTTCTTGTCAGAATGTAAATTGGCGATTGAAGGTGGAATAATGTCCGGGACTCCTGTCTGGGTTCATGAAGACGGGGGATATTATTTTATTGTCACAGACCCTACGGGCAAAGACATGCTGCTGTTTTGGAATTTGGCAACTCCTATTGCCGGTGAAGATTTGAAATTGAAATCAGTATATGATGGAGAACAGGAACCAGGAACTGTAGTTTCAGAAGCACTTTATGACAGGGCTTTAGAGCTTTCTGATGTCTATGGCGTCGATATTAAGATTGCTGAGCAGGCAGCAGTAGAGATTAATGAATTTGCAATGAATCAGGAGTTTGATGAGGGATATATTTCTTCCGGCCTTGATTCTATAGAGGCAGTACTTTCTGCATATCCGGAAGGTTTTATGGAGCAGCTTTTATACGGAACCCAAATAGAGATAGAGTTTAATCTTGTCGGTAGTATTATTAATACAACGATGACTGAGGATTCTTTAGGGTTTACTTCTTTTGTTGGAGCTGCATCAGAACAGGAAGGAAAATCCGTGATTGCTGTAGATATTACTACTACCGGTTCCTTGGAGCAGACTCTTTATCATGAAATTATGCATCTTATAGAGAATAAATTGGAGTTTGATGCAAAGATAAGAGAAGATGCTGTTTATTCTGAGGAGGATTGGCTGGCATTCAATCCGGAAGGTTTTGTATATGCGGAGTCGTATAATGATATACCTATGGACGTGTATAATGGTGAGTATGAAAGCTGGTTTGTTGATTTGTATTCGCGAACATATTCTAAGGAAGACAGAGCCAGAATTATGGAGCATGCCATGGCAGGCAATGACTGGATGTATTCTGCTTCACCGGGTCGTCTTGCCAAGCTGGAGTATTTGTGTGAGTGCATAAGAGATGCTTTTGATACTACCGGCTGGCCGGAGAAGACTATATGGGAAGAGACTTTGGAGAGATGTAAGTAATTATTATATGATTTAGTATGGAGGTGGATAAGTTTTAAAATTAAATGCGACAAGAGTTAATTACTCTGTTGCAGGAATTATTGCGATAGAGTGAAAAGCTCTATCGCTTTTTTTATTGTAAAAAATATTGTGAGAGTGGTGTGATGGAAGGGAAGAGAAGATACAAAAGAATAAGTTATAAGGATAGGAAAATTATCGAAATGATGTTTAAGGGTGGATTTGATGTATCTGAAGTGACAGAGGTGATAGGTGTACATAGGGCCACAATGTATAGAGAACTGGAGCGTGGTGGTGTTGTTGATTCTGATTACACACAGTATAGTGCAGAGCTGGCACAGCAGAATGTAAAGTAAAAAACAAAGCCCCCATGCTTATACGGAAGCATGAGAGCTTTGTGATTGACTTAATAACTTGATTATAAGTGATTGACTTTGTTTTGTCAAATGAAATTATAAGTACATTGATAATAGTATATAGATAAATCTGATTGACTTAATAAATTATTCAATAGAGGGTCGGTATGCAGTGTAAAAAGGTTGAAGTGAGTTGATTATATTTGCCAATGGTAGTATAATATCATTATCAAAAATTATACATAAGGGGGATATTATATAATGACATATGATGATGAAATGAGATTAAAGCAGATGTTTGGAAATGAGTATGAGAAGGAAGTGGCAAATACTTATTTTACTGTACAATTTATTTTTTCACTTTTAATAGTTCTTTCACCTTTTATATTAATCGGAGGTGTAGTTCTATTGATGATTATAGGAATTTTGTAATGGTAACATAGTTAAGAAGGTGATATGATGAGATTTAAGATCATAGTATTAGTATTGATTGTTATGTCATTAACAGCCTGCAGTGCATCAGGAAGTCAGCAGGTACAGAATGATGAAAATATTGATAAGATTGTAATATCTGAAGAACAGACAACAACATCAGTGATAGTTGAGTTTGCGGCTGCATCAGGAACAGTCAGAGCTATTAATACAGCAGTTCTTAGTATTGCTCCAGAGCAGGGGGCCGGATATGAAGGTTTTCTTGTTAAGGGTGATGAAGTGTTGCTCAAGGGTATTGATAAAGAAGGTCAGTGGAGTTTGGTTGAATATGAAGGTGCTGACTATTATGTTTTGTCTTCGTCGCTGGCATCTGTGGATAGTGGTAAGATTCTTGATGCCGGTGGAGCTGATGACCTGGTAACAGGAGAGATAATTGAAGTTGAAATTATTACAGAAGCTTTGGAAGGTAGTACATTTGTAGGAGCTGTTATTGCAACAAAGCCTGCAGAGGGCAGTTCATCAGCAGACACATCAAAGACTGAGGCAAGTTTAGAAAACGGTACATCAGGAAGTAGCTTAAATAACAGTAGTGAAAAGACTACAGAGGCTGCAACAAAGGCACAGACAACTACCGCGAAACCAACCCAGGCACCTACACAGGCGCCAACTCAGGCACCTACACAGGCGCCAACTCAGACACCTACACAGGCGCCAACCCAGGCACCTACACAGGCGCCAACTCAGGCACTACAGCCGGCTACCAAGTCACCTGTAGTTACGCAAGTTCAGACACAGGCACCGCCGCCTACAACAAAGGCTCCGGTGTGGCATGACCCGGTTTATGAGTTTCAGAGGGTATGGGTTGTTGATAAGGCTGCCTGGACTGAGGAGGTAACAGAGGAAGTCCAGGTTCCAGTATATGAGAAAATATATTATACTGAGTGTACTTGTGGTTTCAAAGTGAAAGAAACAAATAATGACTCAGCTACAGAGGAATGGGTAGAGCATGAAAGTAGTCATTTGTTAAATGGTGAAGCTTACGCTTACAGGCTTATTTCTGAAAAAGAGCTTACAGGTTACACAACAGAGTATCAGACCACATACATTGAACATGCTGAAGAAGGACATCATGAAAACAGGCGTGTGTTAGTGAGTGAAGGTTACTGGGAATAAGTAAACTTCTTATCATAAAAATTGAATAATATATCAGGGCATCGGTTAATACTTCCGGTGCTTTTTGATGCAAAAAAATAATGGCAGACAGCAGTTAATCAGATGATATAACGTTGTCTGTTTTTTATATATAAAAATAAATTATTAAGGAGGATAAAAAGTGAAACAGAAACTTGTAAAAATGACAGGAAGAATCCTGTCAGCTGTACTGGTATTGGTTCTTGTAATATCAGGCCTTACATTTGCATCACCGGAAGATAAATCTTATGCAGCCGGTGGAGTGGTCAGTAAAAAAGAGGCACAGAGGGATGATTATGGCAGAGAGCCATATTTTGAAGTTACAAACAATCATGGAACTAACTTTGCTTTTTGTATTGATTTTAATGCAGAGGCACCCGATGAGGGAACTGCAGTTGGTGAACCGGTATTAAGCACAAATGATGCATTAAGGAGGGTGCTCTATTACGGAAATGGCGGACCGGCTGATATGGGTGTGTATGGCTGGACTTTTACCGCCATGGCAGCTTCATCAGCAGTAGGAAATATTCCTATGAAGGACGGAGTAAGTGTAGGAGATCATTATACCTTGAGCCTTTTTGCAAGCCAGCCTGTACCGCCGGAAAACTTTAAGGTATATACAGTCAGCACAGGCATTGCAGGACAGCAGGACCTGGCTTACTGGAGGATTGAAGAAATACCAAAGGGTGCCATTGAACTTTACAAGAAAAGCTCAAATGAGGCTGTATCAAATAACAATGCCTGCTATTCTCTTGAGGGTGCAGTTATAGCAGTCTATAAACATGGTACCAGTACAGAAGTAGGAAGGTTTGCTACAGATAAGAATGGTTATGGTGGGATTATAAATAACCTTCCGGTAGGACAGTACGATTTAAAGGAGCTTAAGGCACCAAAGGGTTTTGTACTTGATAGTGAAACTGCCACAGTAACGGTTACTGCGAATCAGACTGTTACATATACCTTTTATAATGAGCCGGCTAATGACCCTGTAGGCTTGCTGTTAAAGAAGATTGATGCTGAAGGTAATGTATCAGTTGGTGAAGCTGGTACTTTTGCCGGAGCCCAGTATACCTTCGAATATTATGATGGACAGTATACAGAAGCTGAACTTGTAGGAATTACACCTGAAAGAACGTGGGTTTTTGAAACTAATAAAAATGGAACAATACTTCTTCGTACTGCTAATCAAGTAGCTGGAGACCCTCTTTATACTATTGAAGGGTTTAGAGTAATTCCAGTAGGTACATTAAAGATTTATGAAACATTTGCACCAGCCGGTTATGAGATAGATCCAGTGGTTTATGTAGTAAATATAAAAGCAGATGATTTTACAGGACAGATCATTCAGTCTTATCAGACAGTAACTTCGTCAGAGCAGGTGCTTCGTGGCGGTATCGAAGTGCAGAAGGTGGATAGCGAGATTGGCAGTACAGCCCAGGGTGATGCTGTGTTAGCCGGAGCTGAATTTACCATCTATAACCGTAATGATTATAACGTCATTGTAAACAGTGTGGAGTATGCATCAGGGGAGGCAGTTCTTACCCTTGTAACAGATTCAGAAGGTCACGCTGCATCAGCAGTTAATGCCTTGCCATATGGCAGCTATGAGATAGCAGAAACAAAGGCACCAGCTGGTTATGTTCTTGATAGCACACCAAGAATCTTCTCCATCAGAGCAGATGGTGAAGTTGTAAGTTTCACCGGAGATAACGCTTTTAAGAACACTGTAATTCGAGGTGGTATCGAAGTACAGAAGGTGGATAACGAGACTGGTACAGCCCAGGGAAAGGCTGAACTCTCTGGAGCTGAGTATACTGTTTATTCAGTAAATGACAGTGCTGAAGAAGCTGTAATGACCCTTACTACAGATGTTAATGGCTGTGCATTCACAGCGGCTGATGCTTTACTGTATGGAAAATATAAGATTGCTGAGACAAAGGCACCAAAGGGATATACCCTTGATGAAACGCCAAGATACTTTGAAATCAGTGAAAACGGACAGATTGTAAGCTTTACCGGGGATAATTCATTGTCAGACCAGATAATCAGGGGTGATATTAAGGGTATCAAGGTATCTGATGGTGACATGAACAGAATGGCAGGTATTCCATTTAAGATTACATCAGTTACTACAGGAGAAAGCCATGTAGTAATTACAGACGAGAATGGTGAATTTAATACTTCGTCAGACTGGAATTTACATAGTAGTAATACCAATGCCGGAGAAAATTCATCCGATGGTGTGTGGTTCGGTGACATCGATGAGCTTGATGACAGCAAGGGAGCTTTGCCTTATGATACTTATCTTATCGAGGAGCTTGAGTGTGAAGCCAATGAATACATGATAATCATTGATCCTTTTGAAATAAC
>JAZULV010000065.1:0-4562 GCA_045603305.1 Lachnospiraceae bacterium | reverse complement strand
GGCATTCTTACCGTTTGCAAACTTTACTGTCATGGTGGTCTGTCTTCCGTCGCCGAATACGTCTATTCCCGGCTCCTGAAATACATGGCTTCCGGTCTGCATGGTATAGGCTGCATCTGCTGTATTAACAGCTCCGGCAGTGCCGGTAATAATGGTTACAATGGCAATCATTACTGCCATAAATTTTTTGAGTACATTTTTCCTACTCATCTTAAAATCCTCCTTCAAATTAAACTTTATATATTAAACCCTTGAGGTTTAATTGTTATACCTTCTGTCATTCTTATAGTGGCTGGAAACTTCTCTCTTAAGACTTAGTATCTTTCGTCTGTTTGCTTTCGCTTCCCTTAAAACTTTTTTTGCTTCGGCTATGATGTAATCTGTTTGCTTTATTTCTTCATTCAGTTTATCAATCAGTCTTTCAGCTTTTTTTACTGTGTCTTTCTCTTTATTCATTGCTATTTTTCTGATTTATCCTTTCAATTACCCTGTTGTAAGAAGCAAGTGCTTCTTCACGTTCTTTATCGTCCATCTCGCTGTCCGGCATTATAAGCTTTGCATTGCCTGACGAAGCTGTTTTATATACAAGTGGAACGTAAATTTTCGCTTGATAAATATAACTTACTGTACTTAAAGCGGAATAAACAAAAGAACATGTACATACAAAAACAACAATCATATCCCAGTATTCCGCATGGCTTATATCAAAACTTGCTTGTAAAATCTGTGATTTTATGAATCCATGTTCGGTCATAAAAATCCATGAATTTATATAAACAATTGATAAAATATAACTTATAACTACAGATTTAATTATGCTTTTTATAAGGAATTTAATAAATTCAAATACTTTTTCCTTTGTAGTGAGTTTTTTAATCTCTATTTTTACTTCTTCTCTCATTCCTTTTCACCTCACTTTATTTTTTTGCACACAAAAAATCCTTCTGACTGAAATTATCAAAAGGATTTTTAAGGACTCATTATTTAGTTAAAACTTAATCATGGTAATAAACTTACCTGTATACTCTGAACGTATAACCGCCATACCCATTTTCACCGATATATTCGATATAAAATATATTGTCTACGCAGAGATATTCGCAACTTCCGACAAGCTCGTTTACATCATCTTCAATGGTTAAACCAAAGGTTACATTGTAGAGGGAACATTCAAACCATCCTGCTCCATCAGTTGGATACCATGCATTGTATTCTTCCTGAGTAATTCTTCCTTCAGCAAGGTATCTGTCTAAATATTCAGGAATACACTCATACCCTGCAGCCTTAAGCTGCCTTGTAGTCTCTGCTATAACATAATTCGGGTCGTATGCCGGCTTTGGAGCTTCCGTAGGCTTTGGAGCCTCGGTTGGTGCTTCGGTTGGAGCCTGTGTAGGCTTTGGTGCCTCGGTTGGTGCCTGTGTAGGTGCCTGCGTTGGCTTTGGTGCTGCAGTTGTTGGCTGTACCGGAGCCTCGGTTGGCTTCGGGGCAGATGTTGTTGACTGTACCGGCTTTGTACTGCCCTGTGTTCTGGTTGGTGCTTCGGTTGTCGTTACATCTGTGCTTCCTGATGCACTGCTTTCCTGCTCTGTGCTGCCTTCAGTTTCTTCAGAAGTATTTCCCTCAAGGCTGGCTTCGGTTGTCTCTTCACTGCCGGTTCCATTCTGTGATCCTGCGGATTCAGAAGTGCTTTCGGCAGTTGTTTCAGGAATTATCTCGATTGTCTCGCCCGGTGTTATCATATCCTCAAGCTCGCCATCTTTATTTTGAAAAGCATCACTAATGACATAATAATCTCCGTCACAGTATCTTATCATAATCCAGCCGGTCTCTGTGTTGATTGCCATTACTCCGGCAACCTCACCTTTTCTTATGAAGCCGGCAAAACCGGAGCCTTTCTTTGGCTCTCTAAAAAGGACCGCCGTTTTTGTTGCTATTACTTCACCTTCAGCTTTACTGAAGGTCATTATTTCTTCTGCAGTTTTTGTATCTTCGGTTGTGACTGTAGTATCAGCCTCTGTTCCGGTGCTGTTGCAGCCGGTTAAGGATAATACTACAATTAATGTTATTAGTATAAGTTTATGCTTCATATCCATATTACCTCTCTTTTTTCAAGGGGTTGCTTTTTCCCACTTGATTAATTTATAACACATTATGCACTATTTGTACAATTAAAAGATTAAGCGGTACTCTATCTCACATTCACATCCCGTAAGTTCAGTAGTTCGCTTAGCTGCATAAGTTCAACATATCGAATATATCGGTGAAATCTTCTTTTTGGAATAGGCCTAGATCTACGAAGCAATGTACTATTCCGTTTATAATTTTCTGCACATATAGACCAAAACTATAACCCACAGTATAGTTTAGCATATCATTTACCTCGGCTGAGTTCTCTCTTTCATCATATATTTTATTGATGACACTAATCACCGGCTGCAAATATTCTGCAACTCTTTTCTCGTTTTCATCGTCTGTAATTATTGATGTACTTATTCTTTCATTATCATGTTTTGTAATAATAAAATTCATGCAATTCTCCTTTCCGACAGCTCCACTACGGAGCCTGTCTTTAACTTCTGCCCATGAAACTAATTAATACTATCCATTGATACAGTCAATAAAATTCCATGCCTCTTCACTTAACTGTGGCACCGGTTCTTCTCTAAATATTTTTTGAGACGGTGTTTCGATATTATTTATTGTTCTACCACCCATCTGAATAAGCCTCATCAGCGTGGAGGCTACCAGTTCCGGCAGCATATTGCTGATTTCCTCCATAACAGTCTTTGCAATATCGGTAGCATTAACTTCTTTACTGAGAGTATTACTGTTCACGGCTGGAATAGCAGGCTTTGAAGTTGTCTCAGGTTCTGATTTATCATCAAATAAATTTATGATTGCAGCTGTAAAGACCTTTGTGTAAGATGTGTAAATGGTCTTATCCATATTCTGAATATATTCATAGGCTTGGGCTTCTTCCTTATCATCTAAGTTCAGTCTAATAGGCACTTGTTTTATGTTAGCCATAATAAATCACCGCCTATCTGCCTCTTTTCATTTTTGCTGCTGAAAGAAAGGCGTAACCTTTTGCAGTAGCTGATAAATCTGGATTGATAAATGTACGTTTTTCATCATACTGGCCGGTTCCGAAGTTCTTAACCATTGCACCACCACCGCCAATGATATGAAGTTTCATTAAATCTGAATTATAACCATACTCACGAAGTTTGCGGAATATAGTTTTAACATAAGCTTCTGCCTGACTGGTCATTAAATCAAGATAAGATTTGCCAATATCAGCAGAGCCACTTCTTATAACATGTTCTATAACGCTGCTATCAACTACAGTACCGAATTTATCTAAAATAGCATTGTTTATATCGAGCATACAAAGCTCTGTACCAATCTTATCAGTCCAGCATTTTTCCTCATTTGGTTTACCGTCAGCGATAATCATTGTGTTCATAGTTCCGTTACCGATATCTGCTATCATATGTACTCCAGGCATTTCATGCAGCTTCTCTGCAATAGCAGCAAAGCCCTGTGGCCAAATATCACAGCCGACAATATTAATCTGATAGGTTTTGTCATTCCATTTGAAACTTACTGACTTTTCAGAAGTAAGGTATGATTTAAAACTATCTCTCTGGTTACGTACCCATTTGAGTGGTACACCAGCAGCAAGCCATACATCTGCCTTGTCAATGCCACGAAGCATAAGCTCATTTGCGACTGAGGCTAAGGTAAGAACAAAATAATCTTTATCCTGAATTTTGTTAGCCTTAAATTCTTTATGATTTTCGCCAATCTTGTAATACATGCCATTGTATTCGAGCACATTTCCCATAAACATAGGCATGGAATCATAAGCTGTTACTCCGGTTTTTAAAATTGTGTTTTCAGATTTCATGTTTCCGTAACCATGGTCGATTCCCACGATTTCTATTCCATTAATGTTGTAACTTTTCATTTATATTGTCACCTTTCTTTTCTTTATATACTAATGTGAGCTTTTGTTTCATAGCCCTATATCAATTGAAATATTCACTCCGTTGTTATGAGGTATAATTTCCCTTACCTTAGTATTACCGTACTTAAAGTTTGGAAGGTCTCCGTTAGCGTTTCTTTCAATATCAAAAATTTCATATGTGTTAATTCCGTTTTCATAAACAAAGATTGAAAACTTTTTGCTTTTGATTATACGTAAAGCCTTTTTTAGTCTCATGAATATACCTCTCTTTTATTTTTGTAATATAAAAAACATTTGCAAAAGTACTTTACAAATGTCATGGAAAACTATTATAATATTGATACATAAAAGGCTGGTGAGAATAGTCTTCACCAGTGGTAAATAGTCGAAAAACATCACTTGCTCTTTGGTCGGAGATATGAAGTGGTGTTTTTTATTTTGTAAAATTAATTGACTCTTAATCAGGGTGTCCAGGGTTCGAGCCCCTGGAGGCGCACTTGAGGTCGAAGGCTTAACGTGGACGTGGGTTTTCGGCTTTTTAGATTTTATGCACAAGGAGGAGTTATATTATGACTAAGGTTTCAAAGGATAT
>JAZULV010000064.1:0-6854 GCA_045603305.1 Lachnospiraceae bacterium | reverse complement strand
AACATGAAATACTAAATGCTTAGTAATAAATACATTATCATAAGTTTGAAATGGAGATAGTTACCTGGTATCGGAAATCAATTAATCAATAGGAGGGATATATTGAAAAGACATATACTTGTACCTATTCTATGTGTTATTTTTACATTATGTAGCTGCCAGTCAAAGGACACTGACGTAGACTATATAGCGAACTATGAAGAACTGATTCAGGTGTCTAAAGATATTGATTTTGGTGATACATCTTATAATATCGAGACAGATAGTCAGAATTATTTTAATTTTGACTCCGGTAGTTATGCCGCGACAGCAGATGGTTACTATACTTTTTGGGATAGCAAGATTTATTTTATTGACAGAGAGACTTTCAAGTGTCTGCCATTATGCTCTAAAGCTGATTGTTCACATGGTTATAATACTCAGTGTGATGCATATTTAGATGAATTTGTAATTGACATAAGATATTATGATGGAAATCTTTATACAATTCTGTGTGGTGCTAATCAACAGGAACCTGAGTTAAATGAGTATTTTTTATACAAGATAAGCTTAGATGGAAGCCGTAGGGAGAAAGTTTTTACAATGTGTTCAACAATAGAGGGCACTGTTCCTAAGTTTGCAATCCATAGAGGATATGTGTATTACATGTATCAAGATGGAGAAAGCAGTTGCCTTGTTAAATGTAATATAGACGGTAGTGAGGCTCAAGATATTTACAAGACAGATGCATCTGGAGTACTTAGTAATATCTGCGGATATGGAGACGGAATACTATTTTGTGGCTCTTTAGATCGAACGAAACTATATGGTGACAGAATCTTATATTATAGTCAGACTGCAGACGAGTTGTATATGATTGCGGATGAAGTGAATTATTCATTTACAGCAACTGAAAATGCCATAATATACACAGATGGTAGTAATATGATGAAAACCGGTATAGACAATTTGGATACAGAAGTCCTGGTTAAGGACGTAAGTGGCTTGGTGAAGCTCTCATATGATGGAAGATATGTATACGTTGATAATGCTGATACATTATTTGACTTCACAGACCCTGCGAATAGCGATTACACTGAACATAGGATTGATGTATATGATACGGATGGAGAGCGTGTAGACAGTGTTGCTTTAGAGGGTGAGAGTGGTATTGCTGATTTCGGTGATAAGGATTGTATCTTCTTTTCGTTTAATAAAGGTTCCGGCTGGCAAAAGTGTTCTTTCGACAAATCCCAGCTAGGTACAGAAAACCACGAATGGACAGAGCTTGTAGGATTGTCTAGGTAGTATGATTGTGTGTAGGTATGATTTTATACAGAAAGTAAAGTTAATCGACACCCGTAGAGATTATCTGTATAGAAGTGTTTCTGACGGATATATATTATTGGATAAAGACCGGATAGGCACCGGCAACCATGAGTGGACTGAGCTGCCAATAAGAAATTAATATATTGACGATAAGGGAGCGTGGACGTTTTTTATTAGCGGATATATGTCTGCTTAAAAAGCGTATGCGCTCCTATTTTAACCGAATTTGATTGGAAATTTATTGAGGTTTAATTTAAAATATAGACTCAGCAATTTAGAGAAATGCTGGCGAAGATGGACAGAAGTACTATATGATGGTATAATACCATGTAAAACATACAGAAGTTGGTATTTATACCTGATGGGAGGAAGAAAGAATGAAAAAGATGTTTTCTAAAAAAATGATAATCATAATGGCGATTGCAATTCTTGCAGTTGTTGCTGTGATAACGACGGTGCTTGTTTTGAAAGATAAGTTTAGTGGTTCTTCAGGCAAATCAGTAGTTTATGCAGATACCGTTGAAACTATTATGAATTATGGCGGCCTGGGCTCTGTAAACAGATATACTGGTGTAGTTGAAACCCAGAAGTCGATTGATATTAAATTAGATGCAGATAAAACAGTAAAGACCATTTTTGTAGAAGTAGGAGACGTAGTAGAAGAGGGGACTCCGCTTTTTGAGTATGATATCGATGAGCTTAGCCTTAAGCTTGCTGAGGCGAACTTGGAAATAGAAAGACTTAAGACTTCATTACAGACTTCAAATGAACAGATAGAGCAGCTTGAGAAAGAAAAGAAAAGTGCTTCGGAAGATGACAAGTTAAGTTATACTGCTGAGATACTTACTCTTCAGTCTGCTGTGCAGCAGGCTGAGTATGATATTAAGGTTAAAGACCTTGAGATAAGCAATCTTACTGAATCCATAAATACAGCAGTGGTTACAAGTACTGCCGGTGGTGTAGTAAAAGAAATCAATGAAACTCCGGGTGAAGACCTGTATGGCATGGGTTCATCAGATGCATTTATAAGTATAGTTGCAACCGGGGACTTCCGCATTAAGGGAAAGATTTCAGAGCAGAATGTTTATGACATATACGAAGACATGGAAGTGCTTGTGTATTCACGAGTAGATGATTCAGTCTGGACAGGTGTTATTGAAGAGATAGATACCGAAAGCACCGTGGACGACAATAATGATATGTATTATTATGGCGGTGATACCGGTGAATCAGCTTCAAACTACGCTTTTTACATAAAACTGGATAACAGCGATAATCTTCTGATTGGACAGCATGTGTATATTGAGCCGGATGTAGGACAGTATATGCCGGGCGATTCAATAAGCCTTATGGAAAGTTTTATTGTGCAGGATGAAGATGAACCATATGTATGGGCGCTTGATAAGAATAATTTGCTTGAGAAGCGTAAAGTTACACTTGGCACATACAACACTGTTACAGGGTGTTATGAGATAATCGATGGTTTGAGTGGTTCGGATTATATTTCATATCCTTCACAGTATTGCAAGGTGGGAGCAACCGCTATAAAGGACACAGGCAATACTGTTGATGACAGTATATATTATCGTGAAGATAATTTCGGTGCTGATGATTATTTAAGTGAAGACAATAATACATATTATTATGATGAGGCAACCGGGATATTGTATGAGTATGATGCAGACGGTAACCTTATTTCTGTATGTGATAACCAGGGTAATATGACTTATTATGATAAAGACGGCAACGTGATTGTGGAAGAATCATCAGAAGCAGAGGAGTCAGAATCTGAAGCAGAAGAAGATGGGGAGGTGCAGGAATGATTCTTGAACTGAACCATATTTACAAAAACTACGATCAGGGAAAACTTTTAGTACCGGTACTTAAAGATGTTACTTTTCATGTTGAAGAAGGTGAATATGTAGCAGTTATGGGTCCTTCCGGTTCAGGAAAGACTACTCTTATGAATATAATAGGTCTTTTAGATGTACCTACATCAGGGGAATTTAAATTCGACGGACATACTATTATAAATGAGAATGATGAAACTTTATCTTCAATCAGAAATAAAAGCATTGGATTTGTTTTTCAGAATTTTAATCTGCTTCCAAGAGAGACTGCACTTGATAATGTGTGTCTGCCGTTATTGTATGCAGGCGTGTCAAGAAAAGAACGTAAAAGAAGGGCTGCGGAGGCACTTGAAAAGGTTGGTCTGGGCGATAGAATGAATTTCATGCCTACCCAGTTGTCCGGTGGACAGAAGCAGAGGGTTGCAATCGCCAGAGCTATAGTTACTAACCCAAAGATATTATTAGCCGATGAGCCTACCGGAGCTTTAGATACTGCTTCGGGGCAGCAGGTTATGGAACTGTTTGACAGGCTGAACAAGGAGGGCATGACTATAGTAATGATAACCCATGATTCGGAGGTTGCATCTTATGCCACCCGTAAAGTATTGATACGTGACGGAATATTAACAGAGAATGCACAAAAAGGGGTAGAGTAATGAAGAAGATTATTATTTCTATAGTCAGTATTGTATTGACTATATGTTTAATTACCGGCGGACTGTTTGTATACAGGTGGAATTCAATGAGAAAGAATCCTGTAAGTGTTATATCAGTTTCGTCTATTAATAACAGCTGGTATGGAGATCCTGCATACAATGGTTCATTATTTGGTACTGTTACTAAAGGAAGAACACAAAGTGTTTATTATGATTCAGCATTAACAATAAAGGAGCTGCTGGTTAATGAAGGCGATGTGGTAGCCATAGGAACACCGATTATTAAGTATGATACGACCCTTCTTAATCTTCAGCTGCAGCTTAAGGAAAATGATATACAGACAATTGATTTGAGAATGGAAGCGTTGCGAAAAAGACTTGTTACGCTTAGAAATACTAATGTGATAGCAGATGCAGGCGATATTTCCGGAGAGAATGGTATTGCATTAATGTCAAATGGTTCTGCTAATGATTATGCTGTATTGGCCGCAACAGTTGTATACAGTAACATACCATTAGCAGAGTTAAGTGAAAGTACTGAGAGTGTTAGTGAAGGAGTAACAGAAGAAAGTATTCCGGTACTTAGTGCGTTAGATGATATGTCTGCAGCATACAAAGGCATTGGTACTGATGAGTCACCATTTTGTTTCAGAATTATAATCGGAGCGGTAATAGAGAGCAGTTTTATTACTAAGGCAGTTGCTGATAAGTGTGTATGTGAGATAGAAGTTGTAGCGGATGAAAATTCTGCAGATGTTTTATACACATGGACTTTTAACGGCAGGGATGTTATGGAGGCTGTAACTGAGGAGCCTGTTCCGGAGGAAACATTACCTACAGAACCGGAAACTAATGCAGATGAGACAGAGCCGGATGAGCCGATTACAGATGAACCGATTATAGACGAACCGATTATAGATGAACCGATTATAGACGAACCGATTATAGATGAACCAATACCTGATGGAATGACTAAAGATGAGCTTGACAGAGAGATAAGAGCTGCTGAAAGCGAGTTAGTAAGTCTGGGATATGACAGAAGGGCAGCCGAGCTGGAATACCAAAGACTTAAGAATAAGCTTACAGACGGAGTTCTGTTAAGTACAGTTAATGGTGTTGTTGGAGAGATAATTGATGAAAGTGCTGCTGCTTCTGAAAATAAACCTATTATGACGATATCCTCTGAGTGCGGAACTTTTGTTGAAGGTCATATTGGTGAAAACAGTTTAGGCAGTATAAGTGTGGGACAAAAAGCTTCGATAATGTCATATTTTACAGGTGATGTTTATGATGGTGTGGTTATAGAGGTTTCTGATATGGCAGATGACGAATATGCAAATTACAGCAGTCAGAGCGAATCCTATTACAAATTCACCGTGCTTGTTATAGAAGGTGCAAAACTAAATGAATATGATAGTGTTGATATTACTTTAGTGTCGAACAAGTCAGAAAGTGGTACATTATATATTGATAAAGCATATGTACGCGAGGAAAACGGAATACATTATACATATATAGTGGGTGCTGATGGCAGGCTTAAAAAGCAACCGGTAAAAACCGGCAGAGTAATGGACGGTTATGCAATAGAGATATTTGAGGGACTGTTTGAATCTGATTATATTGCGTTCCCTTATGGTAAGAATGTAAAAGAAGGTGCATTAGTCGTTGTAGATGACAGCGGCATGTATTACTAGGAGGACAGAGTATGTTAGAGAATATAGGACTTTCATTTAAGGGAATATGGGCACATAAGCTACGTTCATTTCTTACAATGCTCGGTATTATTATTGGTATTGCATCAATAATTACAATTGTTTCATCAATCAAGGGAAGTAATGAACAGATTAAGCAAAATTTAATCGGCTCAGGAAATAATACAGTAAAAGTAGAATTATTCGAAGGCGACTGGAATTATGAGATGGAGTATAATGGAATACCCGAAGGAATTCCTGTGGTTACTAAAGCTGTATTAAGTGAAATATGTGAAGCTGATGGAGTTGAAGCAGCCTCAGCATATTTGTTTCGTAATACATATGATGGTGTTTACTATGGTTCAACAAGTCTTTCCGGCGCAGTAATATCAGGCATTGACAATAATTATTTTGATGTTTGCGGATATGTTATTAAAAAGGGCAGAGGTTTTACCGGTAGCGATTATTCATCATTTAGAAAAGTGGTAATACTCGATGATACTTCGGCATCAAGCCTGTTTCAGGGAGAAGACCCTATTGGAAAGACGATAGATTTAAAAGGCGAGCCATTTGTTGTTATAGGCATTGCAGATAAGGTTTCAGAATATGAGCCTGTAATAAATTCAATAGAGGATTATTATACATATAATTCAGATTATACAAGTGGCAATATATTTGTTCCGGATGCCGCATGGCCGATGATATACCAGTATGATGAACCGCAGAATGTGGTAGTACGGGCGACAAGCACAGATGACATGACAAAGGCGGGCAGGAATACAGCACAGATACTCAATAGTTATATTACGAGCACAGATTACATGAGTTCTGATATGAGTGTAGAGTATAAGAGTCATGACTTGCTTGAACAGGCAACCCAGATACAGCAGTTAAGCGCGGCGGCGAACCAGCAGCTTATCTGGATTGCAGGCATATCACTTATTGTAGGTGGTATCGGTGTTATGAATATAATGCTTGTATCGGTAACCGAGAGAACAAGGGAGATAGGCCTTAAGAAAGCCTTGGGAGCCAGAAAACGCAGAATACTGTTTCAGTTCCTTACAGAGGCAGCAGTGCTTACAAGCATAGGCGGTATAATAGGTGTATTATGCGGAATAATACTTGCTTACGTATTTTCAGCTGTTACCACAGCACCGGTTGCAATAAGTGTACCGTCTATAATTATTTCTGTAGTATTTTCTATGGTAATAGGTATAGTTTTCGGACTGATTCCTTCAATGAAAGCTTCAAATCTTAATCCGATAGACGCTTTAAGGTATGAGTAGACGTGAGAAATAATAAAGAATAATGTAGATGCTCTGTATCTTATTTTATTTTAATTATTAAAA
>JAZULV010000063.1:0-8273 GCA_045603305.1 Lachnospiraceae bacterium | reverse complement strand
GGGCAGTAAGAAGTATTATTAGCCGTCAAAATGATTACAATAAAAGAGACTGCATCGCAGTCTCTTTTAAACTATATTTACAATGTATTTATCACTAAAATATTAATAGTGTGTATTAAGGAGGAGCAACATGAGTAAAGGTTTTGATGAGGTTCGTAAGTATGTTGAGAAATTAAATGCACTCAGTATGGCACTTGCCATGTTTGAGTGGGATATGGAGACTGCGGCACCGGCAGGTTCCTTTGACAGGACATCAAAGATAGTTGGTGCATTGTCAGAGGAGTATTTTGAGTGTCTGATTAGCAGTGATTTAAGCCAGGCACTTCTTAATGCCAAGGCATCAGGTGACTGCAGCGATATAGAGTATAAAATAATTGAAAAGTTAGAAGAAGAGATTGAAAAGAACAGAAGAATACCTTCAAATGAGTATCGTGAATTTGCAGAGCTTACTTCTGTTGCCGGCTCTAAGTGGCAGGAAGCAAAGTCAAAGGGTGACTTTAAGATATATGCACCATACCTTGAAAAGGTAGTAGACTACACTAGAAAATTTGCCGGTTATGCAAGAAAAGATGAAGAATGTCTTTATGATGTATTATTAAAGGATTATGAAAAGGGCTTTACAGTTAAGGATTTAGATGAGTTTTTTGATAAACTTAAGAAGGCCCTTATTCCGCTTGTGCAAAACATCAGCAGACGCAGAATTGCTTACGCTGACAGATTGTTTAACGGTAAGTTTGATATTACTAGGCAGAAAGAATTTAACAGATATATCGCAGAGTATATGGGCTTTGATTTTAACCGTGGTGTAATGGCAGAAAGTGAGCATCCGTTTACTACAAGCGTTCACAAGGATGACGTAAGAATAACCACCCATTACTATGAGAACAATCTTGAGAGTGCGATTTTCTCTACTATTCATGAAGCAGGACATGCATTGTTTGAGCAGGGCAATAGTGACGAGATAACCATGACTCCATTAGCCGGCGGCTCCTGTGCCGTGCATGAGTCCCAGTCCAGAATGTACGAGAATATGATTGGCCGCAGTAAGTCTTTCTGGATTCCATTGTATGAAAAGTTCCAGGAGACTTTCCCTGAGAACTGGGCAAATATTGACCTTGATGAATTTATTCTTGCAATAAATAAGGTTGAGCCATCGCTTATAAGAACCGAATCCGACGAGCTCACCTACAGTCTTCATATTATCATTAGATATGAGATAGAAAAGGCACTTATTGACGGAGATATTAAGGTAAAGGATTTACCGGAGCTTTGGAATAAGAAATACGAAGAATATCTTGGCGTAACTCCTGACAATGATACAGAGGGTATTTTACAGGACATTCACTGGTCTCAGGGCAGCATAGGGTACTTCCCATTCTATGCGGTGGGCAATGCCATAGCTGCGCAGATTTACGCTGCCATGGATAAAAAACTTGATGTTAATAAGTGTCTGGAGGCCGGAAAGATTGACAAGATAGGAGAGTATTTAAAGAAGAATGTTCACCAGTATGGCATGTCGAAAACTGCCGAGGAGTTTTTGGTGGATATTACAGGGGAAGGATTTAATCCGGAGTATTATATTGAGTATCTGACAAAGAAGTTTACGGGGTTGTTTATTAGATAAGCTATAATAGGATATATTATTAAGCATAGTTATTTGAGGTCGGAAATGGTTCCCGACGCACTCTTTTATGAGTACCTGAGATGATGGATACACCGCCCATCCTTATAACTATGCTTTTTATATACTATAGAATACACAAAAAGCTGCCAACGGCAGCTTTTTGCATTGAAAAGTATTAATACTTGAGTATATTACTTTGTACCAAATATTCTATCACCGGCATCGCCAAGACCAGGGCAGATGTAAGCGTGATCATTCAACTCGCGGTCTAAGTGGCCTACATATATCTGGATGTCAGGATGAGCTTCTGAAAGCTTCTTAAGTCCTTCCGGAGCAGCGATAATACACATAAACTTGATGTTCTTGCCGCCGTGCTGCTTGATGAAATCAATAGCTGCTATGGCTGAACCGCCGGTAGCAAGCATAGGGTCAACAACACAGATAGTTCTAAGTTCGATAGGATCCGGAAGCTTGCAGTAGTATTCGTGTGGTTCGTGGGTCTCAGGGTCACGGTATAAACCGATGTGGCCAACCTTTGCTGATGGAACCAGTGCAAGAATACCATTCACCATGCCAAGACCTGCTCTAAGGATTGGCACTACAGCCAGCTTCTTGCCTGAAAGCATAGGGGTCATACATGTCTCGATAGGTGTCTCTACCTCAACATCTTCAACCGGCAAATCACTAAGGGCTTCGTATCCCATAAGCATAGCAATCTCATCAGTTAACTGACGGAATTCATTGGTTCCGGTGTTCTTATTTCTTAAAATAGAAATCTTGTGCTGTAATAACGGATGATTTAAAATTGTTATCTTATCGCTCATAATATCTCCTCCCATAATTTATCCTTTGTGGATAACCTCTAATTTATATTATAATAAAAAACAGGACTAATAACAATAGTTTTGTCAATATTGACTTTAAAGTGTTTTAACCTATAATTTATTTATATAGTTAAAAATAAATCTATAAAAATTGAAGCATAATAAGTATGTTTTTAACACTGGTTTTTGTAAAATTATGCGAGATAGAGCAAAAACTACTTGAATTATCGGTGAGTAATGATGAACAAATATATTTTGAATATAGTAGATAATCTTATTAAATACAGAACACTTACATTAGAGGAATATGAGTACCTTATTGAACATCGTTCTGAAGAAATTGCAGATTTTCTTGCAGAAAAGGCAGTAGAAATTCGTAAAGAGATTTACGGTAACAGCGTGTATGTCAGAGGTTTAATTGAAATCAGTAACATTTGCAAAAATGACTGTTTGTACTGTGGTATACGTCGGAGTAACAAGGAGTGTGAGCGTTACAGACTGACTAGAGACGAGATACTAGAGTGCTGCAAGGAAGGCTACAGCTTAGGCTTTAGAACCTTTGTGCTTCAGGGTGGAGAGGATGCGTATTTTTCTGATGAGATTGTATGTGATATCGTAAGAGACATTAAGAAATTGTACCCGGATTGTGCGGTTACCCTTTCTCTTGGGGAGAGAAGTTTTGAGAGCTACAAGAGAATGTATGATGCTGGAGCGGACAGGTATCTTTTAAGGCATGAAACTGCGGACAGAGAGCACTATGGCAGGCTTCACCCAAAGGAGATGTCCTTTTATAATCGTATGCAGTGTCTTAAGAATCTTAAAGAAATTGGCTATCAGACCGGATGCGGATTTATGGTAGGTGCACCTTTCCAGACAGCAGCTCAGCTTGCAAAGGATTTGAAGTTTGTTGAGACTTTTAAGCCGGACATGTGTGGTATCGGACCATTTATTACCCATAATAACACACCCTTTAAGGATATGCCGTCAGGGACACTGGAACTTACCTGCTACCTGTTATCAATTATTAGAATTATATTGCCTAATGTGCTGTTACCGGCTACAACTGCTCTTGGTACCATAGACCCGAAGGGCAGGGAGAAGGGCATTTTGTCCGGAGCAAATGTTGTCATGCCTAATTTATCACCGGTGTCAGTACGCAAAAAGTACGAGCTTTATGATAATAAGATTTGTACCGGTGACGAATCTGCCCAGTGCAAGGTATGCCTTACAAACCGTATAAAATCCATAGAGTATGAGATAGTAACTGACAGAGGCGATATCAAATTTTAGAATAAGTAATAGTAAAGTTTATTTTAAAAATTGATAAGAATATTATTATCCTCGCAAGCTTCATTCCGGCTTCGCCTGCAAGGCGCTTGCCAAGAATAATAATATTCTTACCAATATATAAAATAAAAGACAATTACTTAAGATATTATATATTGTATGGAGAGAAAAAGAAATGGCTATATATAATCCAAAATCGCTTAAAGCGGATGAATTTATAAATGATGCTGAAATCAGGGCAACCCTTGATTATGCAGAGAAGAATAAAAATAATATTGAACTTATTGATGAGATACTTGATAAAGCACGTCCAAAGAAGAACGAGAACGGATATGTGTGCGAAGGTCTTTCTCATAGGGAGGCGTCGGTTTTACTTGCCTGTGATATTCCTGAAAAGGTCGAAGAAATGTACAGGATTGCTGAGGAAATAAAGCTTGCATTCTACGGAAACCGTATAGTAATGTTTGCACCGCTTTACCTGTCGAATTACTGCGTGAACGGGTGCGTATATTGTCCCTATCACCTTAAGAATAAGCACATTGCGAGAAAGAAGCTTACTCAGGAGGAGGTAAGGCAGGAGGTTATTGCCCTTCAGGACATGGGACATAAGCGTCTTGCAATAGAGGCCGGCGAAGACCCGGTAAATAATCCGATAGAGTATATTTTAGAGTGTATTAATACAATTTACAGTGTAAATCATAAAAACGGCGCAATCAGGCGTGTAAATGTAAATATTGCGGCAACAACTGTTGAGAACTATCGAAAGCTTAAAGAAGCGGGCATTGGCACTTATATTTTGTTTCAGGAGACTTATCACAAGCAGAGTTACTTAGAGCTTCATCCGACCGGACCAAAGCATGACTATGATTATCATACCGAGGCTATGGACAGGGCTATGGAGGGTGGAATTGATGATGTAGGACTTGGAGTGCTTTTTGGTCTTGAGATGTACCGCTATGAATTTGCTGGACTGCTTATGCATGCGGAGCATTTAGAGGCTGTGCACGGTGTAGGACCTCATACAATCAGTGTGCCAAGAATAAAGCATGCTGATGATATAGACCCGGATGTATTTGATAATTCAATTCCTGATGAAACCTTTGAAAAGATTATTGCCTGTATAAGACTTGCGGTTCCTTATACCGGTATGATTATTTCAACCAGAGAGAGTAAAGAAGTAAGAGAGCGCACCTTGAAGCTTGGTATTTCCCAGATAAGCGGAGCTTCCAGAACCTCTGTAGGAGGTTATACTGAGGAAGAGAGACCTCACGATTCGGAGCAGTTTGATGTGTCAGACCAGAGAACTCTTGACGAGGTAGTTGGCTGGCTTATGGAGAATGGACATATCCCTTCATTTTGTACTGCCTGCTATAGGGAGGGCAGAACCGGTGACCGCTTTATGAGCCTGTGTAAGAATGGACAGATACTTAACTGCTGTCATCCGAACGCATTGATGACACTGACCGAGTACCTTGTGGACTATGCTTCAGAGAACACGAAACGTATTGGTTTTGAGCTTATAGAGCGGGAGCTTAATAAGATTCCAAAGGATAAGGTGCGTGACATTGCCAGACAGAATATAGAGGACATTAAAGCCTCAAACCGCAGGGATTTTAGATTCTAATTAATATTGAAAATAATATGGAACTTAAAGACAGGAGAGAGATTTTGTTTTTAAGTTCTAATGATTTGGAGGATTCTATGGGACTTAATGATGCTGTAAAAGCTGAAAGAGTGCATATTGGATTTTTTGGACTGAGAAATGCAGGTAAGTCCAGCGTGGTAAATGCTGTGACAGGGCAGGATGTTGCGTTAGTTTCAGATATTAAAGGTACAACCACAGACCCGGTAGAAAAGAGCATGGAGCTTCTTCCTTTAGGTCCGGTGGTGATTATTGATACACCGGGAATTGATGATGAAGGTACACTGGGAGCATTACGTGTAGAGCGTACAAAGGATATATTGAGACGTACTGATATTGCAGTATTGGTAGTTGATGCTTGTATTGGTCTTGGTGAGAATGATAAGGAACTTATTTCACAGTTTAAGAAGAAAGATACACAATATGTTATTGCCTATAATAAGAGTGACCTTTTAGATAAGATACCTGAAACTAAGGATAATGAAATATACATTAGCACAAAGGAACTGCTAAACATACATGAACTGAAAGAACTGATTGCAAAGGTATTAAAATCTGAAAAGAAAGATCAACCACTGATTTCGGATATAATTGATGCGGGAGATTTAGTTTTGCTGGTGGTGCCTATTGATTCGGCAGCTCCTAAGGGCAGACTTATTCTGCCTCAGCAACAGACTATAAGGGCGGTGCTTGAGTGTGGAGCAACTGTGATAGTTTCTAGAGAGACAGAGCTTGAACAGACTCTTTCAATGCTCTCACAGAAACCACGTCTGGTTATCACTGATTCCCAGGTGTTTAATAAAGTATCTGCAGTGATTCCGGAAGATATAGAGCTGACATCTTTTTCGATTTTGTTTGCCAGATATAAAGGTGATTTAGATATTACAGCCCAAGGTGCAGGTAAGCTTGATGGTCTTAAAGATGGTGATACAGTACTTATTTCCGAAGGCTGTACCCACCATCGCCAGTGTGAGGATATTGGTACTGTAAAGTTACCGGCATGGATAAGCAAGTATACCGGAAAGGATATTAACTTTGAATTTACTTCAGGACTGGAGTTTCCTAAAGACCTTTCAAAGTTTTCACTGATTATTCATTGCGGTGGCTGCATGCTTAATGAAAAGGAGATGAAGTACCGGTTAAATTATGCTTTAGAGCAAAATGTGCCTATAACGAATTATGGCATTGCCATAGCAAAGATGAATGGAATATTGGAAAGAAGTCTTTTACCTTTTGCTAAAAAGTGAAATATGGATGATTGATTATGTGTTAAAAATTACGAAAACCTTTAAGCGATTTTTTTTTATAAAATTTTAATAGATAAAACGTTTAGCACAATAAATTGTGCTTGACCCCTGTTGTATATACTATATATAATGTGCTTGGAAAGGAGAGCAAGGTTATACAAATTAGGACAAGATTTATATCTTAACGAACAAAAGGGAAGGGGAAAATGATGAAAAAAACGTTAAATAAAGTTAGCTTTTTGTTAACTGTGTTGCTGTGTGCAATTGTTTTAAGTGGTGCGTATGTATCATTTGATGCGAAGGCAGCAGTTGGAACAGAACTTGAAAACGGAGAATATTATCTTGGGGATAGCAATTCACTTAATGAACAGTATGTAAAAAGTGTTAGTGAGGACGGTGCTGAACTTATATTCACGAAGAATTTAGGTGGTGCCGACTTATCAGGCAATGATGCATTATTTGCATGGATTTCAGGGGGAAATAAGGGAGATACTTTAGTATTCAGATTTACAGATGCAAATAATCGTGTATGGGAGACAGGCTATAATCTCGGAGTATATGATGGTGTGGCTGCGTTTACTTTTGATTCTTTTGTGCAGAACGAGAGTGATATGGCAGTAAATGGAGCGGCTACAGCTGATTTTAGCAGCGTAAAAGATTTTAGCATTGTTATTACAAATAATAGTGAATATTCAGAGACTGAAAACACAGTCTATATTGATGATATATATGCGGGTACTTTTGAAGATAACTATATTACTAATGGTGATATGAGTTCTACAGAAAGTACATGGCCAAATTTACCTACAGACTGGAATTGTTCATATACAGGTGGTGATGGATGGTCAGCGATTAAGACTGAAGATGGTGGTTTTGTAGGTTACGCTGAAAATAGTTTTGGTTTTAATCTCAGCCAGACTGTTGAAGATATTCCTATGGGAGTATATTCATTAAGTGGTGATTTCAGAATACAGACAGAGGCTACAGTTGGAAGCTTAGTTGTTGAGGTACGTGACATTAATAATAATGTAATTGCAACTAAGGCGATTACTGAAAAGAGTGATAACTACAATACAGTTACATTTAATAATCTTACTATTACCGGCGGAAAAGTAACTGTAAATGTAATCGGAAGCAATATTAAAAAAGCAGTGTTTGCAGATAATATATCACTGGTAAGAACCGGAGATTTAGCCTATGATGTACAAAAGGTATCCGGAGATTTTACTATGAATGGCAGTATGGCACTTGATTCTTCAAATAAGAATTCAGGAAGCTATGGAGTGAAGATTACATATGCTCATGATAAGAGTGCTGACGAAGGTACATGTGAGACAGTACATGTAGAGGCTGAAGACTTTGCAAGCCAGTCAGGTGTTGAAATAGCATCAAAGGTATACGAGGGTTCACAGTTCATCAATTCCATCGGTGACGGTGATTCAGTGACATACAATGTTGAACTTCTCGGAACAGGAAGTTATACAATCGGCGTAAGGGCATCAACAACCTACGACGGAAACCGTTCTGTTAACGTATTCGTTGACGGAACACGTGTGGCAAACATCCCGATCACAAAGACCGGAGCATGGGGCACATTTGAGACATTCTTAAGCGAAGCAGTAAACCTTACAAAGGGAACACACACAGTA
>JAZULV010000062.1:0-20674 GCA_045603305.1 Lachnospiraceae bacterium | reverse complement strand
TTACTTAGATACATTAGACAACTCTGCAAAGCATTTATTTAAACAATCGTTGAAGAAAAGCTTTATTATGGAAAATGTTAATTTGTATTCTGGCTCAAGTACGGTTGTGATTGCGGTAGAAAAAAGTACGGGGAATGGCTATTATTTATATATCAATAAAAGAATGAGCATTGCTTTGTATGCATATGGATGCAGAATGATTAAAAGAATAGAAAAAGCTATCATTAATAAATGTAATTACAGCCGATTATATTAAGATAGATGAATACATAAAATTGTACTAAAGGAGAACAACGTGAAAATAACATTAGCTCATGGAAGCGGTGGCAGAGCCACCGGAGAACTTATAGACAGTATATTTGCAAGAGCATTTTCAAACCCTGTGCTTAATGAGATGGAAGACAGTGCAGTTGTAGAAGGTGCGGGAAGGATTGCTGTTACAACAGACAGCTTCGTCGTCGAGCCGATATTTTTCCGTGGTGGAGACATCGGAAGGCTTTCTATTTGTGGTACCGTCAATGATTTGCTTATGAGAGGGGCAGTTCCAAAGTATCTTACCTGCGGATTTATAATAGAGGAGGGGGCAGATACTGATGACCTTGAGAAGATTGTCTGTTCTATGGCTGAAACTGCTAAGGAGGCAGGGGTGACGATAGTTGCCGGAGATACAAAGGTTATCCAGGGCAATGGTGGTATATATATTAATACTGCAGGTGTAGGTTTTGTGCCGGATAACTGCAATGTAAGCAGCAGAAATTTAGTGCCGGGAGATGTTATTATACTTTCCGGTAATCTTGGTGACCACCATGCCACTATTTTAAGTCACCGTATGGGCATTGAGAATACTATTGAGAGCGATAACGCACCGCTTACTAAGATGGTGCAGGGCCTTATTAGTGCCGGAATTAATGTTCATGCTATGAGGGATGTTACGAGAGGCGGTCTTGGTACGGTACTTAACGAGCTGGCAGATGCTTCAAAGTGTATGATAAATCTTGAGGAGAAGTTATTACCTATGGATGAGCAGGTAGCTGCGTTTAGCAGGCTTTTAGGATTGAATTCGCTATATATGGGCAATGAAGGCAAGATGATTGCTGTTGTTCCTAAGAGCGAGGCAGATAAGGCTCTTGAGATTATAAGAAGCAGCAGATATGGCGGGAATGCAGTGGTAATTGGAAGGGTCAGAGAAGGACATGGCGTAGTTATGGAAACAGCTCTTGGAGGTCGAAGAATAGTAAGTGTTCTTATTGGAGAGGGACTTCCACGAATTTGCTAGAAATAAAAAAATTAATTGAATAGGAATTATTTTGGAGTCAGTTTCGAATCTTAGGTGAAACTGACTCCATTTGATATTGCTTCGTTCCGGTATATACTGAAAATTAATTACCGGTGTAGCTGTGAGAAGAAAAGTTTTTAGTATGTTAAGTACGTGGCCTTCCGCATTCAGAACAAAAATTACAGAAATTGGCTGTGCCGCAGAAGCATTCCCAACTTCCCTTTGGTAAAGGCTGATTTGTCGGTTTCTGTACGGGTTGCTGTTGCATTCCAACAGGCTTCTGCTGTGCTCGAAGATGTTCAATATATCCCGGGATGGGACCACAAATAACATCCAGATAACTTGGTTTGTGTGTCATTTGTTGAATGTACGCGTAAAGCTCCGACATATTCATTTGACAGTCCAAATACAAATCATCGTTAATGCTTTTCGGTCGCCTTCCCTTATTCAGGTCGACCGTAATCTCGTCAAACCAAGGAGAATCGATTTTGAAAGTGATTATAAATTTATAGGCATGACGATATTGTGGAGGATCATAGCTTTTTTCATTGCCGTCTTTGTCGGTGAAAAAAACTTCTTCTTCATCATCCTCAATATGTCTTTCACAAAGTATAATTTGTTCGGCATCAATAATATCCGGATTTTCCTTTGTGAAATCGGAAGAAGAGGAGACGATTAGCTTCTTGGCATTAAGGTCAATATAGATTTTTTCTTTTTCACCGGATACATAGCTAGTGTGAAATGATGTCAGTGCCTGTGCGTTTTCTTCACGATAGGTCAGATGTGCTCTGATTTCATCCAAGGTCGAGGTGTGGCGTTTGCTGAATAAGGGAGACAGTTTGTTTTCACATTTTTCGCAGAGATTGATGGTATCCGGTTTCTGTTTGTTAAGAATACCGATATTTTCACCACATATGTCACAATGCTTTTCTTCAAATAAATTCATGTAAAAACCTCCTTAGACAATATTTCTGTAGTTGAAGGATACGCTTATATCAGGTTCTCTCCAGTTTTCGTTACCTGTTTTGTTTCAACGGTTAAGTATTTGGTTGAGTGAGCGGATAAGTGTTTTATATCCTGCCGGGAAGTTCTCGGAACCCTCCGCTCGTACTCTCTGCCCCTCATTTACTGTGGCAGTAAGAGAAAACATCTGTCCGTCCAGAACATCTTTAGGATGCGCACCATGAAAACCGTCCCATCGTACAAGAGCACATGAATTGAGTAGGTCAATGATTTCTTTGTTTTCGCATTCAACACTCTTTTGAACCATTTTTTCATATGTGTTCTTTGAACTGATTATCTGATAGAGAGTCAGTTTAGAGAGTTCATTTTCGCTTATGAGTTCGTATTCAATGTGAGAACGCATACCGGTGATGCTGAGTGTTATTTGTTCATATGATGTAATTGTATTTTGTAAATCTTCTGTGATTATTTGAAGAACTGTCTCAATGAATTCGTCAGTGAGTTCTTTTTCTTTCTCTTTTGAGTTTTCATAATAAAGCATTAGCTTCACGTCACCTTTATCTGACACTTGAAATGGGAGACGTGTTTTACGACGTTTTCCGGGAAGGGTGTGTGGTTTTAAGCTACACAGTGCGTTTGTAGCTTTTTCGGATAGGATAACATTGTTTTGATAATCATATTTCGTGCCGTCTTTGTCAGTGAAATATCCCATAAAGGTCAATCTTTCTGCGTTGTCGTAAGTAAAACAAAGATTGAAGCACAGTGCCGCATTCATGTGGGTTCGACTTAACGTCATCTGTGTCCATTTTGACTGTGTATTAATACTTTTATACAAATTCATATGTAAATTGATAGCCATAAAAGTCACCTCGAATATGTCTGGTTTATACTAATTGTCGATAAATAATGTGAACAGGGAGACAAGTTCGTTCATTGCTTCATAGTTCAAAAAACAATCCTGGTTATCGTGGGCGTAAATGGATTCACCGGACGCATACTCTGCATTAAGAGACGAACCGTACATATCAGGCAGTCCGCTCACCACATGGCAGTAACCGTTGTGCTTTGCCAGGTTGTGCTTTGAAATAATCTTCTGCAGTTTAGTCATAAAGGTACTGTCAGTTTCAAAAGAATAACTGTTACCGGTACCATAGTGGTCGTGCCATTTGATACTGCCTGTGACAACATTATCTTTTATAACAGCACTAAGCTGGTATGTGTTGTTTTGCAGTTCGCCCGGCTCCATGTCACTTATCAGGGAAAAGTCACAGTTAAACTCTACGATTTTATTAGATTCAATGACCTTTGGTGCTTTGTTACCGCTTTGATTAATGACAACACCGCCGTCTTCAATATCTTCAGGTTCAGTGTCGTGATGTGTTTTCGCAGCTATGTGTTTTAGTATGGTAATACACATAATTAGGATGGCAGCACATGCAATTCCGATACCAATAATTCTCGATTTCATTTCGTCACCTCTTCGTATATATGTAGTAATTTTGGGGTTATATTTAAGTGCTATGGTGTACCGCATAGGATAATACTGATTCATAGAATAATTGTAAGTATAATCTTGTCTGATAAAAGATTTTGTTTTTATAAGCATATTATACAATATATAAAAAACAAAGTCACTGTTTAGATAAATATTTAGCCTATAGATTTAGGATACAATTAAATTTTACTGTTAGACATGTGTGTAGTGTAAGAAATTTATAAACTGTGGTTAAATGAATAAAAGTAAATATGAAATGAGTAATAGTTTTATAAGATGTAAAAACGTTTTAAAAATGCACAATTTTTATTATCAATATTTATGAGAAAGTACTATGAAAAGTAAAACGTTTCAGCTGATTTGTGCAAGTTTCAATTTTTGCTTATAACTTAAACGATATAGATTGGTTAAAAAATGCCATTTTGCCAAGTTGAAAAACGTTTTATTAAATGCTAGACTTAATCCATAAGTGGTATTTATCAATGCACAAAAATAATGTGCAGGAGTAATAATTAATAAATTCGATTATGGGAAAGGATGGTATTATTTATGAGATCGAAGAGGTTAAAAAACGTTTTAGCAGCAATACTTATGATTGCAATGGTAATTCAGCTTTTACCGGCGATGAAGTATTCACAGGCAGAAGCAGCGTCTGATTATGTCAGAATTAAGAATGTATGGCAGCAGACATATCTCTACCAGAATGGCGATAGAGTTGATTATGGTAAAGTTGATGCATCCAACCAGAACTCCCAGTGGCAGTTTATTAATGTATCAGACGGTTCAATAAGAATTAAGAACCGTGCTACTGGTGATTATATGCATATAGAGAACTTGCGCGGATATGTACAGTGTGGCGATATTAATATGGACTGGTGCAGCGCAAGATGGTTAAAGAGTGACGCCGGAAATGGCGAAGTTAGATTTAATAATTTCTGGCAGCGTTCACAGTATATTCATGTTGAGAACCTTAACGGAAAAGCTCAGTCAGGCAATATTAATATGGACTGGAGCAGTGCAAAGTGGGTAGTTGAAACAGTAAAAGAAAATACACAGCCATCAACACAGGCACCGACTACACAGGCCCCAACTCAGGCACCAACCCAGGCACCTGCAGTAGAGAATAACAAGTCTGGTATAACAATTTACTTTTACGGAAGCGGCTGGTCAAGTGCATATCTTTGGTCATGGAACGGATATTCAACAAACTCATGGCCGGGTGATGCATTTACAAAGGTAAGCGGTACAAACAACTGGTGGAAGCTTTCTGTTAATGCTTCACAGCTTACAGGATATATTCAGCAGACCGGAGGTGGAACCGGCTGTGACAGAAGCTTTGGTACAATTTCAGGTTACGGTACATATTTTGTAGTTTATAAGAATAATTCAGAAACACTTTATACTTCCCAGTCATCAGCTGAGTCAGCAGCAGGGGAGAAGATTAGTGGTTCAACTTCAAGCCAGACACCAACCCAGGCTCCGACACAGGCACCGACCCAGGCACCTACACAGGCTCCAACTCAGGCACCAACCCAGGCACCAACTCAGGCACCGACCCAGGCTCCGACACAGGCACCAACCCAGGCACCTGCAGTAGAGAATAACAAGACAGGTATTACTATTTACTTCTATGGAAGCGGCTGGTCAAGTGCATATCTTTGGTCATGGAACGGATATTCAACAAACTCATGGCCGGGTGATGCGTTTACAAAGGTAAGCGGCACAAACAACTGGTGGAAGCTTGATATTAATGCTTCCGGACTTACAGGATATATTCAGCAGACCGGAGGTGGAACCGGATGTGATAAGATATTTGGAACAATCTCCGGAAATGGTACATATTTTGTAGTTTACAAGAATAATGCAGAAACACTTTATACTTCCCAGTCATCAGCTGAATCAGCAGCAGGCGAGAAGATTAGTGGTAGTTCAAGCTCAGGCGGAAATACATCTCAGCCTTCTACAGAGGCACCTGTAATACCTGATTCAGGTTCAAGTGCTGACGGAAGAGTTGTTGGTTACAACGTACCAAGCGGTAAGACAAAGTCATCAAATGTATCAATGAGCGCAAACGGCGTATCAGTTGGTGTATTTGATACAACAGTTAACAACACTCATACATGGGTAGGATATTACCCACAGTTATCATCAGCAAGAGTTGCTATCTTCGACTTTGAGGGCACAGCAAAGGTTACTCTTACAGTTAACTATAGTGTAAACAGTGCAACTGTTCGTCCGGTTGGAGATGGAATAAAGCCTACAATAACAAGAAGCGGTAATACATCATATATTACATTCTCAATTACAAAGGCAGGACAGTATTCAGTAGAACTTAACGGCAACCTTACAGATGCGATTATGATATTCGCAAGTGCTATTGAAAATGCTCCTTCAGGCAACGTAATTAAGGTTTCAAGCGGACAGGCACGTTATGAGAATATTACAGTAGGTAATGGCCAGACTCTTTATATTGAGGGTGGCGGTGCAGTATACGGAAGAGTATTCTGCCAGACAGGTTCAAAGGTATGTGGCCGTGGTATTATTGACCAGAGTCATATGGACACATGGGGCGGCTCAAACGGACAGTACCCAATGTCAATTGAATTTGCAAGTAATGTTACCGTAAGCGGTGTTGCGGTTCTTAACTCAAGCTGCTGGAATTACCAGATTTACAACTCAAGTAATGTAACTCTTGATAACATTAAGATTGTATCAGCAAGACCTAATGGTGATGGTGTATCAATCCAGTCATCAAGTTATGTATATGTTAAGAACAGTTTCATCCGTACATGGGATGACGGTGTAGTTCTTAAGAATTATTCAAACAATAATACACATCATGTATATTGTGATAATGTAGTATTCTGGACAGACTTAGCACAGGCTATGGAACTTGGTGTTGAGACAAATGCCGGTTATGGCGGATATAATTCAAATCCTGAGATTCATACAGTTGAGTTTACTAACATTGATGTTATTCATGCTCTTCATAAGGCTGCAATCAGTATTCACAACGGTGATAACGCTGAGATTTTCAATGTTAAGTGGGAAAATGTAACAATGGAAGACTGCAGACCTGGACAGGGTGATGGTTGGAATTTATGGTTAGACTTCACAACATGTTACCCAACAGACTTTGGCGGCTCATCAGCATGGGCTCATAACTGGGACGGAACAGGTACAATTCACGATGTAACCCTTAGAAATATTCAGATTACATCAAGTACAAATGCCGGACACAGAGTTTGGGATTACTGGGTATCACAGAACAGAGGTTACAGCATTTATAACATTAAATGTGAAAATGTATATGTAAATGGTTCAGCATTTAAATATTAATTATCCTCTCTAACAGCAGGGCTGCTGGTTTTATAACCGGCAGCCTTGTTGCATTGCCGGGATTTGATATTCTTTGCAATTTTTACGGATTTTGATATAATATTTTATTAAGTGGTGTCAGATGAGTATGTGCATAAAACTAAATACTTTTGATACCTTAATAATTGACAGTATATTATTAGTACAGAGGTGCAGCAGGTTTATGAAAGCAATGGAGCAGGAGCAAAAAAGAATATATATGACCGAGACACCGGTGCCAAAGCTTATTACTACTTTGGCGGTGCCGACAATAATAAGTATGCTCATATCCTCATTTTATAATATGGTGGATACTTTTTTTGTGGGTAAGATTGATACCCAGTCAACGGCTGCGGTAGGAGTGTCCTTTTCAATTATGGCACTTATCCAGGCGTTGGGTTTCCTGTTTGGCCATGGCTCAGGGAATTTTATTTCAAGAAGACTCGGCAGTGGTGATATAGAAGAGGCTTCTACCATGGCATCTACCGGATTTGTGCTGTCACTTATCTGTGGTGTGTGTATTGCAGTATTTGGTCTTGTATTTATAGAACCTCTTGCCATCTTACTTGGTTCAACAGACACGGTACTTCCTTATGCAATTGAATATTTAAGGTTAATATTAATAGGTGCTCCTTTTATGACATCTTCTTTTGTAATTAACAATCAGCTCAGATTTCAGGGGAATGCATTTTACGGAATGATTGGTGTAGTATCGGGGGCTGTGCTTAATATTGTGCTTGACCCTTTATTTATCTTTGTGTTTGATATGGGGGTTAGTGGTGCTGCGCTGGCAACCAGCTTAAGCCAGATGATTTCTTTGGTGATTCTTCTGATATGTAATCATTTCAGTGGCGGAATACAGATAAAGCTATCGAGAGTTAAAATATCTTTCTATTATGTTTCAGAGATATTTAAGGGCGGTCTTCCTTCTCTTTGCCGTCAGGGACTTGCCAGTATCGCAACTATGTTACTTAATAATGCGGCGGGAGTTTATGGAGATGCAGCAATTGCCGGCATGTCTATTGTTACAAGAATAGTGATGTTTGCAAATTCGGCCTTAATTGGTTTTGGTCAGGGCTTCCAGCCGGTCTGTGGATTTAACTATGGCGCCAAGCTTTATGGGAGAGTCCGTCAGGGCTTTTGGTTCTGTGTAAAATACGGTACAATGTTTTTAATATTAATTTCAGTTATTATCTGGATATTTGCTCCCCATCTGGCGGCACTTTTTAGAAAAGATGATCCTGAGGTTATTAAAGTCGCTACAGCAGCACTCAGATGGCAGGTGGTATTCTTCCCACTCAATGCCTGGATAGTAACCAGTAACATGATGATGCAGTCTATTGGAAAGACGGTAAGGGCATCAATAGTTGCGATGGCAAGGCAGGGGTTATTCTTTGTGCCGCTTATATTAATACTTCCGAGAATATTTGGGCTTGGGGGTGTAGAAGTGTGTCAGGCGGTAGCGGATGTGTTTTCGTTCGCACTTGCAGTACCGCTTGGGATAAGCGTATTAAAAGAAATGGAAATAAAGCAACAGCAACAGACATAATATTGAGTAGCCAATCACCATTTACTTTTTCAAAAAATGTGGTATGATATACACATAGTAGACGGATTGAGCATGCACAGAAAGACACTATGCGCAAAGCTTGGTTAACGCATAGTGTTTTATTGTATAATAGTGAGACTATTTTGGCTTGGTTCCGAGTATATAGCGAGGTGTGATGATGAGAGTTTTACTTAAGTTGAGTGGAGAGGCACTTGCGAAGAAAGATAAGTCAGGATATGACGAGGAAGTAGTCAGGGAAGTTGCAAGACAGGTGAAGCAGTCAGTTGACGAAGGCTGCGAGGTAGGTATTGTTATCGGTGGCGGTAATTACTGGAGAGGACGTTCCAGCAATGATATTGACAGAACTAAGGCTGACCAGATTGGTATGCTTGCTACAGTTATGAACTGTATTTATGTATCAGAGATGTTCCGTGCGGCAGGCATGAAGACAGAGATATTTACACCATTTGCCTGTGGTACCATGACTAAGCTTTTCTCAAAGGATGCGGCGAATGAATGCTTTGCAGCAGGTAAGGTAGTATTCTTTGCAGGTGGAACAGGACATCCTTATTTCTCAACAGATACAGGCATTGTACTCAGAGCTATTGAGATGGATGCAGATATTATACTTCTTGCGAAGTCTATTGACGGAGTATACGACAGCGATCCTAAGACTAATCCTGATGCTAAAAAGTATGACGAGGTTCACATCCAGGAAGTAATCGATAAGAAGTTACAGGTGGTTGACCTTACAGCATCAATTATGTGTATGGAGAACAAGGTGCCGATGGCAGTGTTTGGTCTTAATGAAGAGAATTCCATTGCCAATGCGATGAAGGGAATTATAACCGGAACTAAGGTAACTGTATAAGTAAAAGTATAGTGTGCGACAGAGTTGTATAATCTTACAGTGCACAAAGTTATGAAGAAATATAATAATTAAGCGATATGGAGGATATATTATGGAAGAATTATTATTAACTTATGAAGAGAAGATGGAGAAGACAGTGAATGTTTTAAAGAGCGATTTCAGTACAATTCGTGCAGGCAGAGCTAATCCGCATGTATTAGATAAGATTAAGGTTGATTATTACGGAGTTGCTACTCCTATTCAGCAGGTAGGTAATATCAGCGTGCCTGAACCAAGAATGTTATTAATCCAGCCTTGGGATAAGTCTCTTATCAAGGCTATTGAGAAGGCTATTATGACATCAGACCTCGGAATCAATCCTAGTAATGACGGTACGGTGATAAGACTTGTGTTCCCTGAGATGACAGAGGACAGAAGAAAGGAATTGTCTAAGGATGTTAAGAAGAAGGGTGACAATGCGAAGGTTGCTGTTCGTAATATCCGAAGAGATGCCAATGATGCTTTAAAGAAGATGAATAAAGCAGGCGACATTACAGAGGATGAATTAGAGTCAGGCGAGGATAAGATTCAGAAGCTTACAGATAAATATGTGGCTTTGATTGATAAGGAAGTTGAGAAGAAGTCAGCAGATATTCTTACTGTATAAGTTGGTTTTATGATAAAATTCAACTATTCAGAACCCTAAGTCACAGACCGCCTCAAAGGAGGCTGTTCTCTGCTTTGCAGCTTATGTCTGCGACTATCGGGGCGTTAAGCCCCTTGAATAAAAAACAGCCCCTTGAGAGTAAATTTTCACGTTTCTGTTTTTTATCTTTCAAGGGTTCTGAACTGAAATAATAAAATATAATGGGCTGCTGTAAAATATATTTTAAGCATATTAGTTTTGCGGCAGTCTTTATTTTTGGGAGAGATTATGGAAGAAAGATTACAAGGATTAAAAATACCAAATCATGTATCAGTAATTCTCGATGGTAACGGAAGATGGGCGAAGATGAGAGGTTTGCCTCGTAAGTCAGGGCATGTGGAAGGCTGTAAGGCATTAGAGGTTGTACTTGAAGAAGCTTCAAAGATGGGGATAAACTATTTCAGTGTGTATGCGTTCTCTACAGAGAACTGGAAACGTTCTGAAGATGAGGTATCAGCACTTATGCAGCTGTTCAGATATTATGCTAAGAAGCTTATGAAGACTGCTGCTGAAAACAATATTATAGTCAAGATGATTGGTGAGAAGAGTAGATTTGAGCCGGATATTGCAGAGGCTATTACCCAGCTTGTGGAGTCTACCAAGAATAATACAGGACTTACATTCATTATGGCTGTTAATTATGGAAGTCGTGATGAGATAGTAAGAAGCACAAAGAAGATGCTTGAAGATTACAAGAACGGTGTAATCACTCTTGATGAAGTGAATGAAGATTTGATTTCATCATATCTTGATACTGCCGGTGTTCCGGATCCGGATTTGCTTATAAGAACCAGTGGAGAGCAGAGACTTTCTAACTTCCTCTTATGGCAGTTGGCGTATGCTGAGTTTTATTTTCCGGAAGTGCTCTGGCCTGATTTCAATAAGGAAGAGCTTATTAAGGCGATAGAGCAGTACAACAAAAGAGAGCGTAGATTCGGAGGCGTTATAAATGTTTAAGACAAGACTTATCAGTGGAATTGCACTGGTTATTATAGCAGGATTACTTCTTTATTTTGGAGGTCCGGTGCTTTTGGGCGGACTTACGGTGGTATCACTTATAGGTGTTTATGAACTTAATAAAATAGTCGGTTGCGAAAAGAATGCATTGGGAATAATATCATATATATTTACTGTGGTTTATTACTTTATTGCTTATGTCGCAAGAGGAACCGAGGCAGATGTGATTCCGGCTGTTTTTTTTGTAGCCTATCTGATGTTACTTATGATTATTTATGTAGCTGCTTATCCTAAGTTTAACTCTAATCAGGTTATGATGGTGTTCTTTGGCTTGTTCTATGTAAGTGTTATGCTGTCATATATTTTCAGAATCAGAATGCTTGATGGCGGTTATCTTGTGTGGTTAGTGTTCCTTGCTTCATGGGGATGCGATACCTGTGCATATGCAGTGGGTATGCTCATTGGAAAGCACAAGATGTCACCGAAGCTTAGTCCTAAGAAGTCAGTTGAAGGTGCAGTTGGCGGAGTTGTTGGTTCAGCACTTCTAGGTGTGATATTTGCTTTAGTGTTTAAGGAGCAGCTTATTAATGTGCTCCCTAACCCGGTACTTGGCTGTGCAATTATCTGCGTTGTGGGTTCACTTATTTCCATGATAGGTGATTTGGCTGCATCAGCAATCAAGCGTAACAACGATATTAAGGATTATGGAAAGCTTATTCCGGGACATGGCGGTATACTTGACAGATTTGACAGTGTTATATTTGTTGCACCGGGTATATTCTATACTATATTGATTCTTATGAATGGAACTGAGATTTTTAAATTATTTAATTTGCCGGGATAAAATCTTGTAGAACAATGATTGTAGAGGCTGTTGTAAACTTAGTGACACGTTGGTATTGTGTGGCTTACAACAATAATACAATTACATACACGGCAGGAGATTAGTGTGAGCTAGATCTGAGGAGAAGAGTTTCATCACTATTCTTGTTAATGAAAACATGGAGGATTCACATGAAGAAGATAGCTATTCTTGGTTCTACAGGCTCAATAGGTACCCAGACCTTTGAGGTAGTAAGAAATAATAAAGATATTGAAGTTACTGCGATTGCCGCAGGAAGTAATATAGCAAAGCTTGAAGAACAGATTAGAGAGTTTTCACCTAAGGTTGTTGCAGTCTGGGATGAAGAGAAGGCAAAGGAGCTTAAGGCAAAGGTTAGTGATTTATCAGTTAAGGTTGTGTCCGGCATGGAGGGTATGATAGAGGCTGCTACCGAGCCTTCTGCTGAGATTGTAGTTACAGCAGTTGTAGGTATGATTGGCATAAGACCTACCATAGCGGCAATGAAGGCAGGTAAGGACATCGCCCTTGCAAACAAGGAGACACTGGTAACTGCGGGACATATTATTATGCCGCTGGCAAAGGAGTGCAATGTAAGAATATTGCCGGTAGACAGTGAGCATAGTGCTATATTCCAGTCGATAAATGGTGAACAGTGCAATGAAATAGAGAAAATATTACTTACTGCTTCCGGCGGACCTTTCAGAGGACGCACTATAGAGCAGATGAAGGATATCAGGGTTGAGGATGCCTTAAAACATCCTAACTGGGCTATGGGTAGAAAGATTACCATTGATTCTTCTACCATGGCAAATAAGGGGCTTGAAGTTATAGAAGCTAAGTGGCTTTTTGATGTGGATGTGGATGATGTGCAGGTTGTAGTTCAGCCGCAGAGTGTTATTCATTCCATGGTGCAGTTTAAGGATGGCGCAGTTATGGCTCAGCTTGGTACTCCGGACATGAAGATACCTATTCAGTATGCTTTGTATTATCCTGAGAGAAGATACCTTCCGGATGACCGACTTGATTTCTTTGCACTTAAAGGCATAACCTTTGAAGCACCGGATATGGTGAATTTCCCGGCATTAAGACTTGCCTATGAGGCAGGACGAACCGGAGGTTCTCTTCCTACGGTATTTAATGCAGCTAATGAATGGGCTGTTGCGAAGTTCTTAGACAGAAAAATTAGTTATCTTGACATTGCAAGACTTATCGGTGAAGCAATGGATAACCATAAGGTGATTGAATCACCAAGTGTTGAGGAGATTCTTGAAACAGAAGCCTCAGCATATGAATTTTTAGAAAGTAAGTTTTAACAGTTTAGAAGCCTGTTTAGTTATAGGAGTAAGCTGTAAAGCAGCAAATGACTTCAATTTATAAATTAGGGTTTTGAATTGAAAACATGGAGGATGTAATGAGTATAATTTATACACTGCTTATACTGGGTGTACTTGTAACTGTACATGAATTTGGACATTTTATTGTTGCCAAGAAGTGTGGTATCGGAGTTATTGAATTTTCTATCGGTATGGGACCGAGGTTATTCAGCTTCGACTGGCATGGTACTAAGTATTCATTGAAACTTATACCATTTGGTGGTTCATGTGCGATGGTTGGAGAAGACGAAGAGAATGATGCAGAGGATGCCTTTAATAATAAGTCACCATTGGCAAGATTTGCGGTGGTATTTGCAGGTCCGGCATTTAACTTTGTACTTGCCTTTGTGCTGGCATCAGTTCTTTTAGGGTTTATGGGAGTTAATGTTCCTGCGGTATATAATGTGTATGACGGATATGGTGCAAGCGAAGCCGGTATACAAAGTGGTGATATAATTAAGTCAATAGATGGCAAGAACATCGTAATGGGTAAGGATATAGAACTTTACCTTTTGACAAATGAGATATCAGATGAAGTAGAGATAGTGTATGAGCGCGAAGGCAAAGAATATACTGTTACTTACAATACATCTTATGAGAAATATCAGATTGGTATAGGTTATTCAGCAAATACCGAGCCGGCAACACTTAATGTGATTTATGAAGGTACACCGGCAGAGGCGGCAGGACTTAAAGCCGGTGATTTGATTCTTTCAGTTAACGGAACCAGTGTAAGCACAGGAGAAGATGTTTACAATTATTTCATAGAGAATGAAACCGGTGGAGCTGCTATAGATTTTGTAATTGAAAGAGATGGCGAAGCTATAGAATTGAGCATAACACCAACTCTAGTTACAGAAAAGACAATTGGTTTTGATGCATCATATTACAGAGAAAGTGCAGGCATATTTAAGACATTAAGATTTGCTCTGGCAGAAGTACGTTATTCTATTGAGAATGTAATCGTATCCTTTAAATTATTATTTACAGGGGCGGTAAGTGTGTCAGAGGTTTCGGGACCGATAGGTATGGTGTCGATGATTGATACTGTTGTTGAGCAAAGCAGTGCAGATGGTATCAAATATGTAATTGCGAATCTTTTAAATTTAACAGTGCTTTTAAGCGCTAATCTCGGTATTATGAACCTGCTTCCGATTCCGGCTTTAGATGGCGGAAGACTTTTATTTATAATAATTGAGCTGATTAGACGCAAGCCAATGGACAGAGACAAAGAAGGCATGATTAATGGTATTGGATTTATATTATTGCTTGCGCTTATGGTACTGATAATGTTTAATGATATTTTCAAATTATTTCGATAATTTCTGACGTATAGTGTGAAACATAAGCTTTGAAGATGTGTTTCGTAACTGGTTATGTTAACCATGACATGGAGGTTTATGATGTACAGAGACAATACTAAGGTAATTCGTATCGGAGACAGAGTTATAGGCGGAGGTAATGATATACTTATCCAGTCTATGACCAATACAAGAACTGAAGATGTAGAGGCTACGGTTGCCCAGATACTCCGGCTTGAAGAAGCAGGTTGTGAGATTGTAAGATGTACCGTGCCGACCCAGGAAGCTGCAGAGGCTATTGGTAAGATTAAGTCAAGAATACACATTCCTTTAGTAGCAGATATTCATTTTGATTACAAGATGGCGATAGCAGCTATTGAGAATGGTGCTGATAAGATTAGAATTAATCCGGGTAATATTGGTTCAGAAGAAAGAGTTAAGGCAGTAGTTGATAAGGCAAAGGAATATGGTGTGCCGATTCGCGTTGGTGTAAACAGCGGTTCTTTAGAGAAGGAGCTTGTTGCAAAGTACAACGGTGTAACCGCTGAAGGTATTGTTGAGAGTGCCCTTGGTAAGGTGAAGATGTTGGAGGATATGGACTTTAATAATATTGTTATCAGTATAAAGTCCTCTGATGTGCTTATG
The DNA here is from genome assembly GCA_045603305.1 of Lachnospiraceae bacterium. Taxonomy (GTDB): domain Bacteria; phylum Bacillota; class Clostridia; order Lachnospirales; family Lachnospiraceae; genus JAFRXK01. The sequence continues at coordinate 5,358 of JAZULV010000062.1, read as the reverse complement.
TGTGCAAAGGCTCATGAGCTTATTGCAGATAAGACCTGTTATCCTCTGCATGTAGGTATCACTGAGTCAGGTACATTGTTCTCAGGAAATATCAAGTCTTCAGTAGGTCTTGGATTGATTTTAGGTCAGGGAATTGGTGACACTATAAGAGTATCGCTTACCGGAGACCCTGTTGAAGAGATAAAGTCAGCAAAGCTTATTTTAAGAACTCTCGGACTTCGTAAGGGCGGCATTGAGGTTGTGTCTTGTCCGACCTGTGGAAGAACCAAGATTGATTTAATAAAGCTTGCCAATGATGTAGAAACCATGGTAGCCGGTTATGACCACCTTAATATAAAGGTTGCAGTTATGGGCTGCGTTGTTAATGGTCCCGGAGAGGCGAAGGAAGCTGATCTGGGTGTTGCCGGAGGCGTTGGCGAAGGACTTCTTATTAAGAAGGGCGAAATAGTAAGAAAGCTTCCTGAGGCAGAGCTTTTATCAGCACTTAAGGCAGAGCTTGATAACTGGGGCAAATAATTGAGATAGAATGGATGATATTTTGGTATCATTGATATAGTTACGGAAGGATGGCGGATAATATGGCCAGACAATTCTGGGAGGTTCTCCCTACATTAGATGTTGGAGATGATTTAAAGGAGCTTTTAGACCATGTTACCATTGACAAGGTGGTATCGTCGAGGGATAGGAGCTCCCTTCGTATATATATGCTCTGTGAAAGACTGGTACCTAAGAAGTACATATACAATCTTGAGGCAAATATCAAAAAGCAGTTCTTTCCTGACCGAAAGACTGAAGTAAAGATTATAGAAAAATTTAAGTTGTCTAGTCTTTATACACCTCAGGTAGTTTTTGAGAATTACGCAGAGAGTATTGAGCTTGAGCTTAAAATGTACAGCCTTGTAGTTTTTAACATATACAACAAGGCAGACATAGAATTTTCTGACGGAGTAATATCACTGAGGCTTGATGATGATATAGTTGCCAGAAGCAGGGCAGAGGAAATCAAAGAATATTTAGAGAAGGTTTTTAACGACAGGTGCGGACTTAGCATTGAGGTGAGGTACACCTTTAAAGGTCATGCTTATTCCTATGCCAAGGAAAATGAACTCATGGTATCCAGACAGGCGGCAAGCGTAGTATCTGCCAGCAGTCTGAATAAGTCTGAAAAAACTGAAGAAGAGAAACCAAATCTTTCTCTGGGAAATAAAAAAGGCAGCGGTTCAAAGGGTAGTTCTAAATCCTTTGATAAGAGCAAGGCATGGGAAGGCAGATCTGCAAAGAAGAAGTTTACCAAGCATGATGATGTGCTTTTTGGAAATGATTTTGAAGATGAAGAGATTACAAAGTTAGAGCAGATTACTCAGGAGATGGGAGAGGTTATCGTCTGCGTCAAGGTGCTTAATCTTGAAACAAAGGTTATTAAGAGCGGTTCGTCTATATTTATTTTTGATGTAACTGATTTCACAGATACCATAACTGTTAAGATGTTTGTTAATCCTGAGGATGTGGATGCTGCCAATGCTGCAGTGAAGCCTGATAATTTTGTGAAAATAAAGGGAGTTACAACTATTGATAGATTTGATGGTGAATTGACCATATCTTCTATTAGAGGTGTCAGAAAGGCTGCTGACTTTACTTCAAAGAGGATGGACAACAGCGTGAATAAGAGAGTTGAGCTTCATTGCCATACAAAGATGAGCGATATGGACGGTGTTACAGATGTTAAGGCTATTATAAAGCGTGCCAAGGCTTGGGGACATACAAGTATTGCGATAACGGACCATGGCTGTGTGCAGGCCTTCCCGGATGCAGCTCACGCACTGGAAAAGAATGATTCATTTAAGATGATTTATGGTGTTGAGGGATATCTGGTTGACGATTTGAAGGATATTGCTATCAGAAGTGAAGGTCAGTCCCTCAAGTCCGGATATGTGGTGTTTGATATAGAGACCACCGGTCTTAGTTCAGTTAAGAACAAGATTATTGAGATTGGGGCGGTAAAGGTTGAGGCAGGAAAGATTGTTGACAGGTACTCAGTGTTTGTAAATCCTAATGAACCGATACCTTATAATATTGAGAAGCTTACCGGTATCAATGATTCCATGGTTATTGGTGCGAAGTCTATCGAGGAAGTGCTTCCGGAGTTTCTTAAGTTTGCCGAGGGTGCAGTAATGGTTGCCCACAATGCAGATTTTGATATGGGCTTCATAGAACACAATGCAAGACTTTTAGGCTTGGATTTTGCTCCTACATATGTGGATACTGTAGGCCTTTCAAGAGTGCTTTTACCTGAGCTTAGTAAGTATAAGCTGGACGTGGTTGCGAAGGCATTGGATGTGTCTTTAGAAAATCACCACAGGGCAGTAGATGATGCGGAGGCTACGGCACATATATTTGTAAAACTTCTTGAGAAGCTTGAAAATATGAAGATAACAAATCTTGACGAAGTCAATTCTCTTAGTGCCATGGATATGGAAGCAGTGAAAAAGATGCCGACCTACCATGTAATTATTCTGGCTAAGAATGAGATGGGCAGGGTTAATCTTTATAATCTTGTATCGAAGTCACACATTGAATATTATGCTAACAGACCTCGTATACCAAAGAGTGTTTTGCAAAAGCACAGAGATGGACTGATTATTGGTTCAGCCTGTGAGGCAGGAGAGCTTCTTCAGGCACTTATTCGTGAAGCTTCCGATGCTGAAATATCAAGAATAGTGAAGTTTTACGATTATCTTGAGATACAGCCAGTGGGTAACAACCAGTTTATGATTAACAGCGATAAATTCGCTTATAATTCCATAGAAGATTTACGCAATTTAAACCGTAGGGTAGTAAGCCTTGGTGAGCAGTTTAAGAAGCCTGTAGTTGCGACCTGTGACGTGCATTTCCTTGACCCGGAGGATGAAGTATATCGAAGAATTATTATGGCAGGTATGGGCTTTAAGGATGCAGATGACCAGGCACCACTTTATCTTAGGACTACCGAGGAAATGCTTGAAGAGTTTGAGTATTTGGGCAGTGAAAAGGCAAAGGAAGTAGTAATAACCAATACAAATCTTATTGCGGATATGTGTGATTATGTTGCCCCGGTGCGTCCGGATAAGTGTGCTCCTGTAATCGAAAACTCTGACAAGGATTTACGAGAGATGTGCTATAAGAGAGCCCATGAAATCTACGGTGATGAGCTGCCGGAGATAGTTGTTGAGCGACTTGAAAGAGAACTTACCTCTATTATTAGCAATGGTTTTGCGGTTATGTATATTATTGCCCAGAGGCTGGTTAGTAAGTCTATGGAAGATGAGTACTTAGTAGGTTCGAGAGGTTCTGTTGGTTCGTCCTTTGTAGCTACGATGGCCGGAATAACCGAGGTTAACCCTCTTAGTCCTCATTACTACTGCAGTGAGTGTCACTACTATGATTTTGAGTCGGAAGACGTAAGGAAGTACGCCGGTGGTGCCGGTTGTGACATGCCTGATAAGATATGTCCTCAGTGTGGTGCCCAGCTTAAAAAAGAAGGTTTTGACATACCATTTGAGACCTTCCTCGGATTTAAGGGAAATAAAGAGCCGGATATCGACCTTAACTTTTCCGGTGAGTATCAGGCGAAGGCCCATGCCTATACGGAAGTATTGTTCGGTAAAGGTCACACATTTAAGGCAGGAACCATAGGTACGCTTGCAGATAAAACTGCCTTTGGATTTGTAAAGAAATATTACGAGGAACGAGGCATTAGAAAGCGAAACTGCGAAATCGGAAGAATTGTTACCGGCTGCGTGGGTGTAAGAAGAACTACCGGACAGCACCCGGGAGGTATAATTGTACTTCCTCACGGTGAGAAGATATATTCCTTCACACCGATACAGCGTCCGGCAAATGATGTGAAGAGTAATATTACAACTACTCATTTTGATTATCACAAGATAGATCATAATCTTTTGAAGCTTGATATTCTCGGACACGATGATCCTACCATGATTAAGAGGCTTGGAGAGCTTACGGGCATAGATATGATACATATTCCTTTTGATAACAAAGAGGTAATGAGCCTGTTCCAAAATACATCAGCTCTTGGTATTACCCCTGAGGATATCGGAGGTTGTAAACTTGGTGCTCTTGGTATACCGGAGTTTGGTACTGACTTTGCCATGCAGATGTTAATTGAGGCTAAGCCTCAGTGTTTCTCTGATTTGGTGCGTATTGCCGGACTTTCCCATGGTACCGACGTGTGGCTGGGCAATGCCCAGACCCTTATCTTAGAGGGAACTGCGACAATTCAGACCGCCATCTGTACCCGAGATGATATCATGGTTTATCTTATTAACAAAGGTATGGATAAGGGCTTGTCCTTTGATATTATGGAGAAGGTACGAAAAGGTAAAGGTCTGCAACCGGCCTGGGAAGAGGAGATGAGGAATCATGATGTACCTCAGTGGTACATTGACTCCTGTAACAAGATTAAATATATGTTCCCGAAGGCCCATGCAGCAGCCTATGTAATGATGGCGTGGCGCATTGCCTATTGTAAGGTCTTTTATCCTCTTGCCTATTACACCGCTTATTTTAGCGTAAGAGCAACTGGCTTTTCTTATGAACTTATGTGCCGCGGCAGGGACAAGCTGGAGTATTACCTTGCCGACTACAAGAAGCGTAAGGATACCTTGTCAAACAAGGAACAGGATGTATTTAAGGACATGCGAATAGTGCAGGAGATGTACGCGAGAGGCTTTGAATTCTTGCCAATTGATATTTATAGGGCAAAGGCAGACCGATTCCAGATAATTGACGGTAAGATAATGCCTTCACTGGTATCAATAGAAGGCATGGGAATAAAGAATGCCGAGGCCATTGAACAGGCATCAAAGGGTGGAAAGTATCTTTCTGTGGAAGATTTCATGCAAAGAAGCAAGACCGGAAAGTCCACCGCAGATTTGATGCACGATTTAGGCCTGCTCGGAGATTTGCCGATGTCAAACCAGATGTCACTTTTTGATATGGATTTTCTTACGATAGAATAAAAGAAAAAAGAAAGAAAAAAGTTTTGGTGAAATGAAAAAGTAACTTCTGGATGTAAAACTAACATCCAGATGAGAGATTAACTTCTGTTTTCAAGGGGGAAAACGGAAGTTTTTCTTGTATTAAGCGACGTAATGATGTAAAATTTAATTACGGTTCTGTGTTTTTATGCATGCAAAACAGAGCAAAGGAGTACTTTTCTTTTTTTGTGAAAGACTAAGTTCCGTTACCCTCCGAATACGCATATGAGTATAAGAGTGTTCATGGGTTACAATAAAAATGTTAAGGAATAGGTCAGCGGACAGGCTGGCTTATTCTATTTTCAAAAGAAATGGCTGCAGA
>JAZULV010000061.1:0-11342 GCA_045603305.1 Lachnospiraceae bacterium | reverse complement strand
AAATAATAGAGAAGAAATATATGCAAGCAAATGAAACGCATAATAAAAACACTATAGTGTTAGGAGAAATTATGTTTAAGAAAGTTTGCAGTATTAAAACATGATATAAGAAAAATATTCCAGTACAAAAATTCCATTAATACATCAAAATATGTATTATTTGGTCGGATTGCATTTTCAGGCTATTAATATGTGACTGGTTTACACATACAATATATAAAAATGTAGAGAGGTGTAAACTTATGTCGATGGATTATAAAGCTTTGGGAAGCAGAATCAGAACATACAGAAAGCAAAGAAATCTATCTCAGGAAAAACTTGCTGAGCTGGCCTGTATATGTACAACCCACATTTCACATATAGAAACCGGGAATACAGTTCCAAGTTTAACTACCTTAGTATATATTGCAAATGCGTTAGAGGTGTCGGCGGATGAATTGCTATGTGATTCTCTGGTAAAATCCGGCGCGGCATTTAGTAATATCTACATCAGTGAGTTGAGAGATTGTACTGATAGAGAGATTATGCTTATAGCAGAGGTTGCTTCTGTGGTTAAGCAGGTGTTTCGCAAAATGAAAGGTTTTGAAGGAAAATAGCTTTTTGTATTGGAAAAATGCAGAATGGGAGTAATACCGATGGGAAGCCGGCAGGATAAAGAACAGTTTATTGAGAAAGTATTTGCTGAAATGTATAAAGAATTAAAACTATTAGTTTATCGTTGCAGTTATGATAAAGAATTGGTAGAAGATATATTGCAGGAGACTTATTTGGCAGCTTACAGGCATGCAGATGAGCTGATTGATAATGAAAGATACAGAGGCTGGATGTACGCTACTGCTATGAATAAAACAAAGAAGCTTAATTATATGAACCGCAAACATAATGAGTGTATATCATTTGAGGAACAAATTGATATAGGTGTTGAGCCGGAATATGAATGTATGAGGTTTTCAGCGATAAAGACTTTTTTGCCATCGGAAGATTATGAGCTGTTAATGAGGCACTATGATGAAAAATATACTTACAATGAGCTTGCTGACATATATGGCAAAACGCCAAGTTATATAAAAATGCGTGTATCAAGAATGGTTAAAAAATTAAAGACAAAGTTAAAAACTGACGAAATATAAAAAATATATAAAATATACAAACCGGTGTGACAAAATAATAATAATTAGGAATGTATATTATGTAAGGTTAATGTTTTGTATTTTGGGAATGCGTGAGGCACAGAATGACAAATAAAAATGAAAGGAATAAAAATAAAAAAATAATCGAGCTTACAGAAGCTTTGATGGATGAAGCAGATAAGAATGTCGATGAGATGGACCAGGATAAGATCGACAAGCTTGTTGAGCTTATTGCACAATATGACGAGGATGAGCATATAGATACGTCAGATTATGAAGAGTTTCTAGAGAGATTTAATGCCAAAAACAATACCCATTTTACAAGCAACCGAAGAAATAGTCATCTTCACAAAGTAATACATAAATCACAGTTTTCAAAAAGGTGTAAGAACGGCTTTGCAGTAGCTACGATAGTTCTTTCTATATTTGTATCTGCACAGGCGCTGGTTATTGCATCTACAAATAATACTGTATCAAGCTGGGTTACCAAAGAAGAGGGAAACATAATATTTCATATTGAAAATTCTAAATATAAAAGCTGGGTAAAAAAGTTGATGAACCAGGATACAGCTGTGAAATATATCAAGGGTTTTCCTAACATTATAAAAATGAATGTTGAATGGTATGAAACGACTGATATAAATGAAGTTGAAAAATTTGATATCCTTATTCCGGAGTATGTCCCGGAAGGGTACGAGTTTAAAACTGCAGATATAGTGGATTATGATTTACATAAGGGGCAGGTATCACTTTCATATGAAGCCGGTAAAGAAGAGAAATTAACATATACTGCGATAATGTATGATAGTGATACAGAAGTTACTGCAGGTGTATCTACGGCAGCCGATATGGTGTATGTTGAGACTGTAAGAGTCAATAATTTTACTGCATATATATATCAGGGTAGTGAGACTGCAGAAGCACAGTTTTGTTACCAAGGTGTAATATATATAGTGAGTGGTACAATAAATCAGGAGCAATTAATTGACGTATTGAATGGACTTGCTTATCCGGAATAATTACCGTAAGAAAGGAAATTTGATATGAACTTAAAGAAAAGAATTATTGGATTATTAAGTGTAATACTTGTACTTGTTATGGCAATGCCGTTAATGGCAGCAGCAGATTCAGAGCAGGAATATGAAAATGTAGTATTTATGACAAATGAAGAAGTGAATGCTGCATTGATTGCTCATGGAGTGAATTTAGATAAGGAGATACAGTCAAGAGCCGGACTGGTAGAGAGCAATATAATGGTCAGCAAAGTAAATGGCTATATTGCAGTAGTTTATTATACCGAAGCAACTATAGTTGCAAATGAGATAGGTGTTAAGAGTCTGGATCTTCGTGAAAATTCTACAGCTGTTGTAAGCGATTATAAAGATTTCAACTGTTTCGTACAGTCATACAGAGGAGGTTTTTATTATACTGCACCGGTACGCGGAAGAAGCTATACTGCAGACGGAACCAACTATGCTATATTAACAACTACACGTTACAATAAGTATAATGTTTCAGGTACAATTACTTACTAAAATTGGTTAAATTATAAACAAAATATAAACTTTTAAAAAGATGTGACAGTTTATTAATATTCGGGAATATATATTATGGAAGCTTTCTAGTGAAGTTATGTACAACGCGCCTGTTGTAGATTTATTAGTGACTCCAACCAATAAATAAAGTTTTCATAATTATAACTAAAAAGCTTTTTCTAACAGCCTATGACTTGTTCATGGGCTGTTTTATAGTGTTTAACTTGCTTTAAGCAGTAAAAACAATAACTGCTGCCTGATAAAATGCACAAGAGTGCAATGAAAAACATATACTAATATGTATTTATAAAGGTGTTTTCCGGGGGATATGTTTTATGGAAAAGATAATATATCTTGATAATGCTGCGACAACACAGACTGATATTTCTGTTGTTAAAGAAATGACACCATATTTCAATGAAAAGTTCGGTAATCCGTCTTCTATATATGATTATGCAGGAATAAGTAAAGAGGCAATAGACAAATCAAGAAAAACTATTGCCGATATTATTGGTGCGGCACCGGAAGAGATATTTTTTACTTCAGGGGGAAGCGAGGCAGATAATTGGGCAATAAAAGGTGCAGCCATAACTTTGTATAAAAAAGGAAAGCATATCATTACCTCTGTAATTGAGCACCATGCAGTAATAAACTCATGTAAATTCTTGGAGTCACTGGGGTATGATATAACATATGTTGGAACCGATGAGTTTGGAAAAGTTAAGGTTAAAGACATTCGGAAGGCTTTAAGAAAAGATACGGTTCTCATTTCAGTTATGGCGGTAAATAATGAAATAGGCACGATACAGCCGTTAAAGGAAATAGGCATAATAGCAAGACAGGCAGGGATTCTTTTTCATATAGATGCAGTGCAGGCTTTTGGACATATAAAGCTTAATGTGAATGAACTGAATGCTGATATGATTTCGGTAAGTGCTCATAAGTTTAAAGGCCCTAAAGGAGTAGGTTTTCTATATATTAGAAAGGGTGTCGATTTACAACCCCTGATACACGGTGGTTCTCAGGAAATGGGAGTTAGGGCAGGTACTGAAAATGTAGCAGGAATAGTGGGCATGTCAAAGGCAGCAGAGCTTGCGTATAAAGATTTGGATAGAAAAGAAGAGTATATCCGTGGCCTGAGAGATTATTTTGTAAACAGAGTATTGACGGAGATACCTTATTCAAGACTGAACGGTCATCCGAGAGAGAGAATTTCTAATAATGCTAATTTTAGTTTTCAGTTTATCGACGGAGGTTCAATGCTGATAATGCTGGGGATGAAAGGGATATGTGCTTCAGGTGGTTCTGCATGTAATTCAGCTTCGGCGGAAGTATCCCATGTATTGCAGTCCATAGGGCTTACGCCGGAGATTGCAGGAGGAACTGTAAGATTTACTTTTAGTGAGGAAAACTCAAAAGAAGAGGCTGATTTTGTTGTAGATGAACTTAAAGATATAGTAAAAAAGCTTAGAGATATATCACCTTCCTATCAGGAGTATTTGAGAAATATATAAGTGGTTCAGGCAGGATTTTACCATACTGTTATACTTGACTGTGAGAGTGGGTTAAGGTACACTATTTTATGGCGTAAATTAATCAGCAGAAAAATTAGATACAGGGTGATACGTATGAATAAAAAAGTTTTAGTTGTTGGCGGAAGTTATTTTATCGGCAGAAGTATAGTAGATGCTTTTTTGAAGGGCGGATATGAAGTGTATGTTCTCAATCGAGGACATGTATCTGTCTGGGATAAAAGAATCCACCAGATTATTTGTGATAGAGATAACGGCTCCTTGTTAAAAGAAGCTTTATACCAGAAAAGTTTTGAGATAGTCGTGGATGTCTGTGGCCTTGATTCCAAACAGGCAGAGAAGCTTTGCAGTGCTTTAGACAGAGAAAAAATAGAAGCTTTTTTGTTTATTAGTTCAAGTGCGGTCTATAATGTAAAAACGCTTGAAATACCATACAAAGAGAATGACTCTCTTGCAGAGAATCCTTACTGGTGGAATTATGGAACTGACAAAATAAAGGCGGAGTTTTATTATACCGGTCATTTTGTGTGGACAGATACTAAACTGATTATCCTTAGACCTCCTTATGTATATGGGGAGAACAATTATGTACAGAGAGAAAGTTTTATTTTTAAACATATTGAAGAAAACAGACCTGTAATAATTCCGTCATCAAATCCTAAACTTCAGTTTATTTATGTTCAGGATTTGGCGGATTTTGCTCTTAGTGCAGTTGAAAATGTTACAGAAAATATTAATATTTTTAATGTGGGCAATAAGGAATGCCTTACGGCGAGAGAGTGGGTGAACTCCTGTGCAAAGGCAGCAGGCGGCAAGGTTGATATTATTGAGTATGATTATGAATTGACCGGTAGAAATGTTAGAGAATTCTTCCCGTTTTATGATTATGATAATGTGCTTGATGTTTCAAAAATGAAGTCTGTTTACAAAAAAGAAACCGATTTTGTTGAAGGACTTAAAAAAGCATACAGCTGGTATAAAAAGAATGCTGATACGATTGCTTTTAAAGAGAATGTTACCTTCAATGAAAAACAGATTCTTGAAGAACTGGAGAAGGCCAGAATCAAGGCAGAGGAAGATAACATACAAAGAACCGCTGATACTGATGATGCTGAGGCGGAGGCATGGTTAAAAGAGCAGATAAGTGTGCAGAGAAGTATTGATTTAGGAACTGATGAGGATTTTGATACGTCAAGTATAGAGGTCCGTATCAAAGGCGGTCTGCAAAATGACGGCAGTTCAGAGACAGAAAACACATCTTCTGTGTATATTACTAAGGACAAGTCAATGATGAATGTTCTTGATGTGTCAAGTCTGATATCACAAGGTGCACCATCAAGGACTGCTATGTCAAGCATACTTGCAAGAGCTATGGAACATTCGGTATGTTATGCACTTTTTGAGCACGAAGAACTGATTGGATTTGCCAGAGTAGTTACCGATATGGCAACAGTAGGATATTTGTGTGATTTTGTTATAGCTGAAACCCATAGAGGCAAAGGTTATGGCAGACTTTTGATGGAATATATAAAGAATGATGAAACATTAACCGGTTGCAGAATTATTGTACAGGAAACAGGATATAAAAAATATTTAAAAAAATCCGGCTTTGCTGACAGAAACGGTTATATGGAGATTACTTTGTAATATTGGTGATACAGAAAATTAAGGGGAGAATATGAATTATAAACATAAGAAACTTTTATTGATAATAAGTATAGCTGTATTAACGTTATGTGCATGTACAGATAATAAGAACTATGAAGATGATACAATTATGACAGAAGAATCATTAGAAGAAAACGATGCTGAGCAGGTAACGGCAGACGATGAGTACGGTGTTACAACTGAATCAGAGGCAACAACCGGTGAAACAGAAGTTACAACTGTTATAGAGGAAGTAACAACAGAGAAAGTTACATATACTTTTGAGGATGTTAATGAAACTGTGTATGCGGTTACTGATGTTAATATAAGAGCTTCACATAGCACTGATTCAGATGTACTTGCCGTACTTCACACCGGTAACTCTGTTGTAAGAACAGGGTATACACAAGACTGGAGCAGAGTGATTTATAATGATAGCGAGTGTTTTATTGCATCGGCATATCTTACAACGGAAGTGCCGACGACCGAGGCTCCTCCTGTTTATGCTGTGGATGTGTCAGGTATAGCAGGAACCGGTATATATTATGGCGGAGGAGATTTGCTTGTAGCAATAGATGCCGGACATCAGGGAAAAGGTAATAATGAGCATGAACCGGTAGGTCCGGGAGCCGCTGAAACTAAGAAAAAGGTATCTTACGGTACAGCGGGTGTCGCTACAGGCATTGCAGAATACCAGCTGAATCTTAATGTATCTATAAAACTGCGCGATGAGCTTTTGGCAAGAGGCTACAGTGTACTTATGATAAGAGAAACTAATGAAGTTAATATAAGTAATGCGGAAAGAGCAACCATAGCAAATAATTATGGTGCAGATGCATTTGTAAGAATACATGCAAATGGCTCTTCAAATGCAGAAAAAACAGGGGTATTAACCATATCACCTACGCCAAACAATCCTTATTGCAGTAATATATATTCGGCCAGCCGCAGTCTTTCGGACTGTATAGTCAATAATATTGTTATGCATACAGGTGCTAAGAATAACGGCGTATGGGAGACTGACACAATGAGCGGTATAAACTGGTGTCAGGTACCGGTAACCATTGTTGAGATGGGATATATGAGTAATCCTGAAGAGGACAGGCTTATGGCAACAGAAGACTATCAGGGTAAGATGGTTCAGGGAATTGCAGATGGCATTGACAGCTATTTTGGAAGATAATTAATGCGTTGTGCTATTGGACAGCCATATCTGAAGCAGTTAATATTGAAGAAGTTAATAAAAACACTTGGTTTTTTTTAAATGATGTGGTATCATATAATAGATAATGGGGTTGAGTATAGTGACAATTTTGTGATAAGCTGTCATGAATAAGTATTATTAATATATAATATTAACTTTTATAATAAGAATTGCATTTCTGGAAAGGGTATATTTTAGAATGAATAATGATAAAAAGAATGAAACAGAATATTATGTTGTTGACATAGTACATATATTGAAAAAACTGTGGCAGAGAGCATGGATAATCGTTATTGCGAGTGTGTTGACGGCAGGGATTGCGTTTTCATATGCTTCGTTTTTTATTACACCGCAGTATTCATCAAGCGTAATGCTCTACGTTAACAATAGTTCGATTTCAATTGGAAGTGCATCATTAAGTCTTAGCAGTTCTGAAATAAGTGCAGCAAAGAGTCTTGTTAGAACCTACATGGTTATTTTGAACAACAGAACTACACTCCAGCAGTTAATCGAAAAGACCGGTGTTGATTATAATTATGGTGAGATAAAAGGAATGATTTCCTCAGAGCAGGTAGATGAAACAGAAGTATTCCGTATAACAATCACAGCTGACGATCCGTATGAAGCAGAAAAGATTGCGAATGGAATAACAGAAGTATTACCACAGCGTGTAGCGGATATCATTGATGGAAGTTCTGTAAGAGTAGTTGATATGGCAGTAGCTAATGTTAACAAGGTTTCACCAAGTATTTCAAAATGGACAACTATAGGTTTTATGCTTGGATTTATTGTATCATGTGCCATTTTAGCTGTTTTAGCTATGATGGATGACACGATTTACAGTATTGATTATATTAATAGCAATTACAAGGCTCCGGTCCTTGCTAAGATTCCTAATTTGTTGAATAATGGCGATAAGAAGAATAAGTATTATTCATATTATAAAAAGAATAATTCAAAAATTGAGAATAATGAAAGTGAGGCGAAATAATGGTAATTAAAGACAGATTTAGCAAGACAGCTTCATTTTCACAAGGAGATAAGCAGACACTTCATAAGAATTTAGGATTTGTGGCTGCTGAGCAGTATAAGCTTATGCGTGCAAATCTCCAGTTTATGTTACCGGATGTTGAAAAGTGCAGAATTGTTGGTGTAACAAGCTCTATACGAGGAGAGGGCAAGAGTACAACGTCTATTAACCTTGCTCATTCATTAGCTGAGGATGGAAAAAAGGTTTTGCTTATTGATGCAGATATGCGTCTGCCTTCAATAGCTAAAAAGATGGAGATACAGCAGACTCCGGGACTTAGCAATCTTCTTGCAGAAAGTGTTATGGATGATATACCTGTTCTTAAAACTGAATTTTCAGAAAACTGGTATATATTAACCTCCGGAGATATTCCGCCAAACCCTTCAGAATTGTTAGGCTCTAAAAAGATGGCAAAGTTACTGGAGATATTGTCAAAGGACTATGATTTTATCGTGCTTGATTTACCTCCTATTAATATAGTTTCAGATGCCATGGCAGTATCATCCTATATTCATGGACTCGTTGTTGTTGTCAGAGAAGGGTACTCAGAGAAGAAAGAGCTTAACAACTGTATAAGACAGATTGAGTTATCAGATATTAAACTCCTTGGATTTGTTATGAATGATGTGAATAATGGCGAAGGTTCTTATAGAAGATATAACTACAATAAGTACTATAGACATTATTACAGAACTAATGCTGAGGATTAATGTTCTTTATGAAGGAGACGGTTTAAAGTGCTTGATTTTCACACACATGTTCTTCCGTGTATAGACGACGGCAGTCAGAGTATAGAAGAAAGTTTATTGATGTTGCAGGCGCTTAAGAGTCAAGGATGTGAAGTTGTTGCGGCAACATCGCATTATATAGCAGATAAAGAAACTCCGGCATCATTTTTTGAAAAACGGCAGGATGCTTATGATAGAATGAAGTCAGCGATTGAGAACATTGATTTATCCTTGCCGAAGGTTTGCTTAGGAGCAGAAGTCTTTTACTATTCCGGAATCAGCAGAATGAGTGAATTGTCCTCGTTTTGTTTGGAGAATAGCAAGTTGCTGCTTTTAGAGATGCCTCCGGTTAAGTGGAGTGATGATTTAGTCCGTGAACTGATAGAGATGAATTGCTCAAGTGGAGTGAATGTCGTACTTGCACATTTTGAAAGATATCTTGATATGCAGAATAAGGATGTGTGGAGACAGTTACTGGGCAACGGCGTTATGTTACAGTCGAATGCAAGTTTTTTCTTGAATACAAGAACAAGAAGAAAAGCGTTAAAAATGTTGAAAAGCGGCCAGATACATTTTCTAGGTTCAGATTGTCATAATATGAAGTATCGTCCACCGATGATCGGGGATGCGATGTCTGTTATTTCTGACAAGCTGGGTGAAGAATTTGTTTATGAGTGGAAAGTTTTCCAAAGGTCTTTCTTTTTAACTTAAAATAATATATAATATATCTATTAAATATTTTTTATGCTTTATGGCAGAGAGGAGAAGTATTATGAAGAAAATTATTACTTTAATTATGGCAATGGTTATGGTGTTATCATCTGTAACTGCATTTGCAACAAACGGTGGATTTGTTAATAGCCCATCATTAAACGGAACACCGGCTATTAAGGAATTTACAAACGGAAGTTCAAGCTGTACAGCAGAGTGGATTGTTACATCATATGCGGACAGAGGCACTTTATCAGATGAGAAGAAGGCAGAGATGGAGAAGGCTTATGGCGATATTAAGGGTTCAGCCAATATTGAAGATCTTTGCAGCAGTCTTAATGGTCTTGCAGGCCCTGGTAAGAATCTTGCAGTTAGTGATTTATTTAATTTAGCTTATTCAGATTGTGATGTTCATCCTGAGCATGGAAAGACTAACTTTGTTGTTCAGGCTAGTACATTGAAGGATTTCAAGGGCTTATTATGCTATAACAATAATCAGTGGATGTTAATCGACGGTGCAACAGTAGATGGAGATTTACTTAAGTTTGCAACTGAGAATTTCACTATTTTTGCTATTGTTGTTGAAGTTGACGCAGCAGCTGTTGACGGACCTGTAGATACAGGTGACAGCACACGTTTCTTCTTATATGGTGCGGTTATGCTTGCTTCATTAGCAGGTGTTGTAACTGTTGTTGGTATGAAGGCTCGTTCTAAGAAAGAAGAGAGATAAAGATAACAGGTATTGTTTGTGAAAAGAAAAACAAATTATAAAAAGATAGTTTCAAATATTTTTGTCGTCATATTACTTATTGCTTTCGTTTTTTCCACACTTATGTTTATTAAAGAATGGGAAAAAAAACGTGGTATTTATACCGGGGATAGAACTACACAAACAGATATAGAATATGAAGGCCGCTTTTACAAGCAGAAGGATAATGTTCAGGCTATTTTAGTTATGGGTTTGGATAAGTTTTCAGAAGATATTACCGTTGGTTCGTATAATAATGACCAGCAGGCAGACTTTTTGGCGCTTATCGTTATTGATCGCGACAATATGAGTTATGATATTGTCCACATTAACAGAGATACTATGACTGAAGTTACTATGCTTGGTGTTGGCGGGCAGGTGTTAGGCACTGAAGTTAAACAGATAGCGTTGTCACATTCATATGGCAGTGGCGGTAAGGATAGTTGTCGTAATACTGTAACTGCAGTATCTGAGTTTTTGGGTGGTATTACTATTGATAATTATGTTTCTTTAACTATGGATGCAGTTGCTATTCTTAATGATGCGGTAGGCGGTGTAACTGTAACCGTAACTGATGATTTTTCAGGTATAGACGATACTCTCATAAAAGGTAAAGAGGTAACTCTTTATGGTGAGCATGCACTGAATTATGTTCGTACACGATATGGTATGGAAGATAGTACTAATGTTGCAAGAATGGCTCGTCAAAGAGAATATTTAATGTCCTTGTGGGAGTCAATTGAAAAGAGTATCAGTGAAGATGAAGACTTTATTATGAATACAAGTTTAGAAATTGCAGACCATATGGTTACTGATTGTACAACTGCCCAGTTAGAGAGAATCTACGAAACGGTAAATACTTATCAGACAACCGAGATTCGTACAATCGAAGGCGAGAGTGTAAAAGGTGATAACTTCATGGAGTTTTATGCAGACGAAGATGCTTTGCAAAGACTTGTTTTGGATTTGTTTTACGAAGCAAAATAGTGATAAAGTAGTAATTTAACAGCATAATTAAAAAATATACATGCTTTTGTTTATTAGATGTTTCTAATAGACAAAAGCCTGTTTGTTTGT
>JAZULV010000060.1:0-11921 GCA_045603305.1 Lachnospiraceae bacterium | reverse complement strand
GAAAGAAAGTGAGTGATATTATGACTGATAAAGAGTTAGTAACAACTATAATAGATAAATATACAGATTTGCAACGCATAAAAAAAGCTAATGGTGAATTTGAAAACAAGGAACTTGACTATCAGATAAAAGTAACTATTGCAAAACTATCTTCCATGGGTATATCGGTAGAAGATATAACGCTATAAATTAATAATATAACTAAGAATCAAGGTGTAAGGTCTTATTAAATCATTAAGTCCTTACACCTTTAATATTTACTAGAATACGTAGATGTTAAGTAATACTCCAATAACAATCTGAATTATGAGTATTGCCGGCATACCAAGAACAAAGTACCAGTGCTTTGTTTTATGGCGAAATACATACATACCCACGTTAGAACCGATGCTTCCGCCGAGAATAGCGAATAAAAACAGTACCCTCTCAGGAACACGCCACTGGTGCTTGATTGCCTTTCTCTTGTCAAATTCCATGCTTAAGAAACCTGCAAGATTCATAATAAGAAAATATACAGCGATGATTATCATTATTGTGTCGTTCATAGCATTCTCCTTTGTAAATTGTTTGTCAGATTTGTAAATCAATAAGAAGGATGAGTATCGTATTGATTAGAAAAGATAAAAGGGTCCGTATCTGTAATATTATCCGATTGGTACACAACACCGGACACATAGTAATTTTATATTATGATTAAGCATATGTCCAGTAGTATAAAATTAATCAAGCATTAATAATTAGTTGAAATATAGTATTTTACTTTTTTTCACCATGTGTTATAATAAACTAAATATGCAATAAAATATGCAGATAATTTATGAATATACTATAGTGATGGAGGATGAAAGATGTATTCATTAGATGAAGTAAAGTTAGTAGACCCTGAGGTAGCACAGGCGATTAATGACGAGACTGCAAGACAGAACAGCCATATTGAGCTTATTGCTTCTGAGAACTTTGTAAGCAAGGCAGTTATGGCAGCTATGGGAAGTACTCTTACAAATAAGTATGCAGAGGGTTACCCTGGAAAGAGATATTATGGCGGTTGTCAGTGTGTAGACGTTGTAGAGAATCTTGCTATCGAGAGAGCTAAGGAGCTTTTTGGTGCAGAGTATGTTAACGTACAGCCACATTCAGGTGCACAGGCTAATATGGCAGTATTCTTTGCTGTAGTTAAGCCGGGCGATACAGTTATGGGTATGAACCTTGCTCATGGTGGACATCTTACACACGGAAGCCCTGTTAATATGTCAGGTTCATATTTTAATATCGTAGCTTACGGTGTAAATGATGATGGCGTTATCGATTACGAAGAAGTTAGAAAGGTTGCACTTGAGTCTAAGCCAAAGCTTATCGTAGCAGGTGCAAGTGCTTATCCTAGAGAGATAGATTTCAAGAAGTTCAGAGAGATTGCTGACGAAGTTGGTGCAGTACTTATGGTAGATATGGCTCACATTGCCGGTCTTGTAGCAGCAGGTGTTCATATGAGCCCTATTCCGTATGCACACGTAGTTACAACAACTACCCATAAGACACTTCGCGGACCACGTGGTGGTATGATTCTTTGCGGCAGTGCAGAGGTTGCAGCAGAGTTTAACTTCAACAAGGCAGTATTCCCGGGTATCCAGGGTGGTCCTCTTATGCACGTTATCGCTGCTAAGGCAGTATGCTTCAAGGAAGCTCTTACAGATGAGTACAAGGCATACCAGCAGCAGATAGTTAAGAATGCTAAGGCACTTTCAGAAGCACTTTTAGAGAGAGGCTTCAACCTCATATCAGGCGGTACAGACAATCACCTTATGCTTCTTGACCTTCGTGGAACAGGTATTACAGGTAAGGAAGCAGAGAAGATTCTTGACAGCGTTAATATTACAGCTAACAAGAACTCTATTCCAAATGACCCTGAGAAGCCATTCGTAACAAGTGGTGTTCGTCTTGGTACAGCAGCAGTTTCTTCTCGTGGCATGAAGGAAGAGGATATGGTTGTTATTGCTGAGGCAATTAAGCTTGCTCTTTCAGGAAGCGAAGAGAATGCAGCTAAGGCTATGGAGCTTGTTAAGGGATTAACAGATAAGTATCCATTATACTAGTTTTTATTAAGTGTCCGGAGGGATGTGTATTATGAATTATATTAAATGGTCAGTTAAAAAATTAGCTATAGCATTAGCTTTGATTATATGTATAGGTGTTGGTGCAGGAGCTTTACTTAGCATGTCAGGCAATGAACATACAGTAAAAGCAGATGGCAGTTACATAACTACTGTACAGGCATCACAAGAGACTGATGCGGATGCACTTATTGATTTTTACAAAGAAAAAGTTGATAAATTAAACAGACAGTGTAATATATTATTGCTTATATGCGTTCTTCTTTTAGTTGCACTTATTATTACTCGCCTTATACAGCCTCATCAGAGTATTTATGAGATAGAGAAGCTTGAGAAGAAAAACAATAAAAAAGACAATAAGCCGGATTCAGCAGAATCAGACAAAGGAACTGATTTTGAGGAAGCAGTTAATTCTATGGCAGAAGAAGTATATACTGTTCAGAAAGAAGTTGGCGAAGATATAAGAGATATCAGTGATTCATTTATGTAGTAACGGTATTATCGGGTGATGCAGCCTGATTATAGAAGCTGCCGGATATGTTTACATGAACAGTATGTATTAATTATTTTGGAGGGGAATTATGAATTCAGAGATGATTGGCGTTTTTTCAGTAATGATAGTAGTATGGATTGTACTGTACGTATTTTTGTTTGCGATAATGATAGCATCTTATGTATTTCAATCACTGGGCTTATATACCATTGCAAAAAGAAGAAATATATCTAATCCTGTTTTTGCGTGGATTCCGGTGGCCAATATGTGGCTTTTAGGATCTATTGCAGACCATTATGATGAAAAAGTTAAAGGTGTAAAGAAAAAAAGTAGAGTAGTGTTGTTGGGTCTTAACATATCACTTGTTGCGGTGCTTATATTTTTTATTATAGCCTTTGCAGTTTTTATGGTAATGACTCTTAATGAAAGTCCCGATGAAACAGCGATAATAATCGTAGCTATATTGTTTGGATTATTATATTTGGCACTTTTAGCATTGATGATTACAACAGTAGTATTCCAGTACATAGCTTTGTATAAATTATTTAAGTCATGTCATCCGGACAATGCAGTATTATATTTAGTATTATCAATTATAATTTCTATGGCACTTCCTGTTATAGTATTTATTATCAGAAAGAGTGATGACGGATTAATTACTGAAGAAACAGTAGTGGCATAAAGTATAAGTATAAATTTGTACAAACAGCATATTGTATTATTAAAGGCATTCAGTTCAGTCTGGATGCCTTTTAAAATAATATTAGTTTTTTGAAAGTTACTAATTCAGACTGCAATGTTGACACAAATGAGCGTTTGTTATACAATATATATAACAAGTGGCGATATATAGGTTAGAATTATGATATTAAGGATACTTTAGAAAACGAGGTGGGAATAATGCTTATAAAGGTTGATTTTAATAGTGATGAGGCTTTATATATACAGCTAAGGAATCAGATTATTGTAGGCATTGCAACTAATGCCATACATGATGGAGATACGCTGCCGTCAGTTCGCTCGCTGGCTGAAACTATAGGTATCAATATGCATACTGTAAACAAGGCGTATGCTGTGCTTAGGCAGGAAGGTTTTGTGAAGCTGGACAGAAGACGGGGAGCTGTGGTAGCAATTGATATTAATAAACTGAGAGCTATCGAGGAGCTTTCCGGCGAGTTGCAGGTTGTACTTGCCAAGGCCGCCTGTATGAATGTCAGCCGGGATGAGATGCATGAGCTCGTAGACCGTATCATGGACAATTACGAGAGAGTATTTGGCACAGAATAAAGTATAGAATGTTTAGGAGGTAACGCAGATGCTTTGTGAGAGATGTAAGCAGCGAGAAGCTAATGTGCGTTTTACTGAAGTTATAAATGGTGTAAAAAGTGAGCACAGGCTTTGTATGCAGTGCGCTATGGATATGGATTTAGGTGCAGTAGGTATATTTGATAGTGATAACCCTATCGGTAAGATTTTATCCGGTATCCTGGGGGCTAATTTAGAGACGGCAAAGAAGATTGATTCCACAGAGCAGATAGCCTGCCCGACCTGTGGTATGGCATATTCTGAATTTGTGAATGACAGCCGGTTTGGATGTCCTGATTGTTACAATGTATTTGATATATTGATTAATGATAATATTAAGCAGCTTCAGGGTAACACAAGACATACCGGAAAGAGGCCGCGTTTTGGCTGGGAAGGTGTTTTGGCTGATAAAGAAGATACCAACGATGGTTCTCTTAAAGAGATTTCGCTTTTAGAGTCCAAGCTTAGAGAGGCAATTGCCGATGAGGATTACGAAGAGGCGGCAAGACTTAGAGACAAGATAAAAGAATTAAAGGAAGGATTGGGTGCCGATGCTTAAGTGGTATGAGAAGACTGACAGTCAGCATGACGTTATTGTGGCGCATAGGATACGTCTGGTAAGGAACGCAGAGCATTGCAACTTTCCTGCCGGAATGAGTGATGAAGAGAGCCGCAGTCTTTTAGAAAAAATGAAAAGTAAATTTACAGATATAAAAAGTGTAAATGGTCTGGATTATAATTATTCTGATTTAGAAGTTATGGGTAGTGAATACAGAAGCATGCTTCATGAAAGAAGAGTTATTAATAAAACCATGGTTGAAAAGACTTCGCCGGCAGCATTGCTTTTGTCGGAAGATGAAGCATCAGGCATAGTTATGAACGGTGATGACCATTTTAAGATGCATTATTTATCCTGCTCTGATTCATTGGAGCAATTATGGGAAAAGATAAATGTGATGGATGATTATATTAATTCTCACTTTAACTATGCCTACAGTGATAAGTATGGTTATCTCACAGCCTTTCCTACCAATGTGGGAACCGGTATGAAAGCATCGGCGATTTTGCATATACCATTGCTTTCAGGCAGCAAGCAGTTTAAGACATTGTTTAATGAGATGGGCAGGTTTGGTATTACAGTTAAAAGTGTGTATGCTGAGAATAATGATAATTACGGCTCATTATATGAGATATCAAACCAGAAGACTTTAGGTCAGAGTGAAGAAGATATAATCGCAGTTGTTACCAAGATGGCGGACCAGCTGGTTTCTTCCGAGAGGAAGCTTCGTTCAGTTTCTCTTAGAAGTCACAGGATAAGTGTTGAGGATGAAGTTTACAAGTCCTTTGGCGTTTTAAAGTATGCAAGAAAACTTACTATGAAAGAGGCTATGACCTATCTTTCTCATGTAAGAAGAGGACTTTTGGACGGACTTATTTCTACAGAAAAGCCTGTAAATATATTTGGTATTATGATGAATATCCAGCCGGCCAATATTGCCAGAAGTTATAACGCAAGTGAGTCGGAGCTTGATAAGGTAAGAGCTGAGTATATTAGAAAGCATTTGCCGGATTTGATTTAAGATAGATTTAGGATAAGAAAGGGTTTATATAGACTATGTTTGAAAAATTTTCAAATAAAGCCAGAGTAGCTGCCGATATGGCGGTAACTGCTTCTGCATTTTTAGGACAGGGATATGTTGGTACAGAGCATATTCTTTTAGGAATTATTCAGGAGGGCACTTCAGCAGCATCAAAGGTGCTTAATGCCCATGGCGTAAGCAAGGAGAAGGTTGCCGACCTTATAAAGAGGCTTATTGCACCTTCAGAGAATGTGCACATCGCAGAGAGGGGTTCTTATTCTCCGAAGGCTGTTAAGCTTATTGAGCTTGCGGACAAAGAGGCTGCCCAGTTTAAGTCACAGCTTATTTTGCCGGAGCATTTACTTATTGCAATGATTAAGGATTCTGAGAGTGCTGCCACAAGAATTATGACTTCTATGGGAGTTAATATTCAGAAGCTTTATATGGATATTCTTATAACTATGGGTGAGGATACCAGTAAGTATAAAGATGATGTAAATGCCACCAAGGGCAAAGATAAGGGAAAGAGTTCAACTCCATCACTTGATAATTACAGCCGTGATTTAACTGAGCTTGCCAAGGAAGGAAAGTTAGATCCGGTTATCGGCCGTGAGAATGAGATTGAAAGAGTTATCCAGATATTAAGCCGAAGAACCAAGAATAACCCTTGTCTTATTGGTGAGCCGGGTGTTGGTAAGACTGCCATTGCTGAAGGACTTGCCTTAAAGATTGTAGAGGGGAATGTTCCTGATACAGTTAAGGAAAAGAGAGTAGTTACTTTAGATTTGTCAGGTATGGTTGCCGGTTCAAAGTATCGTGGTGAGTTTGAGGAGAGAATTAAGAGTGTTATAAGTGAAGTAAGAAGAAGTGGAGATGTACTTTTATTTATTGATGAGCTTCACACAATCATTGGTGCCGGCGGTGCCGAAGGTGCTATGGATGCTTCCAATATATTAAAGCCTTCACTGGCTCGTGGAGAGATTCAGGTAATCGGTGCCACAACTATTGATGAGTATAGAAAATATATTGAAAAGGACGCAGCCTTGGAG
Source organism: Lachnospiraceae bacterium (assembly GCA_045603305.1). Taxonomy (GTDB): domain Bacteria; phylum Bacillota; class Clostridia; order Lachnospirales; family Lachnospiraceae; genus JAFRXK01. The sequence goes on along the minus strand of JAZULV010000060.1, from coordinate 5,386 downwards.
CGTCGTTTCCAGCCTGTCACTGTAGAAGAACCTAACGAGGAAGAAGCTATTGCAATTCTTAAGGGGTTAAGAGAGCGTTATGAAAAGCATCACAAGGTTACAATTACCGATGAGGCAATTGTGGCAGCAGTAAAGCTTTCTTCAAGATATATCAATGACAGATTCCTTCCGGATAAGGCGATTGACCTTATTGACGAGGCTTCATCAAAGGCAAGACTTACAACTTATGTTGAGCCGGAAGAAGTAAAGCAGCTTACCGAGGAAATCGAAAAGCTTGAGAAGCAGAAGATTCAGGCGATTAAGAACGAGGCCTTTGAAAAGGCAGGCGACATAAAGCGCAAGCAGGAAAAGAAGCGTGAGAAGAAGGAGAAGATTATCCAGAAGTGGGAGAAGGAAAAGAACGATACCAAGCTTTGTGTAAACGAGAGCAATATTGCGGATATCGTTGCCAGCTGGACAAAGATTCCGGTAAAGAAGCTTGAAGAGGGCGAAGCCGAAAGACTTAGAAAGCTTGAGGAGATTCTCCACGAAAGAGTTGTAGGTCAGAGTGAGGCGGTTACAGCAGTATCAAAGGCGGTAAGACGAGGCAGAGTAGGTCTAAAAGACCCTAAGCGTCCAATTAGTTCCTTCTTATTCTTAGGACCTACAGGAGTTGGTAAGACCGAGCTTTCAAAGGCACTGGCAGAAGCGATGTTTGGTACCGAGAATGCCCTTATAAGAGTCGATATGTCCGAATACATGGAGAAGCACAGTGTATCTAAGCTGGTAGGTTCACCGCCTGGATATGTGGGCTATGAGGAAGGCGGACAGTTAAGCGAGAAGGTCAGAAGAAATCCTTACTCAGTTATTCTTTTCGATGAGATTGAAAAGGCTCATCCGGATGTGTTTAATATACTCTTGCAGGTATTAGATGACGGTCATATTACTGATGCACAGGGCAGGATGATAGATTTTAAGAATACTGTAATTATTATGACTTCTAATGCGGGAGCTTCAAAGATAATTGAGCCTAAGAAGTTAGGTTTTGCGTCCGCAAGTTCAGCGGAAGATGACCATAAGCTTATGAAGGAAAATGTTATGGCGGAGATTCGTAAGCTTTTCAAGCCGGAGTTCTTAAATCGTATCGATGATATCATAGTGTTCCATTCATTACAGAAGGAAGTGATGAAGCAGATTGTTGATATACTGCTTGCTTCACTGGGAAAGCGTACTAAGGAACAGATGAATATAACTATTTCTGTAGATGATGAGGCAAAGGAATTCATAGTTGATAAAGGTTATGACCCTAAATATGGAGCAAGACCATTAAGGAGAACCATACAGACTGAGATAGAGGACAGACTTGCCGAGGAAATCTTAGACGGAAAGATATTTTCCGGCGACGAGGTCATTTTTACAAAGGAAAATGATTCTATTAAAATTTCTACATGCCGGACTATAAATGTGTAGAAAAATTAATGCAGTTATAGTATAATGATATTAGGGTCAAAAGGTCATACTTTTATGCATGCATGAAAAAGTATGAGGTTGGGACCCGCAAAAATATGAGAAAGTAGCCCGATAGGGTGGATTTCGAATATTTTGTAGGATTGCGAGAGCACGTAGTGCGTAGCAATCCGTAGGTATCATAGAGTCAAAATACATTTTTGTCCCCAACATCATTATTGTTAGGACATGATGCCAAAGAAAAAGTATTTTTATACACCAGGAGGAGCCGAAATGGCAGTAGTAAAAGAATTAATACGTACTGAAGATAATAATTCCATCAGCTTTGGAAACTACGAGTTAAAGGAAAAGGGAAAGCTTGGCGGATATGAGTTTAATGGAGATATTTATAAGGTAAAGACCCATGACGAGATAACAAAGCTTGAGAGAAACGATATGTTCGTATACGAGTCAGTACCGGGCACAGCAGTTACAGGTTTTGTATCAACTGAAGATGGAGCAGCATTTACTGTAGAGGGTAACAGAGATGCCCAGATAACATTAGGATTACAGGATGATACAGAATACAGCATCGAGATTAACGGTGAGAGTGCCGGCTCCATGAAGACTAATATGAGTGGCAAGCTTACATTAAGCGTAGAGCTTGAGAATGTTGAGCAGGTAGCTGTTAAGATTGCGAAGGCTTAATTGCCGGATAATAATTTGCTTGTATTAATATATAAGCGGCAATACTAATGATAATAATCCCAGGGTGATACTATGGTATCATCTTGGGAAAAATTTTATACGTATCTGACAGAGTATTATAGTATGCGATTAGCATGAGTGAGGTATTATGGCTAAGAAGACAACAGTGTTTTTTTGTAATGAATGTGGACATGAGTCATCTAAGTGGATGGGACAGTGCCCGGGATGTCATTCCTGGAATACCTTTGTGGAGGCTCCTACACAGAAAGTATCATCGAAAAGTGCAAAAGTAGGGCTCAATGATAATAAGCCGGTTACACTTAAGGATATAAGTGCTGATAAGGAGGCGCGTATTTCTACTGATATAGATGAGCTGGACAGAGTTTTAGGAGGCGGCATTGTCAGCGGTTCTTTAGTTTTGGTTGGAGGAGATCCGGGTATAGGTAAGTCTACATTATTGCTTCAAATGTGTAGGAATCTTGCTGCCTGCGGCAGAAGTGTATTGTACATATCCGGTGAGGAATCCTTAAGGCAGATAAAGCTTCGTGCAAACAGAATGGGCGAGTTTGAGGGTGATTTGAAGTTTCTTTGCGAGACTGATTTAGATGTAATTGAGAGTACGATAAGAAGCTATGAGCCGGAGATGGTTGTTATTGACTCTATTCAGACCATGTATAAAGAGGATATCAGTTCGGCGCCGGGAAGTGTAAGTCAGGTCAGAGAATCTACCAATGTACTTATGCAGCTTGCCAAGGGTCTGGGTGTTTCTATATTCATAGTAGGACATGTTACCAAGGAAGGTACTGTTGCCGGACCAAGAGTGCTAGAGCATATGGTAGATACGGTGCTTTATTTCGAGGGTGACAGAAGTGCTTCCTACAGAATACTTCGTGCTGTTAAGAACAGATTTGGCTCCACCAATGAAATCGGTGTATTCGAGATGACCATGGTAGGGCTTAAAGAGGTACTTAATCCTTCAGAATTCATGTTAAGCGGTAAGCCGGTAGGTGCCAGTGGCTCAGTTGTGGCTTGTTCCATGGAGGGCAGCAGACCGATACTTTTAGAGGTGCAGGCGTTAGTCTGCCATACGAATTTCGGTATGCCGAGGCGTACGGCTGCAGGAACCGATTACAACAGAGTGAATCTTCTGATGGCGGTTATGGACAAGCGTGCCGGACTGCATTTGTCAGAGTGTGATGCTTATGTGAATATAGCCGGCGGTATAAAGATAAGTGAACCGGCGATAGATTTGGCAATTGTCATGGCGTTGGCTTCCAGTGCCAAGGATATGCCGATAGATGAGAAGACTATGATATTTGGTGAGGTAGGTCTCTCCGGTGAAGTCCGTGCAGTAAGCCAGGCAGAGCAGAGGGTGAAGGAAGCGGCAAAGCTTGGATTTACCATATGCATTATTCCTAAGGTATGTATTCCTCAGGTTAAAGGTGTGGAAGGTATAAGTGTAATAGGAGTGTCAAGTGTATCAGAGGCGATTGGGCTTTTATAGACAGAGGCCATAGTTTTATTATCTAATTGAAAAAGTGTTTTATGCAGCTGCTCATTTTCGGGGTAGCTGTATTTTTTACCGGATATGTAAATAGAATAATAATAGGCTTTTCTTTAGAAACTACAAATAAGGGAAATAAGTTCTTTTGAGTAATATAAAAAATAATGAAAATAATACTTTACTTTTGTGATTTAATGTGTTACACTTTAAAGTATAGAACGCTTTAAAGCGTTAAAGAGAAACTTTTGGTATACAGGAGGATTTGAAATGGAACTTATAGGCGATTTAATGACGGTGCGTGATGATGTGCGTGTGCTTGATGCTACATTAAGAGATGGCGGCTTGGTTAATGATTTTTATTTTAGTGATGAATTTGTTAAGGCATTATACCAGACGAATGTTAAGGCCGGTGTTGATTATATGGAGTTTGGCTATAAGGCTTCTAAGGATATATTTGATGTTGATAAATTTGGCAAGTGGAAGTTTTGTAACGATGATGATATAAGGGAGATAGTAGGCGACAATGATACTAAGCTTAAGGTAGCTGTTATGGCGGATGTAGGCAGATGTGATTACAAGCATGATATTCAGGATAGGAGCAACAGTCCTATTGATATGGTTAGAGTTGCTACTTACATTAATACTATGCCTGAAGCGCTGGCTATGATAGAGGATGCTCATAAGAAGGGATATGAAACCACCTGTAACATTATGGCTATATCCAACTGTCGTGAGAGTGATTTAGTATATGCTCTTGAGATGCTTGCCAAGTCACCGGTTGAGACAATTTATATTGTTGACAGCTACGGTTCATTATACCCTGAACAGGCAAGAAGAGTAGCTCACATGTATATGGGTACTACTGCAAAGTATGGTAAGAAGATTGGTATTCATGCCCACAATAATCAGCAGTGTGCATTTGCGAATACTATCGAAGCTCTTTCAATCGGATGCAGCTATTTAGATGCAACCGTATGTGGTATGGGCAGAGGTGCCGGCAACTGCTCACTTGAAACACTTATCGGATTCCTTAAGAATCCGGACTATAAGCTCTTTCCACTGCTTCGCTTTATTGAAGAACATATTGTGCCGTTAAAGGAAAGTGGAGTAGTATGGGGATACGATATTCCTTACATGCTTACCGGACTGTTAGACCAGCATCCGCGTACTGCAATTGCTGCAATTAAGAATAATGATAAGAATTATGTAGACTTATACAAAAATCTTTTGGATAGAGATTAGTTTGAACTGTTGTATCAAATTGATTTAATTTTTGCAAAAAATCATACTATTAGTTGACAAAACTAATTCTCTGTGATATAACAATAAGGCAGACGAAAGTTTGCGGTACAGGGGTGTAGTTCAGTCGGTAGAACGTTGGTCTCCAAAACCAAATGTCGAGGGTTCGAGTCCTTCCGCCCCTGCTGAACGTAAGATAGCTAAAGTCCTTAATTTAGGGTTTTAGCTATTTTTATTTTTAAGTAAAGTTTCTTTTAATATAATATCTGATTCACATCTTTTTATTCTTTTTATGATTTACTCTAAGTTTTTTTGATTCGGATACTCACCTAACTGATGATATCAATTTAAAAACAATTGTATAATGCAGAATTTATTAGTACTTTGATAATTTTATAAAGGGCTTTACACCTTCAACAAACCTCCCTATAATATAAGTACATACTTATTGTAAAGGGGTGTGAGAGGATGATTGAATATATGCCTACAGATATGCAGTATAAAGATGAT
>JAZULV010000059.1:0-64489 GCA_045603305.1 Lachnospiraceae bacterium | reverse complement strand
AAGCCAATTTTCAAATTTGTGATATCCGTTGTGTTTGGCTTATCTTTTGTTTACATTCTATGAGCTGTAAAAACATACTGCGATTTTCAAATATAATAAAACGTAAAATGCAATATGAACTTTTGCAGATGGTAAAATGATAGGTTGTATGGTAAAATATATGATATATTTGAGGCTTCTGCCTGATATATAATTGTTTTGTTGCAAAGAAAAAAATGAAAATAAATTGTTATTTATCTAAAAGAAAGGTTTAAAGCATGATACGAAAGTATCAATCTGTCGTTTCTTATAGAGCAGTATAAAAGGAGGTCCCCACATGAATTTCAACGTCAACAGTACATTTTTGTACATCATTGCAGCATGTGTAGTAGTTTTTGTTTTAGCACAGTCTGCATTTTTCCTCGTAAGAGCGTGGAAGCGAGGTAAGGAGCTTGGAATTAGCGTTCCAACTATGAAGAAGACAGTAGTTTCAACAGTGGTATTTACCATTGCGCCGGCTTTGTCAATCCTTATCGGAGTTATTACCTTGTCAAAGTTTTTAGGTATTCCCCTTCCGTGGATTCGTATGAGTGTAATCGGTGCGATTACATATGAGCTGCCGGCGGCAACATCTACCGCCAATGCTTTAGGCATTTCACTTTCTGAGACAATCACAGACCCGAAGATTTATTCAGCAATTGCCTGGGTTATGACTCTTGGAATTATGCCTAGTATTATTCTGCCGCCGATTCTTATGAAGAAGATACAGGGCGGTATGGGCAAGTTAAAGCAGAAGGACGCGAAGTGGGGAGATATATTCCTTACATCGATTTTCCTTGGTATGATTTCTGCCTTCTTAGGTGTGGTTTTTGCAGATGTCAGAGCCGGATTAAATGGCTGGATACCGGTATTTGTTCTGATTATTTCGGCGGTGATTATGGGTATCATCGGACTGCTGATAAAGAAGTTTAAGTGGCTTGAAACCTATGCACTGGCTATTAGTATGGTTGGTGCCATGGCAGGAGCAATTATAATATCAAATTTAATTAACTAAGGAGGTCGTGACAATGAGTGAATATATGAAGAAAACTGACCGTTACGGTAAGGCTTGGATATGGACAGCGGTAGTTGTTGTGCTTACGGTACCTGTGGCGATTTGTGTTTACTACAATGCATGGCCTGAGATGACAGCTGTATTTAAGGGATTATTAGGCGTTGCACCTATTTACTGGACAGTAGGTGTAATTGAGGTTATTACATACACACCGATGCTTGGAACTGCCGGTACATATTTATCTTTTGTAACCGGAAATCTTACAAGCTTAAAGGCACCGAGTGCCTTAAATGCCATGGAGAATGCAAAGGTGAAGCCGGGCACAGAGGAAGGCGAAGTTGTTTCTACAATTGCTATTGCAACATGTACTATTGTGACAACACTGATTCTGGTAGTGGGTGTATTTGCATTGGCACTTCTTACTCCGGTACTAAATTCACCGGTGTTAAAGCCGGCCTTTGATAACATTCTTCCGGCGTTATTTGGTGGACTTGCGGTAGTTTATGTGAGTAAGAACTGGAAGATTGCCATTGTGCCTTTGATATTTATGGTAACTATTTTCCTCTGTGTACCTTCTCTTGGTTCATCAGTCGGAATTATGGTGCCGGTTGGCGTAATTATTACTCTGGTATCAGCACGTATTATGTACAAAAAAGGGTGGTTATAAATTATGTGGCCTGTTATTTTAGGAATTGTTTTGGCAGCAGTTGTCTGCTTTATATTTGTTATAATTATTCGTACTATTTCTTTTAAACCTTACAAAAAAGAGACAGTTATACCGGATGAGATATCTTTAAACAATGAGAAGATTATTAATGATATGGTTGCTATGATAAAGTGTAAGACCGTATCAAATAGAGACGAGGCTTTGGTTGACCGAGGCGAATTTGCAAAATTTGAAGCTCTTATGGAGGAGCGTTTTCCGAATATCTATAAGGCTTGTGAGTTTCAGAAGGTAGGAAAGACCGGACTGCTGTACTACCTTAAGGGCAAGAGTTCGGACAAGCCTTCTGTATGCATGGCGCATTATGATGTAGTGCCTGTTGAAGAGGAAACCTGGACAAAGCCTGCTTTTGATGGACTTATAGAGGATAGCTGCATCTGGGGAAGAGGAACCCTTGATACCAAAGGCACTCTCTGCGGTGTTGTAGAAGCTCTGGAGATGCTTTTGGGACAGGGCTACATACCTGAAAATGATTTATATTTGTCTTTTTCCGGAGAAGAAGAAATTGACGGAGGTACCTGTGCAGACATTGTAAGCTACCTTGAGAAAAAGGGTGTGAAGCCGGCACTGGTTTTAGATGAAGGCGGTGCAGTCGTGGAAAAGGTATTTCCGGGTGTGGATAAAGAGTGTGCTCTGATTGGAATTGGTGAAAAAGGCAGCCTTAACATGAAGTTCTCACTGGAGTCTTCGGGAGGTCATGCGTCTACTCCACCTCCACACACTATATTAGGTGAACTGAGCAAGGCTGTTACCCGCATTGAAGATAAGCCTTTCAAAAGACAGCTTACCAAGCCTGTCGCTGAGATGTTTGATATATTGGGCAGGGAGTCTACCTTCCTGTACCGAATGATTTTCGCAAACCTCTGGTGCTTTATGCCGGTGCTGGATTTGATTTGTAAGATGTCCGGCGGAGAGCTTAATGCAATCATGAGAACTACTGTTGCAGTTACCCGCATGGAGGGCAGCAAGGCGTATAATGTGCTGCCGCCAAAGGCAAACTTCGGCGTAAATATAAGACTTTTAGGCAATGATACAATAGAGTCTGCTGCTAAATACTTAAAGTCAGTTATGAAAAATGATAAGATTAAGCCGGAAGTGGTGAATGGCATGAACCCGTCAATTTATTCTGATACCTCCTGCGAGGAGTGGCATAAGCTGAAATCAGTAATTAGTAAGACCTGGCCTGAGGCTCTTGTATCTCCGTATCTGATGATGGCATGCAGCGATTCCAGACACTACTGTAGAATCACCGACAGGGTATACCGCTTTTCTGCCATGAGACTGTCAAAGGCAGAACGAGGAATGATTCATGGAAGCGATGAAAGAATACCTATAGAGACGCTTTTAAAGACAGTCGAGTTTTATGTGAGACTGTTGAGAGTGTTGTAAAAAAGCTTGCTACAAATACGGACGAGTGCTAAACTCTTTCAGAGGCTAAGCGTCAGTTGTTTATCACTATTTATGTTAGTGGAAATATGGAGGATTATTATGAGAAAGAATTTTGGAGCAAAACCATACACTTACCCACAGCCGGTGTTTATTATCGGTACCTACAGCGCAGATGGTATACCAAATGCCATGAATGCTGCCTGGGGCGGTATCAGTGAAAGCAATCAGATTACTATGTGTATTGATGAAAGGCACAAGACTGTTGAGAATATTCTTTCAAGAGGAGCATTTACTGTCAGTATGGGTGACGCAAAACATGTGACAGAATGTGATTATGTGGGTATTGTATCCGGAAATGATGTGCCGGACAAGTTAGAGCGGGCAGGTTTTCACACAATTAAGTCGGAGTTTGTGGATGCACCGATTATTGAAGAACTGCCTATGGCACTGGAATGTAAGCTTGTAAGTTATAGTGAAGCAGACTGTCGTCTTGTAGGAGAGATTATAAATGTAAGTGCAGATGAACGAGTACTTGACAGGGATGGAAAGATTGATCCGGATAAGCTGGATCCTATAACTTTTGACCCGGTGAACAACACTTATATAAAGCTGGGAAGAAAAGTGGGAAACGCATTTAAGGACGGTTTGAAATTGAAATAATAAATAATATATTACAAAGGCTGTAATCGGTTTTAGAAAATCGGCTGCAGCTTTTTTATTATTTTTAAATTACACATTGTGTATAGTTGTATTGTGTGCTATAATAATGATACACGATGTGTAATTGGAGGAAGGGGATGTTATTATGGATTGCAGGAAGAAAATAATAGAGTTAAGAGAGAGTACAGGAATGAATCGCAAGGAATTTTGTGAATACTTTCAGATTCCGTATCGGACAGTTACCGAATGGGAGCGTGATAACAGGCATGCTCCGGAATATGTGCTGCGTCTGCTGGAATATTATATCCGGATGGAAAATTTGATGAAACAGGCAGAGGGGGAGAAAAGGGATGAGTGAAGAAGGTGGCAAAGCCGATGTTCTTTTAGAAGAAGTGACTGATGAACAGCAAAAGCAGGATATATTCATGATAAATGAAGAGATAATTCAAAATAAGATATATATCCTTCGTGGGCAGAAGGTGATGCTTGATGTTGACTTAGCAGAAATCTACGGATATGAAACCAAGAACTTTAACAGACAGGTGAAGAATAATCTTTCTAAGTTTGAAGGAGAGGATTTCATGTTTCAACTGACAAAAGAAGAGATTGCTGAACTTTCAAGGTGCAATTTTTTCACCTTGAATAAAGAAAAAGGACGAGGAAAAAACATTAAATACAATCCATATGCATTTACAGAGCAGGGCATATATATGTTGATGACGGTACTGCGTGGAGAACTGGCAACTAAGCAAAGTCGTGCACTGATTCGCACATTTAAGCAGATGAAAGACTATATTATTGAAAATCAAGACCTTATTGGACAGAGGGAATATTTACAATTATCCATGCAGATATCGGATAATATACGAAATACTATGGAATTAAGATCTGATTTAAATGAAGTCGAAGATCAGATGTCAGATGTTATGGACAGACTCAGCAACGTTGTTACACGTTCTGAATTATCAAAGATTATGAATGAATTCGGCGAACCACATATTAAGAGAGGCTATCTGGTACTTAATGGGCAGCCTTTCAAGGCGGACTTGGCGTATGATGAGATTTACAGACAGGCCGAGAAGTCTATATATGTTGTTGATAACTATATTGGAGTTAGGACATTGGAATTGCTGATTAGCAGTACGGCAGGAGTAGAAATCATAATATTTAGTGACAATGTGGTTAAAGGATTGCGACAGAATACTTATGTGGATTTTTGCAAGGAATATCCGTCACTACATATAAAGCTGCAACGTTCAGGGGGTGTTTTTCATGATAGGTATATAATACTGGATTATGGTACTGATAGTGAGAAGATATTTTTGTGCGGAGCTTCCTCAAAGGATGCAGGTGCTCGTGTGACTTCTATTTTAGAAGACCAGGATAGGGATAAGTATCGCTCTATGATTGCAGCATTGTTGAATAATCCGCCATTAGTATTAAAATAATACTTAGGAAATTTACGAAGATAGAGGAATATATTTGTTAAATATAATCGATTGGAAAGATATAAGATAAATAAATACAAAGGCTGTAACAGTTATAGAAAACAAGTTACAGCCTTGTAATTTATTCTTTATAGGGGTTTACATGTACCATAATATGCTTTACCTTAGAAAATTCTTTTTCTATGGCACCGTGCACTGTTTCTGCAACAGAGTGGGCTTCATTAAGTGTGCGGCTGCCATCAGCGCCAATCTCCATATCCACATATATTTTATTTCCAAAGATGCGGGTGTGGAGGGAGTCTACACTAAGAACTCCGTCTTGTGACAATGCACAGCGGCGTATTGCGTCTTCAGTGGAGTCATCACAGGAGTGGTCAACCATTTTGTTGATGGCATCTTTAAAAATATCAAAAGCAGCCTTGCAAATAAATATACATATGACAATACTGGCAATTGAATCTGATACTGGCAGTCCCATTCTCGCACCGGCAATACCAATAAGAGCACCTATCGAAGAAAAAGCATCGCTTCTGTGGTGCCAGGCGTCTGCCATAAGAGCACCGGAATCAAGTCGCTTTGCATATATTTTGGTGTACCAAAACATTGCTTCTTTTGTGATGATAGATACGATTGCAGCAACCAGTGCCAACATTCCCGGAGTATTAAGTTCGCTGTAATTGCCGCCAATAATGTTACTAATTGCGTTATAACCAACAAACAGACCGGTAATCAATAAGATTACAGAAAGAACGATAGCGGCAACACATTCCATACGCTCGTGTCCGTAAGGATGCTCCTTATCCGGAGCCTTTGCTGAAAGCTTTACACCGATTATGACAATAATACTGCTAAAAACATCAGAAGCGGAGTGGATTGAATCGCTTATCATTGCACCGGAGTGGGCGATAATGCCTGCGGCAAATTTAAAGGCAGACAGTATCAGGTTGCCGACAATAGTAATAGTTGTTACCTTTGTTGCGGCTCTTTCAAATTCATCGGATTCAAATGTGTTGCGTGATAACTCAAAAGTTATGTTTTTAGCTTTGATTTTCATATTAATCCTCCTCCTAAACAATAATTGGGATAACTCTATGTACATAAATTATAGAAAAAGGAGTGGGTGCAGATTTGATATAAACTAAATAATATTAAAATAAAAAACACCCACGAATCCAGTAATAGTAACTACTGTCCCGTAGATGTTATATCCACTGTCACATATGTGACCCGGCTCCGAAGGCTTACGCCCCGGCCTGCTCAGTTTGTACTGTAATTAATTATGCAGTGCAAAGAGTATTATGCTTACTATATCAAAATTATATGCAGTAGTCAAATTATATGTGAATAGCAATAAGGACCGGCTTTTTTGTAATTATTATGTAAGAAACAACGAAAGCATTGGTGTTAAGGAGAGGTTATGACAAATTTTTTCTAGTAAAGAAGTTAAAGGTATGTTAAAATAGTATAAAGTTTTTATTAATGTGGGTGGTTTATGGATAATAAAAAGATTAAGCATCTCACTTTACTGCATTCCAATGATATGCATGGTGATTTTCTCGCAGAGAAGATTGATGAAAAATTAGTTGGCGGTGTGGCATTATTGTCAGGATATCTGAATCAGGTTCGTAAAGAAAATGCCAATACTCTTTATATGGTTGCCGGAGATATGTTTATAGGTTCACTTATTGATACCGAATTTAAGGGCGTTTCCACCATAGAAATTATGAATGCATTAGGGCCGGATATAGTTTCATTAGGAAATCATGAGATAGATTATGGTATTGCCCACCTTTTGTTTTTAGAGCGGTGCTGTAAGTTTCCTATAGTTAATGCCAATATATACATTAAGACAAATGGCAGACGTCTTTTTAATTCACACAAGATACTTGAAATGGATGGCATGAAGATTCTTGTTGTTGGAATCGTTACTGAAGATATTATGGGGCGTGCCGGCAAGGATGCTTTGTTAGGTACATTTGTGGATGTAAAAGAAGCTGCCAAAGAGGTTGCGGTAATTTGTAACAGCTACAAGACGGATGATATTGATCTTACAGTGTTAATGACGCATATTGGCTTTGAGAATGATGTAGAACTGGCAAAAGAATTAGACCCGGAATTAGGAATTGATGTGATTGTCGGAGGCCACAGTCATACGGTTTTAGAGGAACCGGCTAAGGTTAATGATATATTGATTGTACAGGCAGGTGTAGGCACAGACGTTATCGGAAGGTTTGATATTGATATAGACACAAAGAGTAATTCTATTAGCGATTATACATGGAAACTGGTGCCGATAGACGAAGAGCATTGCCGTAAGAATGAGGCAGTGGAAGAACTGATACTAAATTATAAGAAGATTACTGATGAGAAGTACGGTGCTATTCTTACTACACTCACCGATAAGGCTACTCATCCTGACAGGTACAGAGAGACTACAGCAGGTAATTTGTTCTGCGATATATTACAGGACAGCTTTGGTCTGGATTTAGTTATGCTCGGCTCCGGAAGTCTTAGAAAAGAGGAAATAGGACCTATTGTTACTGTAGGAGCCCTTCTTGATATGTATTCCTATGACGAAAAATTATTAAAAATAAAACTTACAGGCAGGGAACTTAAAAGTGCCATGCTGCATGTGCTTAAAAACGCTCCGGTGGATGGGAGTGGTCACGGCGAGTATTATCAGCTCAGCAAAGATTTTAAGTTCACATATTCCAATTCTTCTGGTGTCCTTACAGAGGCTAGTTTTAAAGGGGAAGCAATTGAAGATGAGAGGTTGTTTAGTGTAGGTATTGAAGGTTTTCACGCAGCAAATCTCAAGGAATTTATGAATATTAATCCGGAACCGATTAAAGAAAAACATCCATGGCGCAATGTAACAAGTAATATTCGTACAGCAGTAGAAGAATATATGCGTGGACACATTCATATGTATGCCCGGTTAGAAGGTCGTACTAAAGTTGTGGAATAAACAGGTGAGACAAACATGGCAGCTGCCATGAGAAAGGATAATAATCTTCTGCGCTTTAGCGTTAGCAAAGATTATGTAAAAACAAATGAGAGAAGATAACAAGAAGAAAAAATGGATAAAGCCCAGACATAAGGTGGTTAGAAATATTGCTGCCATGCCTCTTGGATTATATTCCAGATGGAAGTATGGAATTACCATAGAACCTTGTCGTGCGTTAGAGAATAGACAGTGCATAATTCTTTTGAATCATCAGACTGCCTTTGATCAGTTCTTTGTGGGGCTTGCATTTAAGCAGCCTATATATTATCTTGCTTCTGAGGATTTGTTTTCAAATGGATGGGTTTCTTCTTTGATACGATATCTTGTTGAGCCTATACCGATAAAGAAGCAGACAACCGATATTCAGGCTGTTAAGAATTGTATTCGTGTTGTAAAAGAGGGTGGTTCTATAGCAATTGCACCGGAGGGAAATCGTACATTCAGTGGTGAGACTGAATACATGAATCCTGCCATTGGAGGACTTGTGAAAAAACTGGGACTTCCAATAGCTCTTCTAAAACTTGAGGGAGGTTATGGAGTTCAGCCAAGGTGGAGCGACGTTGTCCGTAAAGGAAAGATGAAAGCTTATGTGACACGCGTTATTGAGCCGGAGGAATATAAAGAACTTTCAGCAGACGAACTTTTTACAATAGTTGAAAAAGAACTTTATGTGAATGAGGCATCAGTTAGTGGCATGTTTAAACATAAAAAAAGTGCCGAATATCTTGAAAGAGCGATGTATGTATGCCCATATTGCGGACTGTCGGTTTTTGAAAGTCATGATGATATAATTGAGTGTAAGAAGTGTAACCGCAAGGTACAGTACCTTCCTACAAAACAGCTTAAAGGTGTTGGTTTTGACTTCCCTTACGAGTTTGTTTTAGGCTGGTATGATTATCAGTGCGATTTTATAAATTCTTTGGATGTTAGAGAATATATCGATACATCTATGTATCAGGATTCTGCCAAATTGTCAGAGGTTATTCTTAATAAGCGCAAAGAAGTATTGTGTGAAGAAGCGAAGATTACTCTTTACGGCAACAGAATTGTAATTGAGGGGACAGAGGAGAAGGAATATTTCTTTGATGAGCTTTCAGCAGTGACTATTCTTGGACGAAATAAGTTAAATATTTACCATGAGGGAAGAGTATATCAGCTAAAGGGTGATAAGCGATTTAATGCGTTGAAGTATGTGAATATATATCACCGATATAAAAATATTACTAAGGAGAATAGAGATGTCAAATTTTTGGGACTTTAGTGTGTGGGGGACTTATATTGTAATTGGAGTATTACTTGCAAGCTTGCTTGCGGCTAATGTTATGAAAAAGACCATTCCTTATCTTCAGGAATCTTTGATTCCTACTTCAGTACTGGGCGGCGGTATACTTCTGATAATAGCAGCTGTTTATAAGGCTATAACTGGTGATGTTATGTTTGATACAGCCATATTTGGAGGAAAAGGAACTACAACTCTTGAAATTATTACATATCACACATTAGCACTTGGTTTTATTGCTTCTGCACTAAAATCATCCGATAACAGGCTTACTAAAGAAAGGTCTGTTGAAATATTTAACACCGGAGTAACAACTGTAGCTACATATCTTTTACAGGCAGTAGTGGGATTTGGAATTACCATTTTGGCAGCCTTTTTTATGAAAGATTTCTTTGTGGCTGCAGGTGTGCTTCTTCCTTTCGGATACGGACAGGGAACCGGACAGGCTCTTAACTATGGTGGTATTTATGAGGCTGATTTTGGCTTTGTTGGCGGTAAAAGCTTTGGTCTTACCATTGCGGCATTAGGATTTCTTAGTGCAAGTATCGGTGGAGTAATCCATCTGAACATACTAAAAAAACAAGGGAAGCTTACACTTACAAGTAAAGAAGAGGTCGCAATACGTTCTGAAGAAATTCAGTCTGACAATGAGATACCGATGCAGGAGAGTATTGATAAGCTCACTATTCAGGTAGCAATTATTGCTGTTGCTTACCTGCTTACCTTTGGTGCCATGTATGTACTGGGAATGTTAATTCCGGGTATGAAATCTGTAGTATATGGATTTAACTTTCTGCTTGGTGTGCTTATGGCAACTCTTGTGAAGGTGAGTATTAACTTTTTACGAAGAAAGTCTGTTATTAAGAAAGAGTATACCAATAACTTCCTTCTTACTCGAACAAGTAATTTGTTCTTTGATATTATGGTAGTAGCCGGAATTGCTGCAATTCGTTTAGATACCCTTGAAAAGTATTGGGGAGTTATGCTCATACTTGGAGTTGTAGGTGCAATAATTACTTATTGCTACAATTATGTTGTGGCAAAGACCTTATTTCCTAAGTATGTTCAGGAGCAGTTCCTTATGATGTACGGTATGCTTACCGGAACAGCGAGCACCGGTATTATTCTCTTAAGAGAAGCTGATGGTGACTTTAAGACTCCGGCTGCGGATAATATGGTATATCAGAATTTCCCGGCAATAGTATTTGGTTTTCCGCTTATGCTCCTTGCGACACTTGCACCGGTTAAACCGATACTTACATTGATTATACTTACAGTATTTTTTGTTGTTATGAATCTGATTTTGTTCCGTTCGAAGTATATTAAGTTTTTTAGTTAACAGCAAAAGAAATACTGATGTGAGCAATCATTTTTATAGAGGAAAATCAACCGGATTTCACGATTTATCCTGGTTAAAACGTGAAAGATAACTATGAAAAATAGCAGACATAGGTTACAATAGTATTAGATATAGTTTCGTGAAGAATAAATGAGGGAAGATGTATGGAGATTAACACCAATAAGATAGTTGAAGATTGCCTGAAAGCAATAAATGAAAAAATAAGAAATCTTAAAACTTTAAATATAATTGTTGCGGGTAAGACCGGTGTTGGTAAAAGTACGCTTATTAACAGTGTATTCAGGGAAAATCTCGTGGAGACCGGCATGGGTAAACCGGTTACCACCCATATGCGTAAAATCAGTAAGAAAGGCTTTCCTTTAAGCGTATATGATACCCGTGGGTTTGAACTTGGTCAGGAGGTTCAGAAAGAGGTTAAGAAAGAAGTTGTTGAAGTTATCAGAAAAGGACTTGTATCAAAAGATGTGAATGAAGCAATTCACTGTATCTGGTACTGTATTAATACTGCTTCTAACCGAATTGAGCCGGAGGAGATTCAGTGGCTTAGAGATTTTGCAGAAGAGAACAAGATAACCCAGGTTCCCGTAATTGTAGTGCTTACCCAGTCCTTCTCAAAGAAAAATGCCGCGATTCTTAAGAATATGCTCTTGGATGAGAACCTTGATGTCGTTCAGATTGTGCCGGTGCTTGCAGCTGATTATGAGATTGATGATGAATATGTTGTGAAGGCATATGGTTTGGATACATTGATTTCAGTTATGGGAGAAGCGCTGCCGGAGGAGCTTATTGATACCCTGCAAAATGTTCAGAAAGCATCTTTAGAGGAAAAAAAAAGACGTGCTCATGGGGCAGTAGCGACAGCAGTAGCAGCAGCCTTTGGTGAAGGTTTTGCACCGATTCCTTTTGCTGACGCCACTCTTCTCATACCTACTCAGGTAACTATGATTGCTTCGATTACTGCTATATTTGGGGTGAATGTAAGCACCAGCTTGATTGTTGCTTTCGTTTCATCCGCTCTTGGAACGAGTGGTGCAACCATAGCCGGCAGGACAATAGTATCAAATTTATTAAAACTTGTGCCGGGAGCAGGTACGATTATTGGCGGTACTATATCAGGAGCAACGGCAGGGTTATTAACCACAGCCTTGGGCGAAGCGTATATCAAGCTTATGGAGTCTGTTTACAAGGGCGAGATTGATGCCAATGACTTAAATAGCAAAGATGCTATTAGAAAGATAAAGGAACTTTTCAAGGAACAGCTTAAAGCAAATAGAAAAGATAAAAATGCTATAAGTGCAAATTA
Organism: Lachnospiraceae bacterium; assembly: GCA_045603305.1. Taxonomy (GTDB): domain Bacteria; phylum Bacillota; class Clostridia; order Lachnospirales; family Lachnospiraceae; genus JAFRXK01. The sequence goes on along the minus strand of JAZULV010000059.1, from coordinate 52,286 downwards.
TAGCGATTACGTTGATGAAAAGAATAATTAATATATAAGAAGTTGCAGGTTGATACGATGCTTGATTTAGATTATAGGGATGTCTATGTAAAAGTTATGTTGGCTGCAACTTTTTATTTTAAAATTATCAGTAAATACAGATGATAAGGGGGGATTGTTATGCCTGATGTAAAAGATATGTGGGAGCTTTTATGGGATATACATGAAAAGTCCAAAGGAACCACCTGGGAGACGGCTATACCTGCGATTGTAATAGCTGCGGTTATTTTTCTTGTAGTTAAATTCATATTTATTCCTGTTGGAAAGTACGCGGTCAGACTATATAAGTATATTTTAACAAATTGGTTCATAAAGAAAAAAGTTTATGAAGGCTTAAGCTTTATGGACTCTAAGGATGTATATTATGCAATTAATAATTTTGTTCCTACAAGATTTTCTACTATCGACCCTTCAAATAATGATGAACCTGCGCCGGAATATACAGTTTATGAAGATGAAAAAAGGGGCAGGGAAAAAGAGCCGCTTCTGATAGACAGGTTTATCAAGTATGAATACAGCATTAAAGAGGGTAAAAAGTATTATCTGTGCCTTGGCGATTGTGGTATGGGCAAGACCACTTTTCTGATTAATTTGTACTATCAGACTTTAAAAATGCACAAATATAAATGTGTATTTATTTCACTGCAGGATGAAAACTGTATTAATCGAATAGAGAAAATTGAAGATCAGGCAAATACTGTGCTGCTGCTTGATGCATTAGATGAAAATGACAGTGCGGTAGCAAATTATAGTGAGTTTGCGAACAGATTAGAGAGGGCAACAAGAAATTTCTACCGTGTAATTATTACAGCACGTACCAATTTCTTTGCCAGTGAGATTAATGAAAAGCTGACTAATAATAAAAATAGTGTATCAGTATCCAGCAAGCTTTCCAGTTCAAATAAGTTTTATATTACACCTTTTACAGATGAGGATATTAAAAAATATCTGAGGATAAAATATCATTTCAATAACAGAAAGATGAAGCTGGCATGGGAGGTTATTGAACAGAATAAGAATTTGTCGGTAAGGCCTTTGCTTCTTAAGTTCATGGATGAAATCATTGTGGAAAACCGCAGGTTTACATATGATTTTGAACTGTATGAATTTCTTTTCAGTAAATGGATAGAGCGTGAAAGACGAAGCATAGATGAGGAACTGGGAAAAGACCTTTATGAAGAATGTTTAAATTTAGCAAAGCAGATTTATTACAACTGGATGAAGAATGGCAGTGTAGGTATTTATCCGGAAGATAAAGAAAAGGGTATGTCCGGTATAAAGGCTATAAAGTTAAAGGGACATGCTATGCTTAATCGTACCAGCGATGGTATGTATAAGTTTTCACATAAGTCATACTGGGAATTTCTTATTGCAAAGCTCGCTCTTTATGATATTGAATTTGCCGATTCTCTTTGTATCAAGAATTTCGACAGGGCAAATGAGTTTTTGTGTGAAATGATTTCGTATAATAATTTGCACGAAGAACAGGTAGACGACAAAAACAGATTGTGTGAGGCGATTTATCTGCTCAAGTATGAAAGTGTGTCCGGGGCAGAAACTAAATTCAGAACTGTAGCACAAAACAGTGAGTACGGAAGCTGGATGCATATTACTGCCTTAGTAAAACTTGCTGAAAGTTTGTTAAGGCAGCTTAAGGAAGCTTCTGCTAAAAAGGTAATTTACGAAGCCTATGAGATTATAAATTACATTGAATTTGATATGGAACACCTGCACGAATTTGCTGAATTTGCCTGTGTGTTTGGCAGAGTTTCCCGTGAGTACAGAATCATTGACGGACAAAGATATCTTGAGAGGTTAATTGCATATTTCAGACAATATAAAGTTGCTAATTATGATTTGCTCAGATGCTATAATGTATACAGCAGATGCTGTATGAATTATAAAAATAAGCAAGAGGCCATTCGTGAATTTGAGGAATTGACTTCTCTTTATTTTGAGAATGACCAGTACGCAGCATTCAATCTTTTGGAAGCAAAGAGCTGGAAGATGTCATACAACACAGTAGAATTAAGAGATATGATGGGAGAGTTATTATGGCAGTATTCAAGGTTCTTAGATGTATATCAGTCTATTGTTAACAACTGTGATATGGGTATTGCTATTTTGGCATATCAGGGAGATTATTCTTCAGTTAATATAGAAGAGAATGCAGCCTATACATATTTTGAGGAAGCTTATAGTCTTGGTTCAGAAATATATGAATATGATAATGTAAAACCGTTAAAGCCGGGTAATATCATATATGAGGAGTCTGCGGCTCCAGGACATAATAATATTTATATGGTTATTATTCAAAAAATGATTTTCAGGGCATTTTCATTTACTGACAGAGTAGAACTGAGCGAAGCTGCGCAACCTGTATTTGAATACATCGATTCCAATAATCTTCAAAATGAAATGGTAATCACCCGCATTATGTTATATACCAAAATCGGCAAAAACTGCGATGAATTTGAAGAAGCTAAGGAATACTTATTAAAGGCTTTAGACCTGGCTAATGAAATTGAAAACACCTATTTCATTGCTGATATATATAAATGGTTATTTGAACTTTGTCTGGAAGAAGGAGAAAAGAGTACGGCAATTGAATATCTGAATGCAGCTTATAATAGGTTTTTAGCAGACGAAAGCATGCATGAGACACCGGAATACTGTACCATTATGAAGCTTCTTCTAGAAAATACTGATGATAATAATGAAGCTTTGGCAAGGAAGCTGTTTGAAACAGCCAGAAATGTTTATGGAACAGACAAGAGGAAATGGCATATATATAATTTGTTGTGTTCTTATTACGAGAATGATAAGCGTATTATTGAAATTGAGACAGAACTTTTGAAATGTGAATTCAGCAGGGGAAATCTTGAACACCTTTTTGACTCATGTGTTGAATATGGCGAGAAAGATAGTTTTGGAGTTATAGTCAATTCGATTATAATTGAAGGTGATGGAATTACAGAAGAAGCATATATTGCACTGGAAAGCTTTATTAAGGAAAAGGGTAATGAGCTGGATAGGGACGTTGTTAAATTCCTTAATGCTACTATATCTAAGATGACAAGAGGCAGCAGAAGAAGGCCGGAAAATGATTCTTATTTTACTTCCAAAGGTAGTGCGGGAATCGGTAAGACTAATTTGCTCAGGATGAGATATGATCATTCGCTGGGGGTATCACGTCTTGCTCCTTATATTAATTCGGCAGTAGACAATGAGATAATTGAAGAGCAGAAAAGGCGGGAGGAGTTGTTAGAGATACAGCGTGAGTTGGAGAAAAAATTTGATGAATTATTCGGAACACAGAACGATTAACATCAAAAATAATTCATTTTGTGATTGATTTTATAAAACTATTTGCTAGAATAGACAAGGTGTGCATGTAGTAGATAACAACACAGAATGGAGATTAGCATGAGAGTAATATTTGGATATGTAAAAAAGAACGTGGTGCTTACTATTGCAATTTGTGCGGCAGTTATTACGTCACTTATTGTACCGCCGGATAAGGAGTATCTGGGATATTTTGATTTGAAGACACTGACTTGCCTGTTCTGCGTGCTTGCGGTGGTATGTGCCTTTAAAAACATAAACTTCTTTTACATTCTTGCAAAGAAGATAGTGAAGTGCTTTAAGAACGCAAGGATGTCCATACTTGCATTAGTGTACATAACCTTTATCGGTTCTATGCTTATTGCCAATGATATGGCGTTGCTTACATTTCTGCCTCTTGGATACTTTGTGCTTAGTACAACCGGTAAAGAGAAGTACATGGCATTTACATTTATAATGCAGAATATAGCAGCTAATCTTGGCGGTATGCTTACTCCTTTCGGCAATCCCCAGAATCTGTACCTATATACTAAGTTCAATATTCCGAATGGTGAGTTTATAAGCATTATGTTTGCACCATTTATTATTTCTATAATGCTGATAACGATATGCTGTCTTTTTATAAAGAATGAGCCTCTTGAGATAGAGGATGATGGTGTAAAGCTGGATCCTAAGAGAACAGTATTGTATTCTATATTATTTGCTCTTGCAATTGTAATTGTATTCAGAGGTGTGCCTTATTATATTGGATTAATAGTTATTCCTGCCGTGCTTCTTTTTGCGGATAGGAAAGCACTTAAAATGGTAGACTATCCTTTGCTGTTAACCTTTGTGGCATTCTTTGTATTCTCAGGAAATATGGCGAGAATTGAGCCGGTTAGAGAAGGGTTTAGCTTTCTTCTGGATAAGAGTACACTTGTTGTAAGTGTTTTGTCATGTCAGGTTATTAGTAATGTACCTTCAGCGATACTTCTGTCCCAGTTTACCGATAATTACAGGGAGCTGTTGCTTGGTGTTAATATAGGTGGTGTCGGTACATTGATTGCGTCGCTGGCAAGTCTTATAACCTTTAGGGAATACACAAAGCATAATCCGGGTAGAGGCGGTTACTATGTTAAAGTCTTTTCAGGCTTCAATTTCAGTTTTTTAGCGATACTTGTATTAGTTATGTCGATGGGATTTTAGCGGGAATCAGTTTTAGCACTATGTGAGTTAATCATACATGGATGCAGTATAAGTCCAAATCACCCGGTTGGTTAGAAATGAAACAATTCGGTTTATGTAAATGTTAAAAATATAACCCTTTTATCAGATGTGAATTATTCTGATAAAAGGGTTGTTGTGTGTTTATGAATACTTTTCGACAATTATACCATCCTGATAAGCCTTAAGAAGCTCTTCGAGTTTTTCGATGCTTATTCTTAATTCCTTTCCGATGTCAGTGTCTGCAACTAAAATTCTGCGAGGTGTAGTCTCAACAGGGTAGTGTTCTGAAAAAATATCAGATTCATTTTTAATTGCTGCTTCTGTAGATTCGAAAGGTTCATGGGCAACAAGACTCATACCATGAGAATTGTATACAAGGGTGTAGCCGGCTATACCTGTTTTGCTCTGATATGCCTTAGAGAAGCCTCCATCAATGATAAGAAGCTTGCCTCCGCATTTCACCGGAGAGTCGCCTTTCTTGAGCTCTACAGGTACATGACCATTTATAATATGTGAATTGGTAGCATCAAGCCCGAATTCAACAAGAATCTTGTTGATAACCTCTTCATTGTCGAGCAGATTATAATAGTTATTTTTGATTTCTTTGTGAGCAGCCTTGTCGCTAATAAAATATCTTTCAAAGGTTGCCATCTTGTCTTTGCCGAATACAGGAGAATACTGGCCGGACCAGAGGTACCAGAGAATATCCTGACCCTTGGAACGTTCTTCCGCATTCTTTGCGAAGTAACCTTTTCTTGCGTAGCGCTCAAGCTCGTCGTACAGTTCTTTGCCACTGTAAGTATTTCCAAAGAGAGAAACCTTGTAGAAGTCACCATTTTCATCTAGTGGAACACATCCATGATAGAGGAGATTTGAATTGTATACCTTGTACAGACTTCCCTTTGAGAAGAGGAAACGAACATGCTCCTGTAGCTTGTCGCATCTTAAAAATGCCTGACGGAGTCTGTCCATAACATCCTTTTCTTCCGGTGAAAGCTCATAAGGGTGTTCAGGGTCGATGGTAGGGAAATCAGTGTCGTTCAATTCATATTCTGTACCATCGATAGTTATTGTTTTCTTATTGAAATCAATCTTATCAAGAAGGAGTCGGTTGTCCATGTTAAATTCCGGGCGGCGCATAATAAGCTGCCCCTCCAGCTTGAACTGAAGAATAGCAATTGCCTTGTGAAGCTTCATATCCAGACTGAGATCATTTAAATTGTAGTCCTTGCCGTATTTTATACCGAAGATTTCGCAATTAACATTCTTGTACTGTTTCAAAGCAAAGGTTGCAAGGGGTACAAGGTTGATGCCGTAGCCTTCCTCAAGAGTGTCCAGATTGCCGTAGCGTACCGACATACGTATAACATTGGCAATGCAGGCTAGGTTACCGCTGGCGGCACCCATCCACACAATATCATGGTTACCCCATTGAATGTCTAATGAGTGGTAGTTCTTTAATGTATCGATGATTACATGAGGGCCTGCTCCTCTGTCGTAAATATCTCCAAGAATGTGAAGGTGGTCAATAACCATGCGCTGTATCAGTTTGCTTAAGGCAACTATAAATTCAGGTGCTCTGCCTATTCTGATGATTGTATGAATAATTTCATTGTAATAGGCTTCTTTATCATGAAGTTCTTCCTTCTCTGTGATAAGCTCTTCGATAATATATGCGAAATCCTTTGGAAGTGCCTTGCGCACTTTTGAACGGGTATATTTTGATGATACACGTTTGGTCATCTGTACAAGCCTGTGCAGGGTGATTTTATACCAGTCTTCTAAATTATCTTCCTCTTCTTCTATAAGTTCCAGTTTTTCTTTTGGGTAGTAAATAAGAGTTGCCAGACTCTTTTTGTCTTTCATGCTGAGGGTATTGCCAAATTCATCATCAATTTTTCGTTTTACTGAACCGGAACCATTTTTAAGTACATGATTGAACTGTTCGAACTCTCCATGAATGTCGGTAAGAAAATGTTCAGTGCCCTTTGGCAGGTTAAGTATTGCCTGGAGATTGATAATCTCTGTAGCGGCCGAAGCGATGTTTGGGTGCTGTTTTGCAAGGGTTTTTAAATATACTAATTCGATGTCTGTCATAAACTTCTCCTTGATATATAATGATAATTATGTTAATATTTTAGTTTGTAGAAGACTGTTTTGATGGCAAGAAAATTTACTTGCTTAATACAAAGTTTATTCACAAAGATAATAAATATCTATAATATTATTTTATTAGTATTTATTAAAAATGCAAGAAGAATAGTATATCTAGGTAAATATAAATTAAGACTATTAATAAAAATATCAGGGAGGCACAATGGGGACGGATGCAGTAACGATATCTAAAAGAGTAGTATGGTTAGATGTTGCAAAAGGTATAGCGATGTTTATTGTAATATTTGGACATGCTATCAGAGATGAGATGAGAACAGATAATGAGATGTGTATGATGATATTCAGGGCAATTTATTTGTTTCATATGGATTTATTTTTCTTTTTATCAGGTTACGCATATAAATTATCAAAAAAGAATAACTGTAATAAGAGTATTGGAGAGTTTGTAATAAAAAAAGCAAAGACATTACTGGTACCATGGCTTGTGTATTCGATGCTTATATATGTTGTTTTTTTTATTGTTTCAAAGATACCTCAGGCAGCCGGCATAGTAGAAGGTACAACTTATGAGTATATGAGGTTTGATGCTTATGTCCTTGCCTTTATTAGCGGACATAATCCATATGCTTATCATATGTGGTTTATTTATCTGTTGTTTTGGATGTCGGTGATAGTTTTTGTTGTTGAACGCATATTAAAAGACAGCAGAAAAACAGTATATGTATTGCTGGCTATCAGCATTATCGGATTATTGCTGAGAGCATTTGTGGTATATGACAGTATCAGATTGATATCCGGTTTTTGCGGTAGTTTTATTTGGTTTTATTTAGGCGTTGTTTTTGATGAACAGTTACTGAAAAAGTACAATTGGAAAATGGGCGTGTTTTCAGTGATTTCATTTATCATGATGTTTGTAATGCATAATTATTATTATGATTATCAGACACAGCCGATTTTACGCGGATTTATGATGCTTCCTGTAAATGTTTTTGTTGGGGGAGTAGTTATTGGTTTTGTTAAACTTTCTGAGTATATTTCTCAGGAGAATAACATTATTAAGCGTGGTTTAGAATATATGGGAAAAAACACCATGGCTTTTTATTTAATTCATCAACAGTTATGTTGTGCGGTTCTTGGACTTGTATTATATAATAAGATGCATTTGCCTATTCCTGTTGTTATGTTAGCGTGTATAGTTGCAAGTCTGATTGTGCCAGTGGCAATAGTATATATTGCTAAGAAATTAAAAATGGGAAAAGTTTTGCAAGTGTTGTTTGCTATAAAATAGTACATAATTAACGATTATAATATGATAACGGGGTGTAAATAAAAAGTAGTTTATTAAACACATGCAGATTATGTTTTTACTATGTGATTGTATTGATAGTGTACATATATGGATTGTTTTTATTAATTTGAAGGAAGACAAGGATGCTTAAAATAAAGATTAAGGTTGGAAAGAATACGTGGTTAAAAGTTTTGTTTATCGCATGTATCGCCATTGCTATATTTGGTGAAGTAAAAGCTGATGATACAAGACCTCTGTATTATTTTGCCGACTTAATAGATAGAATGCGAGTAAAATATTTACTGGAAGTTATAGCTATAATTTGTGGTCTGGTAGTATGTTATGCTGATCCTGAAAAAAGAAAACTCCCAAATATCAAGATGCTCTATGAGACCAAGAACATACTGCTTATGTGTGGCATAATTGGTGTAATAACAGTTGGATATCAATTGATGAATGGCTTCTATATGGATTCTTATGTAGAGCTTTTTCAGTGGGTATGTCCTATGTTATTTGTTTTTGTTATGGTGAATGTCTTTGATGACGATTTTGAGATGATTTTTGATATAGCGTTTTATTTGACTGTATTCCAGTATTTTTATTATATGGGTGGAAGATTCACATTAGAAAACTTTAAAAAAATTGACTTTTTTAATTCTTTTTCACCTTTTGAAGGAATTTTTGCTTTTTATACATGCATAATGATTAGTTATTTCCTGTTTGCTAATAAAAGAATTAAAGCATTTATTTGTATGTTTATTACAATAATGTCGTTTAAGAGAATTGCAATAATAACCTCGATAGTGTTGTTTGTATTTTATGGTTTTATGCACAAGAATAAAAGGGTGAATCCTATTCTGCTTAATACGGTAAAGGTGATATTTATTTTAATACCGTTTGTACTTGTAGCTATATGCAATGAAGATTTGGCAAGATGGATATACAGTACATTCAACATAAATATTTACAGATTTACTCTGGGACGTTTTGATATGATAATGTATCTTTTAGAATCAGACGGCATGAAGTATGGATTGGGTTCAACTATTAAGGCTCTTAACGAAGGCTTTAGTTATGTCGTGGATTCAGGAGTGGATCATGTCAGTCTTCATAATGATCATATGAAGATTTATCTTGAGACTACGATTATAGGAACAATTTCATTTGTCTGGTTTAATTTTAATATTGCTAAAAAATGCAATGCAGCATTTATTATAATGCTTTATATGTTTGTGGATATGTTATTTAATCACCTTACCGGTTCAGGTTCAGTAACTATGTGGATATTGGTGTACCTTAGCATATATTATTTCAATAAAGAATCGGAAAATCCGGAACAGTCGGTTAGCAGCCGGCATAGAAAAATAAAATTTATTTTTAATAAATGATTGTATGGAGGCAGTTTATGAGAAGAATGAATTTGGGAAGCAGTAGTTTAGAAGTACCTGTTATAGGTATTGGCTGCATGAGGATGGGGGATTTGAGTGTTAAAGAAGCTGCCGCATATATTGATACATGTATGGAACTGGGGCTCAATTTCTTTGACCATGCGGATATTTATGGCGGCGGAAAATGTGAGGAGATATTTTCTGAAGCTATAGGTATGAACCATAATGTCAGAGAAAACCTGGTTCTTCAGTCTAAGTGTGGTATTCGTACAGATATTGGCATATATGATTTTTCAAAGTCATATATATTGTCTTCTGTAGATGGTATTCTTAAAAGACTTAACACGGAATATTTAGATGTATTGCTGCTTCACAGACCGGATGCACTTTGTGAGCCGGAAGAGGTGGCAGAGACTTTTGATATATTAGAGCAGTCGGGTAAGGTAAGACATTTTGGTGTGTCTAACCATAATCCGGCCCAGATAGAACTGCTTAAAAAGTATGTTAAGCAGCCTGTAATAATCAATCAGATGCAGACAAGCATCACTAATGCTACCATGATAAGTAGTGGTATTAATGTAAATACCGGAAATGATTCTGCAATAGACCGGGATGGAAGTGTACTGGATTACTGCAGACTTAATGATATTACAATCCAGAACTGGTCACCATTCCAGTATGGCTGCTTTGAGGGTGCATTTTTAGGCAATGATAAGTTCAAAGATTTGAATGATAAGATTGCAGAGATTGCTGCGAAGTATGAACTTACTGATTCTGCGATGGCCATAGCCTGGCTTTTAAGACATCCTGCTCATATGCAGCCTATAGTTGGCTCTATGAATCAGCAGAGAATTAAGGATATAAGTAAGGCTGCAGATATATTAATCAGCAGGGAAGACTGGTACGACATTTTCAAGGCAGCAGGCAACAGACTGCCATAAGGAGTATTATTCCTTTTTATTTAATCAGCAGTTACCTGGTTAAGTAAAAAATTAATTATATGATGTTAGAGAAATTAGAGGACAGATAGATGAAAGTAGTTATTTTAGCGGGCGGTTTTGGAACACGTATTTCTGAGGAGTCGGCATTTAAACCAAAGCCTATGATAGAGATAGGAGGAATGCCTGTTTTATGGCACATTATGAAAACTTACTCCTACTATGGTTACAATGAATTTATAATTTGTGCAGGATATAAGCAGCATGTTATTAAAGAGTGGTTTTCAGATTATTTCCTTCACACATCAGATATTACCTTTGATTTCACAAATGGTAATGAAGTGATAGTACATAATAAGCATGCAGAGCCATGGAAGGTTACAGTTGTTGACACAGGACTTAATACCCAGACCGGCGGACGTGTTAAAAGAATAAAAGATTACATTGGTGATGAAACATTCATGCTTACTTATGGTGATGCAGTAGGTGATGTGAACATAAAGGAACTTGTTAATTACCACAAGAAAAACGGAAAACTGGGTACGGTTTCTGTTTATAATTTCGGACAGAACAAGGGTGTACTTGAGATTGCTGAAGATGGCATGGTTGCTGCTTTCCGTGAGAAAAGTGATTTGGATGGCGACTTGATTAATATCGGATTTATGGTTTTCGAGCCGCAGTTGTTTGATTATATTGACGGAGACAGTACTGTTTTTGAGAAAGAGCCAATGAATGGTCTTGTAGCTAAGAATCAGTTGGCTGCTTATACCCACAAAGGATACTGGCAATGTATGGATACACTAAGAGAAAAACAACAGTTAGAGAAATTGTGGGAATCAGGAAAAGCACCATGGAAGCTATGGGAATAATGCGGAGGAATTCAGATGAATTTTGATATTTCATTTTATAAAGATAAAAAGGTATTTGTTACAGGACATACAGGGTTTAAAGGTTCATGGCTTTGCAAAATGCTCGTTAATGCAGGTGCAATTGTAACCGGATATTCATTAAACCCACCAACAACACCATCACTTTTTGAGATAGCCTGTATATCAAAGGATATTCATTCGGTGATTGGTGATATTCGTGATTATTCAACACTTAAAGCTGCTTTTGACGAAGCACAGCCTGAGATAGTACTTCATCTTGCAGCACAACCTATTGTACGAGACAGTTATAAAGATCCGGTTTATACATATGAAACTAATGTTATGGGAACTGTTAATATTCTTGAATGTGTACGAAACAGTTCCTGTGTAAAATCGTTTCTTAATGTTACCACAGACAAAGTATACTTAAATAAGGAATGGGCATGGGGATATAGAGAAAATGAGGAACTTGATGGTTTTGACCCTTATTCTAATTCGAAGTCATGTTCTGAACTGGTAACACATAGCTATAAAAACAGTTTTTTTGCAGATGGTAAAGTAGCGATATCTACTGCACGTGCCGGAAATGTTATCGGTGGCGGTGATTTTGCTAATGACAGAATTATTCCTGACTGTATTCGTGCAGCGATAAATAATGAGGATATTGTTGTTCGTAATCCGTTTTCAACCCGTCCGTATCAGCATGTACTGGAGCCGCTATTTGCTTATCTTATGATTGCAGCAGCTCAGTATGAGGATGGGAAATATGCCGGTTATTATAATGTTGGGCCGGATGATCAGGACTGTTTCCAGACCGGTGCACTGGTGGATTTATTTGTTAAGCACTGGGGCGAGGATATGAAGTGGATTAACCGTTATGATGGCGGTCCTCATGAGGCAAACTTCCTTAAGTTAGACTGTTCAAAGTTAAAGGCTGTCTTTGGCTGGAAGCCACACTGGAATCTGGATAAGGCAATCGAAATGGTTGTTGAATGGAGTAAGTGCTGGGTTAATGGTGAAGATGTAAACGCATGCATGGACAGGCAGATTTTAAGTTTTTTAGAAATAGAATAAGTATATTAAGAGGTTGATAAATATGAAAAATGTAATTATTACAGGTGCAGACGGTTTTGTTGGAAGCTACACCGTAAATAAGTTTTTAAGTGAAGGTGTGAATGTGCTTGCACTTGATATAGGACCAAAGCCACGTCGTTTGTTTCCACAGGAAGGTCTTACGTATATGCAGTGTGATGTATCTGATACTAAAGCAATGATAGAAAAAATTACTCATGGTGTTTACGATACCTTTATTCATTTTGCATGGGCAGGTTCAGCAGGTGCGGCTCGTGTAGATTATAATCTTCAGATGCAGAATGCTTTGAATACTGTTGAATGTATGAAAGCCGCAAAGGAATTGGGCTGCAGCAGATTTGTTTGTGCAGGAAGTATTATGGAATATGAAGTAGAGGCGGCTATCCATTCCCAGGGAAGTCGTCCGGGCATGGGTTATATCTACGGTATGGGTAAGCATATTGCTCACTGTATGTGTAAATCGGTTGCAGTAGACATTGGTATTGAACTTGTATGGCCGATGATTACTAATGCATATGGTGTTGGTGAGTTATCACCACGTTTCGTAAATACAACAATACGTAAAATTATTAATAATGAGCCATTACAGTTTACAGCTGCCACACAGAACTATGATTTTGTGTATGTAACTGATGTAGCTAATGCATTTTATCTGATTGCAAAGAACGGTAAGCCGTTTTGTGAATATATGATTGGAAGCGGAAATGCAAAGCCGCTTAAAGAATTTATATTAGAAATGCAGCAGGCTCTTGAACCGGATGCGGTTCCGTTATTTGGTGATGTGCCATTTACCGGTACTAATATGCCATTAAGTACATTTGATACCGGCGCGACAGAAGCTGATTGTGGATTTAAGGCAGAGGTATCTTTTGCAGAAGGAACAAAATTAACAATGGACTGGCTAAAGACAGTATAAAAGGAGCAGATTATGATACAGAAATTTGATTTTCAGGAACTGGACTTAAAAGGAGCATACTTAATTAAGCCTTTTTATGCTACTGATGATCGTGGAGGATTAATCAAGGACTATAATGTAGATATGTTTAAGGCTAATGGAATTGACCACGATTTGAAGGAAGTTTTTTATACTATTTCAAAAAGGGGAGTAATACGTGCAACACATTTCCAGCTTGTAAAGCAACAGGCAAAACTGGTTCGCTGTGTGAGCGGACATGTGTATGATGTTATTGTTGATTTACGACCGGATTCACCTACCTTTGGACAGTGGAGAGGTTTTCACCTGACCGGGGAGAATACCAATTGTCTTCTTGTTCCGCCGTATTTTGGACATGGATATTTAGTAATAGAGGATTCTGTTGTAAGTTACAAATGTGCAGAGGTGTTTTTCGGTGAAGGCGATTCCGGTATTGCATATAATGATCCGGACATTGGAATTGACTGGCCGATGGAGTTAATAGGAGGAATAGAAAATCTTATTATTAGCGAAAAAGACCTTAATTTAATGAGTTTTGAAGAGTACAAAAAAATGATGAGTAATTCGTAGGAGAGCTTTAGTAAGATGAATGTAGTTTATTCCAGCAGCGATTTGTATTCAGAGCTGGCAGCGATTTCAATAGTTTCTTTATTGGAGAACAGCCGTGATGCCGAATCAATAACTGTTTACATAATTGATAAGGGGATTAGTGAGAAGAATAAGCAGAGTATAACAGAAATGATTCATAGTTATAACAGAGATGTTGTTTACTTAGAGAATCTTGATGTTGAGAAAATTACTAACACTAAGATAAATGTTGGCAGATGGCATATCAGCACTTTTTCAAGATTGTTTTTGCTGCATGTTTTGCCTGAGACAGTTAAAAAGGTTATTTATATAGATTGTGATATGATTATTTGCCGCTCACTTAAACCGTTATGGGATATGGATATGGAAGGTTCATGGTGTATGAGTGCTGATGACTGCAGAGGAAAGAAGTATCGTGACAATATCGGTATACCTGAAGATTCTATTTATACGAATAACGGCCTTATGGTAATTGATTTAGAAGCCTGGAAAGAAAACGATGTAGAGACAAAGTTTATAGAATTCATCAATCGTTACAATGGTGATATCACATACATGGATCAGGGTGTATTGAACGGAGTATTCCAGCCATTAAAAAAAGTTAAGCTTCTTCCGATTGAGTATAATGCCCAGACTGCCTGTTATGACTTAGGATATGAGGGATTACAGGCCTGTAGAAATCCGGTTTGGGCTTATAGCAAAGAAGAATTTAACAAAGGCATAGAAGAACCGGTAGTTGTACATTTTACCACCTGCTTTATGTCAGGCTCAAGACCATGGATGAAGAAGAATTCTCATCCATACCGTGAAGAATTTTTAAGATACCGTAGTCTTACAGCATGGAAAGATGAGCCGCTTTGGGAAGATACAACTAAATTCATGAAAAAAGTAATGACATTAATATGCAGGCTTTTACCAAAGAAACTGACTTTTGCAATTATCAGAGTGGTTCATGAACATATTTATCCTATGATAAGAAATTTAAAAAATGGGGTATAAGGTATTAAATCATGAAAGTATTAATGATAAACAAATTTTTATACAGGTGCGGCGGTGCTGAAACATATATATTTAAGCTGGGAGATTACCTTACCGAAACCGGACACGAGGTTCAGTATTTTGGCATGAGTGACAGCAGAAACATTGTTAGTAACAATGCGGACAGCTATACAACTAATATGGACTTTCATACTACCTCCAAGCTTGAAGCATTAAAGTATCCTTTCAGAACAATATATTCTTCTGAGGCACGAAAAAAGATTAGAAAGGTACTGGATGATTTCAGTCCGGATGTGTGTCACATTAATAATTTTAATTATCAGCTGACACCTTCAATTATACTTGAAATAAACAAGTGGAAAAAAGAAAGCGGTAAGAAATGCGGCATAGTTTTTACGGCTCATGACTATCAGTTGGTTTGTCCGAATCATATGTGCAATAATCCGGGTACAAAAGAAAACTGTGAGAAGTGTTTAACCGGAAGTTTTCTTAATTGTACTAAGGGAAAATGTATTCATGGTTCAAGAGTGAAGTCTGTAATTGGTACTGCGGAAGCGGTATTCTGGAAGCTGCAGGGCGTTTATAAATATATTGATAAAATGATTTGCTGTTCTGCTTTTTTGAAAGCAAAACTGGATACAAATCCGGTTTTTGCAAAGAAGACAGTTGCTTTGCATAATTTTATTGATTCAGTTGAATGGCAAGAACTGGCGAAAAAGGATTATGTACTTTATTTTGGAAGATTTAGCACTGAAAAAGGTATTGGTACCTTGATTGAGGTGTGCAGGGAACTTCCGGATATAAAGTTTGTATTTGCAGGAGCAGGGCCTTTAGAGGATGAAGTCAATAAGGTTTCTAATATTGAAAATGTAGGTTTTCAGTCAGGAGAGGCATTGGAGAAACTGATTCGCGAAGCAAAATTTAGTATCTATCCTTCAGAATGGTATGAGAATTGTCCTTTTTCTGTAATGGAGAGCCAGATGTATGGTACGCCGGTGCTGGGAGCTAATACCGGTGGTATTCCGGAATTGATTCAGGTCGGAAAAACTGGAGAGCTTTTCGAGAGCGGAAACAAATCTGAGTTAAAAGAAAAAATACTGGAACTGTGGACAAATAATGACAAATTAAATGAGTATGTTCAGCATTGTAAAGATATTAGTTTTGATACAATTGCAGAATATACCGATAAATTAATTGATATTTACAAAGATGCACAGGGCAGTAATTGATAAAAAGGAATAACTGCGGTTAGATACAGGAGATTAAAAAGTGTCAGGAAAATTAGTCAGCGTAATTATTACAACATATAAAAGAGAATTTGAAATCGTAGAAAAGAGTATGAAGTCGGTATTGTCACAGACTTACAGACCGATAGAACTTATCGTAGTAGATGATAATCCTGCCGACAGCGAGTATCGTAATGTGATGGAACAGGGGATGGCAGCTTATCCTGATGTAAAGTATATAAAGCATGAAGTAAACAGCGGTGCCCAGATTTCACGAAACGATGGTATAAAAGCGGCAGCCGGCGATTTTTTTGCTTTTTTAGACGATGATGATATATGGTTTGAGACTAAGCTTGAGCATCAGATTAAATGCTTCGAGCCGGGAGTCGGACTTGTATATTGTAAGGGATATCTGGTTCGTGTATCTTCTGAAGGGGAGAAAACAGAGCCATACAATATGTCGGCACACTTTATTGACAGAGTGAATTTTAAGGATATGTTATATGGTGATTACATCGGAACCACGACTCAGGCGGTGATTTCAAGAGAAGCGATAGAAGCCTGCGGTATGTTTGACGTAAATATGCCGGCAAGACAGGACTATGAGATGTGGATTCGAATAAGCCGTAAGTTTGATTGTGTAGGTGCCAATGAGTTTTTATTTAATCATTATATTCATGAAGGTGAGCAGATAAGTAAGAGCGGAAAAAAGGCACTGAGAGGCTTTCAGAACATCTATAAAAAGTATAGAGAATGTTTTAACAATACTGCCAGATTTCATATTTTGCTTCTGATTTCTAAGCTTATGCTAAAAGAAAAAATGTATTTTAAAGCATTTATAAATATGATTAAGTCAGCATTTAGTCTGGTTATGGCATTTGTTTTTGAGAATGGCGAACTGAGAAAAAGGCTGAAAATTCATAATAACAGAAAATAAATATTTATTAGCACCCGGTTAAGCACGGAGGTGTAAATATGCAATATATTTTTAAAAGATATGAAAAAAAATATATCCTGACAAAAGAGCAGTATACTGCATTTATGGCCAAAACAAAAGAGTATCTTATTCCTGATAAATACGGACTGCATACCATCTGCAATATTTATTACGATACTGAAGATTTTCTGCTTATAAGGCGTTCAATTGAAAAACCGGTATATAAGGAAAAATTGAGAATTAGAAGTTATGGTATTCCTGATAAGGATGATACTGTTTTTATAGAGCTGAAGAAAAAATATAAAGATGTAGTCTACAAGAGAAGAATTGCAATGCCGCTTAAACAGGCGGAAGAATTTCTGGATAGAAATATAAAGCTTGAGCAGGAAGGCCAGGTTATTAGAGAAATTGATTATTTTCTCGATTTTTATAAGCCGGTTAAGAAGATGTATATTGCTTATGACAGAAGAGCTTATTATGCAGATGGTGAAGATGGGCTTCGGGTTACCATAGACCAAAATATACGCAGCAGAGAGCATGACTTATTTCTGGAGCATGGTGATGATGGAGAAAAGCTATTACCTGACGATATATATCTTATGGAGATAAAGATAGTAAATGCATTGCCTCTTTGGCTTGTAGACATATTATCTGAACTTAAAATATATAAAAACTCATTTTCGAAATATGGAACTATATATGCCAATAAGCTTTTAAGAGAAAATATATTTTCTAAGAATAAGGCTGATTAGTAATTAGTATAGTGTCAAAAAATACTATATGGTTATTTACGAGGAGAGATAGTGATGGATTTTTCAAGTATTTTTAATTCAACAGCAAATGCATTAAATCTTAGTGACGGACTAATATGTATGGTGGTGTCACTTGTATTAGGTGGGGTTATTTCTGTTGTGTATATGACATCAGGAAAGTATACAAAGAGTTTTGCAATAACTCTCTTTCTTCTGCCTGCACTTGTACATACTGTTATTATGATGACAAGTGGCAATATCGGTGTGGGTGTGGCTGTGCTCGGAACCTTCAGCCTTGTGAGATATCGTTCCGTACCGGGTACTTCAAGAGAGATTACAGGAGTGTTTTTTGCTGTAGCGGTTGGTATAGCTACAGGGGTTGGAGCTGTTACCTACGCAATTTTTATAACTGCGTGTGTCGGAGTTGTTTTAGTTGTGTTAAATAAGACAAGGTTTGGAGAGGGCAAAGCTTCCGAGAGAATACTTAAAATAACCATACCGGAAAATATTGATTATACAGAAGTGTTTGATGATATATTTAACATGTATACCAAAAAGGTTACTTTAGAGAAGGTCAGAACAACTAATTTGGGAAGCCTTTTTGAGCTTACATATAAAATAGAAGTCCTGCCGGATATTAACGAAAAGAAATTCATAGACGATATAAGATGTCGCAACGGAAATCTTACAGTAATAATTAGCCGGCAGATGAATGTAGAAGGTATCGAATTGTAAATACGAATTGTATGAAGTTTACAAATAAATTGAGTGATTTTGTGTAAATATTCAAACAATTATCTAATGAGGATAATATATCCAGTTTATTGTTGACAAAAAGCTTTAAAATTAGCCTATATTTAATTTCACAATGGACTTATAAAGTTCAATATGGTAGAATTATTTTATGATTTGATACGAAAGATGGTGAAATCATGAATGTAGATTTTGACATTGAAGATATCAAGGAAAAGGTTTCAAAATTTACAATTAAAAATGATAAAATTGCTGCCGCAATACAGTTGGGGGTTTGTATTGCAGGTGTGGTAATTGTTTTGTTTCATGAATTAAAGAGCTATGAAAAGTTAAAAAAGAAAAAGAGGCATTAGTGTCTGCATATTTGCAGTAGACACATAAGTATGATGCCAAAAATCACTCCACCCATAAAACCAAGAATAAAAGCAAGCATATATTCACCTCGTAACTTTTGTTTTTTATTAGTGTTCTCAATTTATGTTTTTTTATTCATGGCGGTTGGAGAGATATATACTTATTAGAATAAGTTAATGAGTATAATTGATTTACGTAATATGAAAGAGAAGGTAGTTTCGGTGGAACGACAGGCGCAGGTAAGACAAAGAGTGGTAGTACGTCTGCTGGATAGTATATGCATTGTTATTTCTGCAATACTATCTGACTATATAGCTATGGATATTATAAAGCAAAGCAATAAGTGTGGTTATCCGATAGAGCTGGGCGTATTTATAATTTATATTTGTATGGTTAATATCTTATGCAGAACCATATTAATTAATCCAAAACGAATATTAAAGAGAGATTTTTTTGAAGAGCTGGGAGAAGTACTAAAGTCTACAATAATAATAGTTGCTGCGGTTTCTGTATTGATTTTAGTTCTTGGACCAAATTCTGATTATTCCAGAATGGCTATCGGATCATTTATTGCTCTGTTGTTTACTCTATCATTGATTGTACGCTGCATTTATAAGGATGTAGTTATGCGTATGGTAAAGAAGGGGAAAGCAGGTGTTAAGAACCTGCTAATTATGACTACAACAGACAGGGCTGAAGAAATAGTCAGAACATTAAAATATAGCAACATGTGGGAATACACATTTACAGGTATTATTTTGCTGGATTCATCTGAAAAAGGATTAAAATTCGGAGGAGTACCTGTAGTTGCTAATTACCGTAATATGTACGAGTATGTTCAGAGAAGTGCTGTTGATGAGATATTTATTAATGTACCTTATCAGAGCGGTGCTTCAATGATTGAAGTAATTGAGAAGTTTGAGTGTATGGGTATAACTGTTAATGTTAGTATACAGTTATATGACGCTGCTGTGGTAAATCGTAAAAAGTACATGAGTGATTTTGGCGGATATTATGTAGTTACATATGCTCCTGATTTCTTCGAACCTAGAATGATGTTTGTAAAGAGAACCATGGATATATGTGGTGCGA
The DNA here is from genome assembly GCA_045603305.1 of Lachnospiraceae bacterium. Lineage (GTDB taxonomy): Bacteria > Bacillota > Clostridia > Lachnospirales > Lachnospiraceae > JAFRXK01. The sequence continues at coordinate 32,371 of JAZULV010000059.1, read as the reverse complement.
TTGTGGGACTGTTAGGAACTGCAATTATTACTTTGCTCCTGGCACCGGCAATTTTGATTGATTCACCGGGTCCATTGTTCTTTGCACAAACCAGAATCGGTAAGAACGGAAGACGATTTAAGATGTATAAGTTCCGTTCCATGTATGTAGATGCTGAGGAACGTAAAAAGGAACTCATGGAAAAGAATGAGATGAACGGTCTCATGTTTAAGATGAAGGATGACCCAAGAATTACAAAGGTTGGTAAATTTATTAGAAAGACAAGCCTCGATGAGTTACCTCAATTTTGGAATATATTAAAGGGTGATATGAGTCTGGTTGGCACAAGGCCACCTACACTGGATGAATTTGAACAGTATGAGGCTCATCATAAGAGAAGGGTAAGTATAACTCCGGGATTAACCGGACTATGGCAGGCAAGTGGACGAAGTGATATTAATGATTTTGAAGAGGTAGTGAATTTAGACTTGCAGTACATAGATAACTGGTCGATTTGGCTGGATGTTAAGATTATATTCCAGACAGTTCTCGTTGTATTTAAAGGCAAAGGTGCAAAATAAACATATAGTGATGTTGCATAGGTTTGTAGTAGCATGATTGTTTGAGGAGACAGTTTTGGAGCAGGAATTAGTTATACTTGTTGAACAACTATATAAGGAATATAGAACAGGTCTTATTGGTGGTGCAACTTTGAGGGCAGAGCTGCAGAGCATGTGGGCACGTCTGTGTAAAAAAGAAGACCCCAATTTACCTGTAGGTTCTGAAGGTTATGCAGCCAACAAAGTGTTTAATGCTTTAAGTAATGTTAACCTGAAAGTACATAAAGGTGAAAGAGTAGGTATTATAGGCGGTAATGGTGCCGGTAAATCTACTCTTTTAAAAATTATTTCAAGAATTACTGCACCGACGAAAGGCAGCGTAAAGATAAAAGGAAAAGTCGCAAGTATGCTGGAAGTCGGAACAGGTTTTCATGCGGAACTTACAGGCAGAGAGAATATTTATCTCAATGGTTCTATTTTAGGCATGAGTAAGGCAGAAGTAGATAAGAAGATAGAGGCCATTATCGACTTTTCCGAATGCAGACAATTTATAGATACTCCGGTCAAAAGATATTCCTCCGGAATGTATGTGAAATTAGCTTTTGCTGTAGCAGCTCATCTTGATGCAGATATACTCATTATGGATGAGGTTCTGGCGGTAGGTGACATGGCATTTCAGGAGAAGTGCTTAGGTAAGATGGACGAAGTATCTTCTAATGAAGGTAAGACCATATTATATGTAAGTCATAATATGAGTACCATTCAAAGATTGTGCAACAGATGTATTGTTATAGATAAAGGCGAGATTATATTTGATGGTGATACCGGCAAGGCAGTAGAACTATATCTTAACAATGCGGTAAAGCATGAGTTTAGTAGAAGTTATACCACTGATAAAGATTATGTAATATCTCATAAGAATGTTTTAAAAATTGAATATGCAGCTTATCAAAAACACGACAGTATACAGTTTACTGATGATGAAAGAATGCAGCTTCTTTTGAAGTGGCGATGTAATGAAGATGTGGAAGATTTATGTTTTCGTTATGAGATATGGTCTACTGACAGAGTAGCAGTGGCCTCATCTATAGTGTTTGATATAGGCAGTTTTAAAGCAGGAGAAACAATTGAAAAAGTATTTTCACTTGATATATCTTCTCTGGTACCGGGAACATACAGCGGGTATTATTGTATGTTCAGAAAGGGAAGTATAGGAGGTTGTGAGGATTTAGATCGTGTACCTTCGTTGTATTTCTGCAGAATTAATTCGGTCAATGATATTATGTGGAACTATCGTCTTTGGGGACGCATGAGACTGGATGATCCTGAAATTATTGATGTTGATAATTAATTGTGAATTATGTTTGAATATTAGCCGGTAGTATTGATATTTAGATATAAATCATATAAAATCAATGTAGCGTGAAAATTTTACAAACAGGATACCATACAGATTTGCGAAAAAGCATATGAAAGGAATTGTAATGAGTAAAAAGAGTAATAAAAAGAATAAAAAAAATAAAGGTATTGCCGCCAAAGAAAAGAATGTTATGATTTTAGGCATTTTGGCATTAGTGCTGATTGCGGTAATTATCGCAGTTGTTTTCTTTGCATTAAAAGATAACAGACCAAAGGTGAAAGATTTGCTGGATATTCCTGAAGGAAGTATAGTTGATGAATATGTAGATGAATCGGGAAAAGAGATTACAGTGATTACTGACGCAGATGGCAATAAGAGTGAGTACTATGTAAACGAAGACGGTTATCTTGTATCAATAGATAGAGAAGAACTTCCTGATGGCAGCGATAAGGTTGTTGAGAGCTATAAAGATAAAGACGGGAATCAAATTAAAGATACCATATTGCCGGATGGAACTACTGTCACAGAAGTTATTAAGCCAAACGGTGATGTAGAACAGTCTGTGGATATTCCTAAGACTCCATTAACTACATATATATCTTATGGTGATATAAGTAAGAGCGAGGCACTTAAGACTCCGGAGAATAGTGAACTTGATTATTCAAAGATTAAAGGTTATGCGCCAATGTACTCTTCAAGTGATAAAGAGAACCTTGTGTTTGGTGTTAAGCTTCCATATAAAGTAGAGGAGACCGGGATTGTTATAGAATCTATCGGATCATTTGTAGGACCATATGTTGAAGACGCAAGTGATGAAGAAGTTGAGAATGTTGCCGCTATGATTATTACAAATACATCTGATAAGATGATACAGTATTCGGCATTAAGTTTTGATGTTAAGAGTGGAGAACCACTTAATTTTGTGATAACCAATCTTCCGGCTAATACATCAGCTATAGTGCTCGAAAAGAACAGAAAGTACTTTGAAGGAAATGAGACAATTACTTATAGCGGAAATATAACTGCGTATATGGAACGTGATATGCATTCATCAGAAGTAGTGGCTTCTGCTTCAGACAACTTGATTTCACTTACTAATAATTCGGATAAGACTATTGACACAGCTTATGTGTATTATAAGATATATATAGATGGCGGAGCATATTTGGGTGGTATTACATATAGAGCCAAGATTGAAAATATTGCTCCGGGAGAAACACGTACTCAGGGAGCGAGCCATTATTTCACAAGTAATAGCCAGGTGTTGACTGTGGATATCGGATATGCAGAATAGTTATTCTTATGTAATATAAATATTAGTTAAATATAAAAGACCTTTCTTTGATGCTTTACAGAGTATAGCTTAAAAGAAAGGTCTTTATTAGTTTATTAAACTTCTAAATGGTTCATAAGACTAAGAACCATTAACGCTAGTTTGAAGGTCATTGCATCTTCAAAAGAACGTATGTCAAGTCCTGTGCTTTTCTGTATTTTTTCAAGTCGGTATACCAAAGTGTTGCGGTGTACATATAACTGTCTTGATGTTTCGGATACATTTAGATTGTTATTGAAAAACTTACTGATTGTTGATAAAGTCTCATCATCAAAAACATCAGGTAACTCATCGCCGAAAATTTCTTTGATAAACATCTTACAAAGTGACATCGGAATCTGGTAAATTAGTCTTCCTATTCCCAAAGAACCGTAGGTTATAGTATTCTTCTCCGGATAAAAAATCTTTCCAACTTCTAAAGCCATCTTAGCTTCTTTATAAGAGCGGGAGAGTTCGCTTAGATCATTTACTACTGTTCCGGAGGCGATACGTACTTTAATCATGGCCTCACTATTAATCATATCAAGCAGAGTATTTGCGATGTCATCAATCTGTTGTACACGGTCTGATTCATTTAACTGTTTGATAAGTATTATATTATCTTCATCAATGGTTGTTACAAAATCTTCATTGGATAAAAAGATGTTCTTTACAGTTTCAAGAGCTTCATTATAGCTGCCGCGAGGAGTTTCAATTATAAATATCACCCTAGGGATGGCAGACTGAATATGGAGCTTGGAAGCACGGTTATGAATATCGACTAACAGAAGGTTATCCATGAGAAGGTTCTGGATAAAATTATGCTTGTCATACTTATCCTTGTAAGCCACAAGAAGGGTCTGAATCTGACTTACGGCAACCCGTCCTATCATATATGCATCATCACTGATACCTTTTGATATAAGTACATACTCCGGCTCATCTTCATAAAGAACCTTAAAAAAATGCTGCTGCTTCATAGCCTGACTGTTAGCAGGAGAGTCAAGAAAAGCGTAAATCAGATTTGAAATATCCTCGTCAGTCTCATAGGTTGAAGCAACAAACTGTCCGTTTAGATCTATTAATGCCAAATCGATGCGGGTAATTGATTTTAGTTCTTCTAAAGATGATTGCAGTACATGGTTGCTTATCATGGAAACACCTCCGAATACAATTTATATAAATAATTATATATTTTTATTTTATTTCACTTGGGTTATTGTGTCAAATTAAATCTGTATATTTTACTAAGTGTTAATTGTTATGCTTTCAGAAGATTAATGGTTATTGTTTTATAATGTGATATATCACTGGATTTATACCATGATAGTTGGAGTATTGATAAAAAACAGGTGCAGAATAATCTGCACCTGAAAGTATGTAATGCATATATTAGTTAGCGATAACCTTCTGTGTTTCCTTATCGAAGATATGTAACTTGTCTGTATTAAGTGAGAACTTAATTGTATCGCCTGTTCTGGCTGTTGTACGTGGGTCAACTCTTGCTGTCATAGGGAAACCTTCAACATCGAAGTAAAGGAATACTTCAGCACCAAGCATCTCGTAAACCTTGATTGTTGACTCAACTACTGTATCTCCATCAGACTTGATTAAGATACGAGCATCTTCAACGTCTTCAGGACGGATACCGATAACAACTGTCTTGCCATCATACTCGCCTTCAACAAGCTTAGCAGCCTTATCAGCTGGAACCTTAATAACGTGCTCACCAACTGTAAGCTTAACGTCGCTGCCGTTGATTGTACATTCAGCATCTAAGAAGTTCATCTGAGGTGAACCGATGAAACCTGCAACGAAGAGGTTCTCCGGATAATCGTAAAGGTTCTGAGGTGTGTCAACCTGCTGGATAACACCATCCTTAAGAACAACGATTCTTGTACCAAGTGTCATAGCCTCTGTCTGGTCGTGTGTAACGTAGATGATTGTAGCACCAAGTCTCTGGTGAAGCTTAGAAATCTCAATACGCATCTGAACACGAAGCTTAGAATCAAGGTTTGAAAGAGGCTCATCCATAAGGAATACCTTAGGATTACGAACGATAGCACGACCCATAGCAACACGCTGTCTCTGACCACCTGAAAGAGCCTTTGGCTTACGGTCTAAGAGTTCGCCAAGGTTAAGAATCTTAGCAGCTTCCTTAACCATCTGGTCGATCTGAGCCTTTGGTACCTTTCTTAACTTAAGACCAAATGCCATGTTATCATATACTGTCATATGTGGGTAAAGAGCGTAGTTCTGGAATACCATAGCGATATCTCTGTCCTTAGGCTCTACCTCGTTAACTACCTTGTCATCAATTCTTAATTCACCTGATGAAATCTCTTCAAGACCAGCGATCATACGAAGAGTTGTTGACTTACCACAACCTGAAGGTCCAACGAAGATGATGAATTCCTTATCTTCAATCTCAAGATTGAAATCCTTAACAGCTTCAAATCCGTTAGGATAAACTTTGTAAATATTCTTTAATGATAAACTTGCCATTAAAATAATACCTCCTGTGTTTTATTACTGTTACAATTATAGTACATGTTTATAAAAAACACTATAGGGCGATTATACAAATAAAGAAGGCTTTTATTGTTAAATTGATTATTGCAGTAAAGAAAAATATGTATTAGTGGTAAATATGACGAAAAAAACATGTATTAGTGGTAAATATGACAACAAGGAAACAGTGAATAATAATTAGTTTGCTTTTTAAGCTGCTATTGGATATAATATTTTATATATGGATACATTTATTTAGTATTATAGTACGCATGTAAAGACATATGTGTATGAGGGAGGTTTGGTTATGGAAGTCGTTAATACTATCGAGGAAAAGCCAAAGAAAAAAATGAAATTATGGAAAAAAATGCTTCTGGCGTTTATAATAATAGTATTGCTTGTGGTTACAGGTGCAGCAATCTTTATATCTTCAATGCTTAATAAGATTAACAGAATTGATCCAACAGAGTTTGAGACAGAAACAGCTTTTTCAGGAGAAGAGTTCGAAACAGATTCCAATGTGTCGGAGGATACTCTTAAGCCGGAAGATGTAACCTGGCCTGAGACTTCACCTTCAGAAGAAAGTGAGTCTGCTGATAAAGAGAATCAGGACAATGTGATAAATATACTTCTTATTGGTCAGGATAGAAGAGAAGGACAGGGACGTCAGCGTTCTGATTCAATGATGATTGCTTCTGTTAATAAGAGGGATAAGACAGTTATAATTACATCACTGCTTAGAGACAGTTATGTGCAGATACCGGGATATAAGGATAACAGAATTAATGCAGCGTATGCTTTTGGAGGGATGCCTCTTCTTAACGAAGTTATTAAATTGAATTTTGGAATTGAAATAGATGCCAATGTTGAAGTTGATTTCTATGGATTTATGACGATAGTAGATACCCTGGGTGGTGTTGATATTGTATTAAAGGACTATGAAGCAGAGTATTTTAACAGAATAACAGGAACAGATAAATATGTTGTAGGAAGTAATCATCTGACCGGAGAAGAAGCACTTATGTATGCGCGTACGAGAAAGGTTGGACGAAATGACTTTGAAAGAACTGAAAGGCAGAGAGCAGTAGTTACAGCGGCATTCAATAAACTTAAAAACGAAAATCCTACTAAGATTTTTGAACTTATCAACCAGCTTTTACCATGTATTGCAACAGATATGTCAAATACAGATATTATTTCTTATGCCACTCTTGTGTTAGGCATGGACCTGACAGAGATTCAGACATACAGAATACCGGCAGATGGAACATATTCAAGTCAGACAATCAGAGGCATGAAGGTGCTGGTGCCGGATTTGGAAGCATGTCGAAGTGATCTTAAGAAGATTATTTATGGAGAATAATTTAAATTGAAAGGTGGAGATGATTATGAAGATAAAAAGCGGATTCATTATGAGAGAAATTGCAGGCGATTATATAGTAGTGCCTACAGGAAAGGCTGCTATTGATTTTAATGGACTTATTACAGTGAATGAAGTCGGTAAGTTTTTATGGGATGAGCTTCTTGTTGGGGCTGATGAAGCGAAACTTATTGACGGGATTCTTGAAGAATACGAAGTAGATAGGGAAACTGCGGCATTGGATGTAAAAGAATTTCTCGAGCAGCTTGATAATGCAGGTATTATTGAAAAATAATCGGGTGATTTTATGGTAGATATTCATTCACATATTCTTCCGGGAGTTGATGATGGTGCGGATGTTATGGATGAGGCTCTTGATATGGCCAGGCTGGCAGTTTCAGGCGGAACGACAGCAATGGTTGTTACTCCTCACTGCAATATTCCGTTTATGTATGATAATTATTCCGGTTCAGGACTGCATGGTAAGTTTGATGAGTTGAAAAAAGAACTTAATGATGCAGATATTCCTCTGAAAGTATACCTTGGAGCCGAGGTTTATGTCACGGATGAGGTTATCGGACTTTTAAGAAAAGGCAGGCTGAAAACATTAAATGATAGCAGATATATGCTGGTAGAGTTTGGCTTTGGAGAAGATCCGGAGTATATGGAAGAGATGCTGGCCAGAATTAAAGCTGAAGGAGTAACTCCTGTAATAGCACATCCGGAGAGATATTATGCTTCATTTGCTTATCCGGAGATGATATATAACTGGAATCGTAAAGGATACAGGATACAGGTTAATAAAGGGAGCCTGCTTGGAAGATTCGGCAGAGAAGCTGAAGCTGTTGCCAGAGTGTTGTTAGGACATAATCTGGTGCATTGTATTGCCAGCGATGCCCATGCTTCATGGAGAAGAACTCCATATATGAAAGATATAATGGAGCACATAACCGATTTCTATAATGATGAATATGCAGATGTCTTGTTAAAGTATAATCCTCATAGAATTATTATGGATAAAGAGATTATGATATATGGTGCTCCTGAGTTTCCTGACGTTGACATAAGAAGCTTTATGTAATTTATGTTTATTCTTCATATGCTTTTTGTGTAATACATGTACGGATAATTGAACGCGTAAGACTTGTATATTTTATGAAGATATAAAGGATTAGCATAGTTATGAAAATAAGAATAATTGAAAATGATGTATACCTGCCGGTATTAAAGGAACTTATTGAGGAAGGTCAGTCGGTAAGACTTAATGTCAGAGGGCAGAGTATGCTGCCTTTTTTGTTTAATGTCAGGGACAGTGTAATTATTGAACCGATAAAAAAACAACTTAAAAAAGGCGATATAGTAATATTTAAAAGAAGAAGCGGTGCATATATTATGCACAGAATATTTAAAGCGGATTCAAAACATAAAAAGTACTATTTGGTTGGTGACGCACAGAAGAATTTAGAGGGTCCGATTGATGAAGAGCAGATATTCGGCATAATAACTATGGTTTGTCGTAATGGTAAGTGGCTTACACCCAAGAGTCCTGTATGGTGGTTTTATGATAAGATATGGGGAATTATGAGGCCATTCAGAACAAAATTAATTTTTATAGCTATAGCATTAAAGCAAAAGTTTAAAAGAAAAGATAAATAGTATATCTGCTGATAAATAGTATGGATATGCATTGTTATGGTGTGTAGGAGTATATAGTGGCGATAATTAAAAAAATAATTAAGAAAACTAAAGAAGGTTATTGGTCAGAGTTTTATATCGAGAGCAAATGGATATACAGATACGCTTATACATACAAGTGGTCTATAGTTGTGTATATATTATTCGGGATGCTAAGTACAATTATGGCACTCGGCTCCAGCGTGGTATCTAAGATATTAATTGACTCAGTTATTGTGTTAAGATATGGTGATGATGCGGCTTTGAATATGGCTGTAACCGGGGATGCATATCCTTTGTATATTACCGGTCCTGTTTATGTTGCTATGGGACTGGCTGTAATAGTCGCCAATGCAATGACTAACAGAGTTAGTGCAAAAATTGATATCAAGGTTAACAACGAGATAAAGGCTGATATCTATGACAAGATACTTGAGGCGGACTGGGAGGCATCTTCCGAATATCATTCAGGCGATTTGCTTAATCGTCTCAATTCCGATGTTTCGGCTGTATCGTCAAGCGTGCTTGGATGGATTCCTAATCTGATTACTAAGTCATTTCAATTTATAGGTGCGTTCATTCTGATATTACATTATGACAAAACGCTGGCATTATTAGCGCTTGCAAGTGCACCTTTCACTATTTTGGTATCAAGGACTCTTATGAAGAGGATGAGAAAGTACAATAAAATGATGAAGGAAGCTTCAAGTAATATGCTTTCATTTAATCAGGAATCCTTTCAGAATGTCCAGACAATAAAAAGTTTTGGTATGGTCAGGTCCTTTGGCAAAAAGATGAGGAATGTTCAAAAAGAGTATGCTGAAGTGGCACTGGATTATAATAAGTTTTCTGTAGGTACATCTGCTCTAATGAACCTTGCAGGTTTGGTTGTATCTGTATTGTGTTTTGGCTGGGGGATTTTCAGATTGTGGAAAGGCTATATTTCTTATGGTACTATGACTATGTTTCTGCAGTTGGCAGGAACGTTGTCGGCGGCGTTTTCTGCGTTGGTTGGTCTTGTTCCGAGTGCAATAGCTGCGGCTACTTCCGCAGGAAGACTTATGGCTGTGGCAGAGCTTCCTAAAGAAAATTATGATAATGAACCGGAAGTTGAAGAATTTTTGGAAAGTATCAGAGAAGATGGCGTTTGCGTAAAAATAGAGAATGCAGAGTTTACATACAATGATGGAAATGAAGTTTTTAAAAATGCAGATTTCTATGCAGGAGCAGGAGAAATAGTTGCACTTGTCGGACCATCAGGAGAAGGCAAAACCACACTTCTAAGACTGTTGCTAAGTATAGTAAAAATAACTGAGGGCTTTGCAGTTATAGAAAGGACAGACGGTTATAAAAGCGTAGAGATATCTGCAGCTACAAGAAAATTATTTTCCTATGTGCCGCAAGGTAATACGGTATTCTCAGGTACGGTAGCTGAAAATATTAGAATGCTTAAGCCTGATGCAACAGAAGAAGAAATAATAGAAGCATTAAAGCTGGCATGTGCCTATGATTTTGTAGCCAGACTTCCTCTTGGAATACATAACCGTGTCGGTGAACATGGCGGCGGTTTTTCGGAGGGTCAGGCACAAAGACTGGCAATAGCAAGAGCGATAGTAAGTGATGCGCCTATATTACTGCTGGACGAGGCTACTTCAGCGTTAGATGTTGCCACAGAAAGAAAAGTGCTGAAAAATATAATGGGATATAATAAAAAGAAGACATGTATACTTACTACACACAGACCGAGTGTTCTTGGCGTTTGCAACAGAGTTTACAGGATATCAGATTATAAGATAGAACAGATGAAACATGAAGAGATAGAAGTGCTGGTTAAGGATTTCTAGAGAATGTACCGCAAACACTGATTTCAAATTATTAAAGACAGGATGCCAGATTAAAATTGGCAATCCTGTCTTTGTTGAATTATTCTCTGATTAATTACCGGTAACAACCACTGTTAGTTCGGCAGGCGTTGATGAAACTCCCTGACTGTTAGTTGCAGTATATGAAACCGTATATATTCCGGGGATAAGATTATTAATATTGTTCTTTATATATATTCTGTTAGAAATATCACCCTCTACCGGATCGGTAGCATAGTCAAGATAATTTCTCCAGTTGAACTCTGAACCAAGAGGCAGCGTTATGGTGGTAGCTGTAAGCGCGATAACCGGTTCGGTTGTTGAACCGGTTATTCCTATGTCATATACCAAGGTATAGGTATCATTGAACTGGTTGGTTACAGTGAATTTAACCGGATAGGTGCCGGCCGTGTTTAATGCAGAATCACTGGAATAAGCTATTGTTGATGTAATATCATTTCCAAGGCCGTCAGAAGCACTGATAGCTCCTATGGAAATAAGTTTGTTCATAAGGTCCTGGGCTTCGGTTGCGTGCATTGATATATTGGAATTTAAAGAGATTGAAGGGCCTGAGTAATCAGTAATAATAAAATCTCTTTCAACAGAGCAGACACTAACTCCGTTTTGGATAATATAGTATTCAATCTTTTTGTTGTTAATTCCGTTACCGGCCTTAATAATATATTCAACTTCGTCTGTCAAATCATTGCCATCTGAATCTGTGGCAGATACATCCTGCATAAAATCAAAGGTATCGTTGTTTTCGTAATACAGACTTGCAGTTGGTACATCAATGGTAATAGTGTATTGATCATCTGCACTAACAGTCTGTTCCATGTCTGATGAAGGATTAATATATTGAAATAAATCAAGGTAATCATCTGCAAAAAATATATATGCCAGACATGCAAGTGAAAGTATGGAAATTGAAATAGCCAAAATTCTTTTAAATATTTGCATAAACATCCCTCTTTATTATATTAATTGTTAAAACATATAAATTATCATACCATAGAGGATAAAAAAAACAAGGAAAAAATTTAATATATTAATTAAATAAACTAATATATATGGTAAATAAAATATAACTGTGATATAATCAATAAAGTAGGTCATTAAACTGGGAATATTAGGGTTTGGATTGCAAAACAGGAGGTATATGATGCGTTTCTTTAAGTATAGCGTGATTGTAGTATTTTGCGTATGTCTGGTTGGATTTTTGTGCCATTATAAAGGCTGGTTTGATAAAAAAGATACAGTAGCACCGGTAATCAACTGTGAAACTGATCTGATAGAACTTAGTGTATCTGCAACAGAAGAAGATTTCCTTACGGGAGTGACTGCTGTAGATGATGTAGATGGAGATGTTACAGATTCAGTAATAGTTTCAGGATTGTCTTTGGTAAATGCTGAAGAACACAGCAGGGTTGTTACATATGCGGCATTTGATTCATCAAACAATGTTGCCCAGTGGTCAAGAACAATAAAGTATACTGATTATGAACCTCCTGTGTTTTCACTTAGAAAACCGCTTGTGTTTAGTGAAGGCGATAAAGTAACTATATTAGATTATCTCAGGGCACATGATATGCTTGATGGAGATGTTTCACAGAACATAAAGATTATAAGCGGTGCAGGCATCTATGAAACAGTGGGATATTATCCGGTTGTTGTTGGAGTAGCAAATTCCTGCGGTGATTATTCTGAGCTGGAGCTTACCGTAGAGATTAAAAGTTATGACAGAGCACAGGAAGCTAACACTCCGGAGATTGCACTTACTGACTATATAGCATATATAGATGCGGGAGAAAATTTTGATGCCGCATCATATATAAAGAATGTATACAGTAAGGTAGAGGGCGAAGTTATTGAAGTAGGTGCGGTTAACATCAAATCCGGTGTTGATTCAAATGTACCGGGTAAATATGTTGTTACATATTCAGTTATCAATACTCTTGGATATATTGGGGAAAGTAATCTGACAGTAATTGTTTGTGAATAGTTTGGAGGATATATGGAAGGAAAGAAACAAGATTTAGTGATAAATATCAGATGTATAATCAGTGATGTGATTAAAAATCTGTGGGTGGTTATTGTAGTTTCCGGTTTTTTGGCAATGGGTACATATCTTTTTGCAGAAGCCACATATTCTGAAACATATACAACTTCAACGACCTATGCAGTAACTGCAAAGGGGGCATCTGCCTCAATATATAACAATCTTAGTACGGCGAAGACTATTGCTGAGGTAATGACAGATATTTTCTCCAGCGGCACACTTAAAGGCATGATTGCAAAAGATTTAGGTGTAGACAGTATTTCGGGTAAGATAACTGCGGAACTGGTACCTGAATCTACATTGATAAATATTACAGTAACATCTAACAGTCCGGAGATGGCATTCAGAATAATTAAATCAGCTATAAATAACTATCCGAAGATATCTGATTATGTTGTCAGTAATGCTGTAATGGATGAGGTGTCGGCGCCGTATGTTCCAACTGTTCCGAGCAGCCGTTTTACCGGAACAGAAAAGATGAAAGATGTCTTTGTGATAAGTTTTGCGGTATTGTTAGCCGGCTTTGCTGTAATGTCTGTATTATCTGACAGAATAAAGAATGAAAAAGATGCTGAAAAGAGACTTGATTCAAAGCTTTTTGGTACTATACCTTTTGAGAGAAAAAAAGGTGCAAAAAAGAAAAGTATATTGATTACCAATATAAGTACAAGCTTTTATTTCGTTGAACAGATTAAGGTAATTACTACAAAATTAGAGTATGCTTTAAAGAACAAAAATAAAAAGATAGTTGCAATGACAAGTATGCTTGAGAACGAAGGAAAGTCTACTGTCGTGTCTAATATTGCGTTGGCTCTTGCCAAAAGAAATAAGAAAGTACTTCTGGTTGATGCCGATTTAAGAAAACCTGCTATTTATAAAGTGTTTGAAAGAAAAAGAAATGCAGATGACGGCGGATTAGCAGATTATTTAGAAGGAAAAAAAGATATTGATGATATTATCTCTTATGAAGAAGATGTAAATCTTTATATGGTATGCGGTACAAAAAGCTATAGCAATTCTACAGAGATGCTTGCTTCTGAGTTGTTTAAAAAGTTTATAGAAGTGGTTCGTGATAAGTATGACTATATAATTATAGATTCTTCACCTGTTGCAGATACAGCGGATTCAGAGGTAGTTACAGACAGTGCGGATGTAACGTTGCTGATAGTTAGACAGAATACAGCTTCCGCTGCACTCATCAATGATGGTATTGATGAGTTATCAGAGGGTGAGTCCGAATTGATGGGATATATACTTAACAGAGCTGACAGCAGCAGAGCTTATGGAGGCTTTAGATATAGCTATTACGGTGGCTACGGCGGTTACGGCGGATATGGCAAAAATAAACGACATAATGAGGGAGAGGAGGAGATATAGTCATGGAAGATAATAAACAGCAATCAGGTATGTTAAAAGAACTGGATATTAGCAGTATTATCTTTAAAATTCTTGGTTATATTGCGAAATTTTACTGGCTTGTTTTATTGTGTGCAGCTATAGGAGCCTCTCTTATGTGGTACAAAGCTAAAGTTTCTTATGCACCTTATTATCAAAGTTCAGTTACCTGTACAATAAATAATGATTATGGCAGTTATGGAGATGTTAACTATCTTTCTACAACAAAGAGTCTTTCTAATATGTTCCAGCACCTGACAAACACAGGTACATTCAGGGATATGCTAAAAAAAGAGCTTGGAACAGATGTTATTAATGGCTCGATAGGTGCTTACGTTGCAGATACTTCGAATCTGTTGACCATTACGGTAACTTCGGGTAATCCGCAGGATGCATATAATATTCTGCTTGCAACAATAAAGTGTTATCCTGAAATTGCTGATTATGTTGTAGGTACGGTGTATTTCCATGTAATAACTCCTGCATCAGTTCCTACGGAGCCGTTAAATATGCCGGATTATAAAGGCCCTGCAAAAAAAGGTGCTTTACTGGGTGTTGCGGCAGTTTTTGCATTGTTTGCGTTATTTGCAGTATTCGACAATAGAATTAATAGCAGAGAAGATATAGAGAAACGTGTAAATGCTAAATGTCTTGCTGTTATTCCTGAGATAAAATTCAAAAAGAGAAAAACATCAAAAAACATTCCTATTACCATATTGAATAAGAAAGTGGGATATGGATTCATAGAGTCTTACAGGGCCCTTAGAACAAAGGTTAAGAAGTATTGTGAAAAGAACGGTTGCAAAGTTATACTTGTAACCAGTGCTATGCCCGGAGAAGGAAAGACTACTACTTCTATAAATATAGCCTTAAGTTTAGCCGAGATTAGTGACAAGGTAGTACTTGTTGATGCGGATTTGAGAAAACCGGCGGTGGCAGAGCGATTAATGATAACAAGCGAGTTTACCGGAATTAATGCAGTTCTTAAAGGTGAGGCAGAAGTATCTGAGGCATTAACAGAAGTTGAAGGCAGCAGTCTTAAAATACTGGCAGGAAACAGCAGTATAAAGAATGCACTTGAGTGCATGGGTTCTGAAGCGATGAAAAATATTATTGATAAGCTTCGAGAAGAGTTTGATTATGTGATTATAGATACTCCACCGTGTGGTATTATGTCTGATGCTTCTATGATTTCACAGTATGCAGACGGAATGATAATGGTAGTCAGAGCAAATAAATCAAAAGTAAGTCATATTTCAAATGCGGCGTCATTGTTTGCCGGCAATGGTTTCCCTGTACTTGGTTGTGTTCTGAATTATAAGAGTAATGAGATTGCTGCAGGATACAGGTACGGCGGATATAAATATGGCTATAGTAAATATGGAAGATATTATAGTTACGGCAGCCATAGGCGTTATGGAGGTTATGGTGATTACACCGGCTATGGAGATGACCTGAAAAAAGAGTAAAGCTTTATTTGAATTATGAAGCTGCGTTGTTCACATAATTTTCATAGATTAATCACAAAAACATACTGATATTGTATTTTAATAGACATAATAAAAAGTAATTAGGAGGGGTCATCATGATTGAAGTAAAGAATCTTGTTAAAAGATATGGAAATCATGTTGCTGTAGATAATTTAAACTTTACGGTAGAAAAGGGACAGGTATATGGTTTTCTTGGACCGAATGGTGCCGGTAAGAGTACAACAATGAATATTATTACCGGATATATGTCATCATCAGAAGGCACAGTTATCATTGACGGACATGATATTTTAGAAGAACCGGAAGAGGCTAAGAAGAGAATAGGATATCTTCCGGAAATACCGCCTTTATATCTTGAGATGACTGTAAAAGAGTATCTGATGTTTGCTGCTGATTTAAAGAAAGTAGCCAAGTCAGAGAAGAAAAAAATGATTGAAGATATTATGAGCCTTACTAAAATTGATCATGTTAAAAACAGGCTTATTAAGAATTTATCGAAAGGTTATAAACAGCGTGTAGGTATTGCCCAGGCTATGGTGGGTTATCCGGAAGTGCTTATTCTAGATGAACCTACGGTAGGTCTTGATCCAAAGCAGATTATTGAAATCAGGGATCTGATAAGAAATCTTGCCAAGAAGCATACGATAATTTTAAGCTCACATATTATGCAGGAGATAAGCGCGGTTTGTGACCATATACTTATTATTTCAAAGGGTAAGCTGGTTGCATGTGATACCCCTGATAATTTAAGTAAAGAGTTTGCAGGGGACAATGTACTGGATGTTACAGTTAAAGCGACTCCGGAGCAGCTTAAGAATGCGTTGTATGGTATTAGCGGAATTAAGGAAGTTACATACAAGATTTCAGAGATGAGAGATGCACTTGATGTAACAATTAAGCCGGCTGACGGAGCTGATTTAAGGGAGCAGATTTTCTATGCCTGTGCAAAAGAAGAATGTCCTATTATGAAGCTTCAGTTTAAGAAGATGTCCCTTGAGGATGTATTCCTTGAACTTACGGAAAAGGATGCCATTGAAGACTATATGGAGGAGGAAGAATAATGTTTGCTATTTATAAGCGTGAATTAAAATCATATATGACTTCCATGTTCGGTTATGTGTTTATGGCAGTCAATATTCTTTTTGCAGGTGTATATTTTAACAATATTAATATACAAGGTGGTTCACCATATTTTGCGTACACTCTTTCGTACATAAGTTTCTTGTTTATGTTTACTACACCGCTTGTAACTATGAGAATGATAGCTGATGAAAGAAGACAGAAAACAGACCAGATGCTTTTAACTGCACCGGTTTCGATAACTCAGGTAGTACTCGGCAAATATCTTGCGGTAGTTACTGTTTTTGCAATTCCGGTTCTTGTGTACTGCGTATATCCTCTTATTATGGGCATGTTTGGTACAGTATCTTATGCAATGACCTATAGTGCCATTTTGGCGTATTTTTTAATAGGATGTGCATTTATAGCGATTGGTATGTTTGTTTCATCGCTTACTGACAGTGTTGTTATTGCAGCATTTGTATCTTTGGTAGTATTTTTCTTTATGTACATGGAAGATACACTGGTAGCATACATTCCGAATACCGTTATGACTTCGGTTGTCGGTTTTGCAGTTATTGTACTTATCGCAGCGGCGATAGTTTATTATATGACCTCAAATATTCTGATAGGTGCAATCGTTGGAATCTTAGGCGGTATAGTTATTATGGTTATTTACATAATTAATCCGGCAGTATATGAAGGGTCAATTATTAATGTGTTAAATGTATTTAATATAACTAAAGGATTTGGTAATTTCCTTAATGGTATATTTGATGTTAAGGCATTAGTTTATTATCTTTCAATAATAGCAGTCTGCTTTACTCTGACAGTACAGATGATGCAGAAGAGACGTTGGAGCTAGGAGGTGCGAGATGAGTAAATTAAGTTATGAAGAAAAACTTGCACTCAAAAAGACTGTGCAGGAAGAAAAAAAGACAGAGAATAAGTCGGTAAAGTCAAAGCATGAAAAAAGCAAACTTACCAGAAACGGTGCTTATAGTGTTATTGTAACAGCGGTTATTATAGTAATGCTTGTAGTTATTAATCTTATCGTAAACAAACTGCCGGCAACATATACAGAGCTGGATTTTTCAAATAATGGATTCTTTACTCTTGGAGACAAGTCAAAAGAGATTCTTGAGACTGTAGATGAAGATATTACAATCTATTATTTAGTTGAAGATGGTATGGAAAATGTATATATTCAGGGAATTATCAGCCAGTATGACGGACTCTCTGAATATGTAAATGTAGAAAAAATTGACCCGATTGCATATCCGACATTTGCGTCCCAGTATTCCGACGTTTCATTAAGCCAGAATAGTGTTATAGTAGTAAGCGGTGAAAAAAGCAAAGTAATTGAGTATTCACAGATGTATGAGGTTTCATATAATACAAACCAGTCAACAGGTGAGACTACTACTTCTATTGACGCCTTTGATGGAGAAGGCCAGATAACAAGTGCAATTGATTATGTTACATCTGATAATATACCTATGGTATATGAGTTAACCGGCCACGGAGAGTTTGCGCTTGATGAATTAGGCATCGCGGATATGGTAACAAAAGCGAATATGGATTTGTCTTCATTATCACTTTTGCAGACCGGTAAAGTGCCGGATGATTGTGCTGCCCTTATTATCAACGCACCAATCTCGGATATTTCATCTGAAGAAGCCGGCTTAGTTTTAGATTATGTTGAAAACGGTGGAAAAGTCATAGTACTTTCACTTTACAATGGAGAGAGTAATCCGGATATTAAGTCTTCAATGCCAAATCTTACATCAGTACTCAATGCCTTCGGAATTGAGACGATTAATGGTCTTGTTATTGAAAACAGCGATTCAAATTATTATTCAAACCAGATGTATCTTTTACCTAATGTAGAAAGTACTGATATAGCAGGAGATATATATACTAACGGAAGATATATACTTATGCCATATGCAAGAGGTATTGCGACTCTCGATAATGCAGATTCCGGTTTAAATATTCTGCCGTTACTCACAACCTCTGACAGTGCATTTTCAAAGGTTGATGTAAGCAGCGGTTCATATATTCAGGTTGATAAAGATATTGTAGGACCATTTGACGTTGCTGTTGCAGTAACAAACAGTGCAAATTCATCAAAGCTTGTATATTTCTCATCAGCAATTATGCTTGATCCCGGTATTGATGCTTATGTAAGCGGTGCTAATACAGAGATGTTCATGAATGCGTTATCTTTATCAGTAGGAAAAGAGACTTCAATATCTATTGAAGCCAAGGATTTAGAGGCGGATCCTCTGATTGTAAACAATCTTAATGCAAATATTATAAAAGCGGTTACCCAGTACATGCTTCCTCTTATATTAATGGTAATTGGCGGTATTGTGTGGTATGTAAGACGCAAGAATTAGAAGCTTGAGAGGCAGATAAATATGAGCAAAAAAAAGAAAACCAGAAATTTGTTTATACTCGTAGCAGCAATGCTTATATGTATAGCAGGATATTTTGTAATTACAAATATCGATTTTGAAAAAGAAGAAGAGGTAAAGACTATTTCTTTATATGAAGACATAACTGCTGATGATGTGGTTGCATTTTCCTATGATGTAGATGGAGTTGTATATTCTTTTTCATTAATTAATGATGTATGGTACTGTGATACAGAACTTTCTAAAGATCTGAATCAGGATACAATCGCAAGCATGCTGGCTATTCTTACCGGATACAGTTCAGAAAAGTCTTATGAGGTAGAGAAAGAAGCATTTGGTGATTATGGTCTTAAAGAGCCTTTTAAGGTAATTAATTTTGAAACTTCTGATGGAGTTACCCATAAGCTTACTGTAGGAGATAATAATATCAATAGCAAGTATTATGCATACAAAGATGATGAGAATACAATTTACACTATTGATGCTACAGTTAATGTTTATTTTGACTATACACTTGAAGATCTTGCTGTTGAAGAAACAGAAGCACAATAATAGTATTCAAAAATACACTTTCGTAACATATATTATTAATACAAAGGCAATGTAAGGACACTCTTTGCATTGCTTTTTTGTATGTGTAAAATTCTGTACAAAAATTGACTATATATAGTAATTTCGGCATGTAAAAAACCAAAAAAGTTGTCAAAATAACAAAATTAAAAAATATCAAAGCGACGTGCATTGACATTTAATAATAAAGATGATATTCTGCAATTGTTACAATATTTTTTAGCAGTTTTGCAGAAAGGGAGAGGACATGAAACGCAAAATTATCAGCATTTTAATGACTTTATGTATGGTTTTTGGGTTATTTAGTGCAAATTTGACCTATGACTCAAATGAGGCAAAAGCTGCCGATGCCATCACTCAGAGTGACTTTTTAAAGGCAAATGGCAAGTATCTTTATACTAATTATGGAAATGGAGACGCCGTTGTTTTAAGGGGTACAAATGCCGGCGGATACCTTGTTCAGGAGTTTTGGATGACTCCTACAGATTACAGTGGAAATGTATCTGATCAGATGGATATCATCAATGCACTTACATCAAGATTTGGTGCAGATGCTGCAGCAACTCTGATTGATGTATACGAAGATAATTACTGGACAGAGAAGGATTTTGATAATTGTGCTGCTCTTGGCATGAATTGTATCAGACTTCCGCTTTGGTACAGAAATCTTGTAGATGCTAACGGCAACCTGCTTCCAAACGCTTTTGAAAAGATTGACTGGTTCATCGCAGAAGCCGGAGAGAGAGGGATGTATGTAATCGTGGATATGCACGGTGCACCTGGTTCACAGAACGGTTCGGACCATTCAGGTATTGATGGCGGTGACAGCAAGCAGGCTGCATCCGAGTTCTTCTTTGGAAATAATGCAGCTGCAAACCAGCAGCTTTACTACGAATTATGGGATATCATTGCAAGAAGATACGTTGGTAATCCTATCGTGGCAGGATATGATTTATTAAATGAGCCATATTGTACATATCGTTACAATTCAGGGTATTCAGCAGATTATCTCCATAGTATGTTATGGGGAATTTATGATAAGGCATACGATGTAATCCGTGCTGTTGACCCGGACCATGTGATTATCATGGAAGCGACATGGGATCCTATCGACCTTCCAAATCCGGATACATATGGATGGACAAACGTTATGTACGAATATCACAATTATCTTTATGATGATTATGATAATGCTAATGGCGGACAGATTTCTAATATGCAGAACAAGCTTAATGCTATTACGGCAGCAAATTACAATGTACCAAGTTACCTTGGTGAGTTCTGCTATATGAACAGTGCAAGTGCATGGCAGCAGGGTCTTCAGTTGTTAAATGATTACGGCATTAACTGGACTACATGGACATATAAGGTAACATCAAACTATGGCAACTGGGGTCTTTACAATCAGAATGTAGAGTCTGTTAATGTAGAATCTGATTCTTATGATGAGATTTACAGAAAGTGGTCTAATGTTGGTTCATCATATGTAAATTCATCATTAGTAGATGCAATTAAGAGTTATTTCAGCTCAGAGGTGAATTTACCTGCACAGGGTACCGTATATGAGGCTGAGAACTATACTATAACCGGTGGCGGTATAAAAGAAGCCCAGAATTTCTATTCAGGCGGATATGCAGCCGGCAACATGAATTCAGGTGTAGCTTATACAAGCGTGGCATCAGACTGGTCAAACATTAAGAGTGTTCAGTTTACAAATGTTAATGCTAATTATACAGGAACCCACACATTAAGAATTGCTTATAATGGTGATGATAACAAGACTATCCTTGTTAAAGTTAATGGTGGTGAGAACATTCAGGTAAGTCTGCCAAAGCAGGGTGACGGAAGCTGGAATGTAATGCACAAAGCTGAGATTGATATTAATCTTAATGCGGGTTCAAACACAATCTGGGTATCTGGTACAATCAACGATATCAATACCTGGGCTAATATCGACTATATCGAAATTATCGGCGATGATTACAACCATGTAACTTCTGAAAAAGGTACTATTTACGAAGCTGAAGATTATAGCATTATGAATGGCGGTATCAGAGAAAACCAGAGCTTCTATTCAGGTGGATATGCAGCCGGTGCCATGAATTCAGATGTAGCTTATGCGAACGTAGCATCTAACTGGTCTAATATTAAGTATGTTAACTTTAATAATATAACTGCTGATAAAGCAGGAAATTATAACATCACTATTGCATACAATGGTGATGACGATAAGACTATTCTTATGAAGGTTAATGGTGGCAGTAACATTCAGGTAAGTCTTCCAAAACAGGGAGATGGCACATGGAATGTTATGCACAAGAAGACCGTACAGGTAAATCTTAATGCAGGAACTAATACAATCTGGGTATCAGGTACGATCAATGATATTAATACCTGGGCTAACATCGACTATATTGAAGTTGTAGCTGCTGAGGCGGATGTTCCTACAACTGCTACAGTTACATACATGAGTAACGGAAGCCAGTATGCTTCTAAGTCTGTAGCTATTGGCAGTACAATAAAGACTTCAGTTCCTGTAGCACCGGCCAGAGACGGTTATGTGTTCTTAGGATGGTTTAAAGAGAATGTAGGTACGGTAAACAGTGTTAATTCATCACTTGTATCAAAGGCAGCAAATCTTAATGCAACTGTTAGCAGTAACACAACATTGTATGCCGGCTGGCTTAACATAGGAACAGTTTCAAGGGATTCAAGTGATAAAGTATCACCGAATACTTCAAATACATCAGGACTTTACCTTTTAGGAGCTCAGTACAGAGCAGCAGATTCAAAGCATACCGCCGGTATAAGATTTGTAGCAAGAATCAGCGATAACCTTGTATCAGGTATCGAAGCTCTTAACAGTGCAAATGCAAATTTACAGCCGGATTCAGCTTCTGATAAGGGTGTTGGTTATGGTTTCGTACTTGGATTATCTAAGAAGCTTTCTTCATCAAATATGCTTGTTAAGGATGTTAATGCAACTAACCCGGCAACAGGTATGGCTGTTTGTCCTGCGGTTAATACATATGAGGATTACAACGGATATAATTTATATACTGCAGTAGTAGTAGGAATTCCTTCTGAAAGCTATGCAACTAACATTGCAGCAAGAATGTACATTACATACTATGATGCAAACGGTATAGAGCAGACATATTACTATACAGAGAATGAATCTTCAAGTACAGCAGGCGGAGCATATTATACTAATTATAATGCAGTTTATGCGGCAGCAAACTAATCATTGGTGTATTAAGATTATTAATTAATAAATGTTCTAACTTAGCAGACTTTGCCTTAAGCAGGTCTGCTAAGTTTATTTTACAGGGGAAACGAATATATGATAAGAAGTGCACTACAAAGCAACTTGCAGAATATAAGGAAATAGTACTTGAAAAGTGAAGTGAAAGTCGGTATTATAGTAATGTTATAAACAAATATTTATTATGGATTAGTGTTGGTACAATGAGAAAGGTTATTTGAGGTGTTGACATGAGTAAAAAAATGAAGATTGCAGTAGCAGGAACAGGATATGTTGGATTATCTAATGCGATACTCTTATCACAGCATAATGAAGTATATGCAGTCGATATTGTGCCTGAGAAGGTTGAGATGATCAATAATAGAAAGTCACCTATCGTTGATGCAGAGATAGAGGAGTATCTTGCAACAAAGGAACTTAATCTTACAGCGACAACGGATGCCGCAGAAGCATATAAGGATGCAGATTATGTTATTATTTCAACTCCTACAAACTATGACCCTAAAAAGAACTATTTTGATACCAGTTCTGTAGAGGCTGTAATTAAGCTGGTTATGGAGATTAACCCTGAGGCTATTATGGTTATTAAGTCTACGGTTCCTGTAGGCTATACCAAGTCAGTCAGAGAAAAGTTTAACAGTGAGAATATTATCTTCAGTCCTGAGTTTTTACGAGAAGGACGAGCTTTATATGATAACCTTTATCCTTCAAGAATTATTGTTAGTGCACCACAGGATGATGAGCGTCTTAAGGAGGCCGCAGCAGTTTTTGCAGGACTTCTTAAAGAGGGTGCGATAAAGGAAGATGTTCCGGTGTTATTTACCGACCTTACAGAAGCTGAGGCAGTTAAGCTTTTTGCCAATACATATCTGGCACTCAGAGTATCCTTTTTCAATGAGCTCGATACTTATGCCGAGTTAAGAGAGTTAAATACCAAGCAGATTATTGAGGGTATTGGATTAGATCCGCGTATAGGCACACATTATAACAATCCATCCTTCGGTTATGGCGGTTACTGCCTGCCTAAGGATACAAAGCAGCTTCTTGCTAACTATGATCAGGTTCCGAACAATATTATCGGTGCTATTGTAGATGCAAATCGTACAAGAAAAGATTTTATTGCAGAAAGAATTCTTGAGAAAGCCGGTTTTGAGAATGGCAGCAACAGCAAGGATTGTGTAGTTGGTATTTACAGACTTACCATGAAAGCAAATTCAGATAATTTCCGCCAGAGTTCTATTCAGGGAGTTATGAAGAGAATTAAGGCTAAGGGTGTAAGAGTTGTTATTTATGAGCCAACATTAAAGGAAGACAACTTCTTCGGAAGTGATGTGATTTCATCATTAGATGAGTTCAAGAATATTTCAAGTGTAATTGTGGCTAACCGTTATAACAGCGAGCTTGAGGATGTACTTGATAAAGTATATACAAGAGATTTATATTTTAGAGATTAATCTATATCCTAACATACAAATGATGACACACTGCCTGACGATATAGTGCAGGCAGTATGTATTTTGTAGGAGGTAAAGCTATGCATTATGATTATTTGATAGTGGGAGCCGGGCTTTTTGGCTCAATATTTGCCTATGAGGCAGGCAGGGCAGGAAAGAAATGTCTTGTGATTGATAAGCGTTCCCATGTAGGCGGCAACATATATACGAAGGAAGTTGAAGGTATTAATGTGCATGAATATGGTGCACATATATTCCATACAAGTAATAAAGAAGTCTGGGATTATATCCAGCAATTTGCAGAGTTTAACCGTTATACTAACAGTCCTGTTGCAAGATATAAGGACGAGCTTTACAATCTGCCGTTTAATATGAATACCTTTAATAAGATGTGGGGAGTTATAACTCCTGATGAGGCGAAGGAGCAGATTGCATGGCAGATAAAAGAAGCAGGAATAACAGAGCCTAAGAACCTTGAAGAACAGGCCATATCTTTAGTAGGCCGTGATATTTATGAAAAGCTTGTTAAGGGATATACAGAGAAACAGTGGGGAAGAAGAGCAGAAGAACTTCCTGCATTTATTATAAAGAGACTTCCGGTAAGATTTACATATGATAATAACTATTTTAACGATAAGTATCAGGGAATACCGGTAGGCGGTTATACCGGGATAATTGAGAAGATGCTTGCAGGAATTGAGGTCAGGCTTGAAACGGACTTCTTTGCCAACAGAGAAGTTTTTGAGAATATTGCAGACAAGATTGTATTTACTGGCATGATTGATGAATATTATGATTACTGTTACGGTGAGTTAGAGTATAGAAGTTTAAGATTTGAGACGGAAGTGCTTGATGAGGAGAACTATCAGGGTAATGCAGTGGTTAACTACACAGAATATGAGATACCATATACAAGAATAATAGAGCATAAGCATTTTGAATACGGTACTCAGGATAAGACGGTAATCACAAGAGAATATCCTGCTAACTGGAAGCGTGGAGATGAACCGTATTATCCGATGAATGATGATAATAATAATTCATTATACGCAAAGTATAAAGCTCTTGCAGATTCTGAAGAAAAAGTTATATTCGGTGGAAGACTCGGTATGTACAAGTACTTTGATATGCACCATGTTGTTGCAGAAGCTTTGAACTGTGTAAGAAAAGAAATTGGTGAGTCATGAGATATGGTAAGCTTTTGGAGGCTGAATTTGTAGAAAGACTTAACAGATTTGTAGCGGTCGTGAAGTTAAATGGTGAGCTTGTCAGATGCCATGTAAGGAATACCGGCAGATTAAAGGAGCTTCTAATACCGGGAGCTAAAGTGTTTATTGAAGAAAGTGATAATCCTTCAAGAAAATATAAGTATTCACTGCTTCAGGTTATGAAAGGTGACGTGTCGGTAAATATTGATTCCCAGGCACCTAACAGGATGGCCCTTGAGTGGGCAAAAGAGTATTTCGGTGCAGAAGCAGTCGTGAAACCGGAGAAGACCTTTGGAGCTTCAAGATTTGACTTGTATGTTGAAATCGGAGAAAGGCGCATATTCGTAGAGGTTAAGGGTGTTACTCTTGAACGTGAGCAGGTTGCGTACTTTCCGGATGCTCCGACTGAGAGAGGGATAAAGCATCTTTATGAGCTTGTTGACAGTGTGGGACTGGGTTATGAGGCATATATATTGTTTGTAATTCAGATGAAGGGTGTGAAGGAATTCAAACCTAATGACCTTGCACAAAAAAGATTTGGTGAAGCTTTAAGATATGCAGCCTCGAAGGGAGTAGGGGTTTTGGCATATGATTGTACTGTATCGGGCAGAGAGGTACATATTGACAGCCCTATACCGGCGAAATTATGATATTTTAGTAATTAGTATAGAGTTTAGTGATTTAGAAGATTATTAATAAAGAAGGTGTATATATGTCTGAGGATTTAAAGGATTTATATGAAGAAGAAAAAGAATTAGTTAAAGAGAGAAAAGACAAAAGAAAAAAGAGAAGAGCTCATGATCTGGGTAATTTTATATCAGGCGTTATTATCGTTATATGTGTTGTAGTGTTTTGTGTTTCAGCAGTGAAGCTTCTTCAGATATATAATGAATATAAATCAGCTTCAGATGAGTATACTGATTTGGCTTTGCTTATACCGACTGTTGAAGCAACTACAGAAGAGACTACAGAGGTTAAAGAGACCACAGAAACTGATGCGGAGACTTTAGAAGAACAACAGACCCAGGAGATTATTACTACAGAAGAAGTGATTGTTCCGGCTCCGGTATTTATGGATGGCGTAGACTGGCAAGGTTTATATAATACAATGTACGCAATTAATAATGATTATGAAGCATGGATATATATAGCCGGTACTAAAATCAACTATCCTATAGTGCAGGGGGCTGATAATGATTTTTATCTTACCCATACTTTTCAGAGAGAGCCGGTTTTTTCGGCCAGTTTGTTTATAGACTATCGTGTTGAAGGCGGTGCCGAGGGCAGAAATGTAATTGTGTACGGTCACAATATGAAGGATGGCTCTATGTTTGCTGCACTTAAGAAATTCAGGCAGGAAAGCTTCAGAAAGAGACACCCGTCATTTTCAGTATACACAAATACAGGAGCTTATGAGTACCAGGTGTTCTCATCTTATACAACATCACCGGTCAGCACTACATATACAGTAGGTTTCGGTAGTGATGAAGAATATATGGATTATATTAACAGGATGATTAGCTGGTCTGAAGCCGATTATGGTGTGGATGTAACAGCACAGGATAAGATAATTACATTGTCTACATGTGTAAATAATAATCAGCAAAGATATGTAGTTCATGCAAAGCGTGTAAACTGATACTGAATTAGCAATACAGAGAGAGGAATAATTCATGAGTGAAGTATTGAATATATCTGAAATTTTTGGTTCAAATGTTTTTGATGAAGCTACCATGAGGGAAGTGCTTCCGAAAAAAGTGTTTGCCGAAGTTAAGAACATGATGGAGAACGGGGCAGAGATGTCTTTGGCGGCAGCAGATGTTGTTGCGGCAGCGATGAAGGACTGGGCTATTTCAAAGGGAGCTACCCATTATACCCACTGGTTTCAGCCGCTTACAGGAATTACTGCTGAAAAGCATGATTCTTTTGTTACCCTTCCTAAAGACGGTAAGATGATTTTAGAATTTTCAGGTAAGGAGCTTATTAAGGGTGAATCAGATGCATCTTCCTTCCCGTCAGGCGGACTTCGTGCCACATTTGAAGCACGAGGATATACAGCATGGGATATTACCTCTCCTGCATTTATTAAGGAAAGTGCTACAGGCCCAATTCTTTGTATACCTACAGCCTTTTGTTCTTATAAGGGAGAGGCACTCGATAAGAAGACCCCTCTTTTAAGGTCTATGGAAGCTGTTAGCGAGCAGTCGTTAAGAATAGTTAAGCTTTTTGGTAATACAGAGGCTACAAAGGTAGATGCCTGTGTAGGTCCGGAGCAGGAGTATTTCCTTGTTGACAGAGAGAAGTATTTACAGAGAAAGGACCTTATATATGCAGGTCGTACTCTTTTTGGAGCAGCTCCGCCAAAAGGACAGGAGCTTGAGGACCAGTATTTCGGCGTTATAAGAAAACGCGTTGGTGCATTCATGCAGGAACTCAATGTGGAGCTCTGGAAGCTTGGTATCACAGCAAAGACCCAGCATAATGAGGTTGCACCGGCACAGCACGAGCTGGCACCTATATTTGACACAGCGAATATTGCAGTAGACCACAACCAGCTGGTTATGGAGACTATGAAGAGAGTTGCTGAGCATCAAGGACTCGCCTGTCTTCTCCATGAAAAACCATTTGCAGGCGTAAGTGGTTCAGCTAAGCACAACAACTGGTCACTTGCAACTAATAACGGTGTAAACCTTTTTGATCCCGGCGACACACCGAATGAGAATTTACAGTTTTTACTTGTACTTTCATGTATAATTAAGGCTGTGGATAAGCATGCAGACCTTCTTCGTCAGTCAGCTGCTGATGTTGGTAATGACCACCGTCTGGGGTCAAATGAAGCTCCTCCTGCTATTATTTCAATATTCCTTGGGGAGCAGTTAGAGGATGTTGTTAAGCAGCTTATTGAAACCGGAGAAGCCTCCAGATGTGTAACCGGAGGAGTGCTTGATACAGGTGTTAAAACTCTTCCTAACCTTGCACAGGATGCTACAGACCGTAACAGAACCTCACCATTTGCTTTCACCGGTAATAAGTTTGAGTTCAGAATGGTTGGTTCCGATGACTCAATTGCCAGTCCTAATACAGTACTTAATGCTATCGTTGCAGAGGCATTCTGTGAGGCAGCAGATATTCTTGAGGCAGCAGACGATTTTGACCTTGCATTACATGACTTGATTAAGAAGAATCTTTCAGACCACCAGAGAATTATTTTCAATGGTAATGGTTACTCAGAAGAGTGGGTAGCCGAGGCCGAAAGAAGAGGTCTTCCGAATATCAAGTCTATGGTGGATACAGTACCTTCTCTTACTACTGAGAAGTCAGTAAAATTATTTGAGAAGTTTGGTATCTTCACCAAGGAAGAACTTGAGTCAAGAGCAGAGGTGCTTTATGATACCTACGCAAAGGTTATCAATATTGAGGCGCTTACTATGATTGATATGGCTTCTAAGCAGCTTATTCCTGCAATTATTGCTTATACTACTTCTCTTGCAGAGTCTATAACCCTTGTTAAGGACGCATGTGCTCTGGCAGATACAAGTGCCCAGGAGGAACTGTTGATTGAGGTAAGCAGTTATCTTTCTCAGGCACAGAAGGCGTTAAGAGTCCTTGTTAAGGCACAGGCTGAGAGTGCAACAATTGTTTGTCCAAAAGATAAGGCACAGGCATATTATAAAGTGGTTATGCCTGCCATGGAGGCATTAAGAGCTCCGATTGATAAGGCAGAGATGATTGTTGATAAGGATATGTGGCCGGTTCCGTCATATGGCGATTTGATGTTCGAGGTTTAAAAATATTATATTAGTGATTTGTCCCGGTGTCAGTGATGCCGGGATTTTTTGTTAGAATGTATCAAAGTTAACAGCAGCTTCTTATGCTGAGGCATGTATGATAAAATGTTGTAGTAATGTATTGCATGATGTATGTGTTGTGTTATTATTAATGTAGATATCGTCATTAATATATACAAGTATGTTGCGTGCATGGAGAAGATACAGAGTAAATAGAGCATGTCGATATTTGTATCAATGTGTGAGTTAGGAAGATACGGAGGGGTAATATGGACAAAGTTAAAGTATTAGTACTGGGACTGGGTAATTTCGGTCATAGCTGGGCTGATTTAGTGGTTCCTGGTTGTGATTCCTGTGCAAAGCTCGCAGCAGTTGTGGACAAGAGAGAGGAAACATGGAAGGGCATAGATGAGGCTGTTCCTAAGTATTCGGATTTAGATACTGCAATAGAAGAGACAAATCCGGAACTGATTATAAATGTTACTCCGCCCTCATTACATAATGAAATCAATGAAAAGCTGCTTAGAAGAAATATTGCAGTCTTGTGTGAGAAGCCTATATCGGATACTTATGAAAATGCGATTAAAATGCGAAGTGTTATCGAGGAGACCAAAGGATTTTTGATGATAGGTGAAAACTATCGCTATCATAAGGTTTTTCACGAGGCAAAAAAGATTTTGCAGTCAGGTGAGTTAGGTAAGATTCATCAGGTTGTCTGTCGTTTCAGACATTATCATCCTGACTATTCGATGTTTTATCACGGCGCGTTAAAGCATCCGCTTTTGACAGACGTTTCAATTCATCATCTGGATCTGGCGAGGTACTTAAGTGGGGAGGAACCGGTAAATGTATGGTGCAGAGAGTTTTCGGCAGAATACAGCTGGTATAAGCACAGACCGGCGAGCGCATTTGTTGTTTCAGATATGACCGGTAATGTAGTATTTCACTATGAGGGAACCCTGGCAGCTCCTGTGTCTACTACCGATTGGAACGGTGACTGGGAGATAGAGTGTGATTATGGTGTGCTTCAGATAAAGGACAGTAATATTATCATACATAAAGAAGACAGTGTTCAGGAAATTAAGATAACAATGGCTGAGGATGATACCAGAATGGTAATGCTTAAAGAAGCCTGCAATGCAATTAGGGGAGGTCGCAAGGGTGAGACTGATTATGCTGATAATCTTAAGAGCTTTTGCTGGCTGGAAAGTGCCATAAAGTCATCAGAAACACAAAAGAGTGTTGATATTTGCTTATAATTATTGTTCAGGATATAGAAAACAGGAGGATATTATTATGATAAAGAATTTTTTAGAGCTTGAACTAAAAGATGAAATTATACATGAGGGAATTGGTATGTGCAGACATTCTACCGTGTTTAGAGATGAAGAGATTGATACGCCGGTTAGATTTATTAATTATACTGTTATTCCTCCAAAGGGAAGCTTTGGCCTCCACCAGCATGGTAATGACAATGAATTTTATATTGTATTAAGTGGTGAAGGTGTATATGAGCAGAATGAAGTAAAGACAAAGGTTAAGAAAGGTGATATCATGATGAATGCTCCATTTGCAACACATGGTATTACAAACACAGGAGATGTTGATATGGAGCTGCTTGTTATTGAAGCGGTGGTAGCTGAATAGAATATGTATAATAATAAGCCTGCCGTCTACTTGAATGTAGAAGCAGGCTTAAACTATACAATTTAAAATTGTGTGTTCTAGTTATGCAATTGCTATAAAGACGAAATATGCGGCATAGATAATTATCATTGCAATGCCTGCGATACGTCCCATCTTGCGCTCTTTATTCCAAACGCTTATTAATAATACAACAGCAGCAACTATGGCAATTATAGTATCAAGCAAGTTGCCTTCTGTTGTGAACTTGATTGGTGAGAAGAGGCAGGTTGTTCCCAGAACAAATAATATATTAAATATGTTACTTCCTACAACATTACCAATAGCAATATCGGTGTTACCCTTTCTTGCTGCAGTGATACAAGTTATTAACTCAGGAAGGGATGTTCCGAAAGCAACAATGGTAAGACCAATAACGCGGTCGCTAATGTTGAGCTCCTTTGCTATAGCAGTTGCACTGTCTACTGTTAAATCACTTCCGAAGATGATAGCAGCAATACCGATAATAGTCATAAGAACAATCTTTAAGGTTGTGTCTTTTTCGGTAAGTGTTGCAACTTCCTCTGAACTCTGACCACTTTTAGCGAGCTTTATAAGATATACGAAGAAGGCGATAAATACAACCCAGAAGATTATACCGTCAATCCAGTTGAGAACACTGCCAATACTTCCTAATACTGCTAAAAGAACAGTGACAGCGATAACAAAAGGAATCTCAAACTTGAAAGTATTTTTCTTTACCGGAAGAGGCATGATAAGAGCTGTTATTCCGAGAATAAGAAAAATGTTCATGATGTTACTTCCGGTTACATTACTGATTGCCAGGTCGGCACTTCCTTTAATGCCGGCAGTGATACTGATTGCAGCCTCAGGAGCACTTGTTCCGAAAGCAACAATGGTGAGGCCTATAATGATTTCAGGGATGTGAAACTTACAGGCGATTTTTGATGCACCTTCTACGAAGAAGTCTGCGCCCTTAATAAGAAGGACGAAGCCTGCGACCAGAAGGATGAGCTGAATAAGAATATTCATAGGTTACCTCCATATTAATTTAGTAAGTGTTTTCATGAAAATGTTTTTGAAAGCACTTATATTAAAAAAGACCTGTCTGTAGGTTAGTATTCTACAGATAAGTCTTATTATTTAATCCAAAGCCAGATATAAATATCGGGTATGTTGACTTTGTTACATCCTAAGATGCTAATTACTCCCTTATCATTAAGTAGTATATATTATTATTTAAATAATTACAAGTATCACTAGTATCACAACATAAATAAAGTGTATAAAAGTGAGGGTGAAAGAAAAACATTGTTAGAATACAAAAAAACTGCCAGAGGCAGTTTCCTTGTATCATTTATTAAGTAAAAAAGGGAGGAAAGGCTGATATTACTATCAGCA
>JAZULV010000058.1:0-6035 GCA_045603305.1 Lachnospiraceae bacterium | reverse complement strand
AATTCCTTTATCTTTATTAGTTATATTTCTTAAAAAAGATAGCGGCTTTTCAAATGATTTATGTATCTCTTCTTCGATATTTTCTTTCGCATATAAATCGACTCTGTAACAGCATGGTTCGTCAAAGGACTGCATCATTTTTATCATACTATAAAGACGAGCATCTTCTTTCATTTCCCAATTAGGGACAACATAGAAATACTGCTCATCATTATCAATAACAGTTTGTAGTATTCTCTCTTTTTTTCTCATCATAGACATGTGAGAATATATTGTCGACGATATATTTGAAGACTCTGAAAAGCCAAAATACTTTGAAACACCTGACGAATTAACTATCTTTCTCAATTTGTTGTAATAATCACTATCATCATCATTTCCTGCAATCACTAGACTAATTCTAAGTTTCTTTCCCTCTACACGTGATGGTTTATAGTCAAAAACAAAATGAATACTTACTTTCCCTATAAGCGCAACCCTATATAGCTGTCTTATAAATTGCGTCTGTGCTTCAAGCATTCCTTCTATTCCTGAATCAGCAAATACCTGATATTTACTTAAGGTCAAATCTGGTATACTTTGCAGCGTATAAATAAGCATTTCTATATATCCTCCAAACTATTTCTATATAAAATTACTGTATAGCACTACATATTTTAATAATAATTTTATTCCGTGGCATACACTATGCATAACTTATTATAATTACTATATATAGTAACTATAACTATTAGAATAGTCAAGTAGTTACTGGCATATAGTATTTACTCAGAGGTGATTTAATGAACAGTAAAATGAGTTTATTTACTATAAAAGATTATGGCATATCGAACTTAACTTAAAACAATACATGGATAACAGTGGAATTCATAGAAATGTATTAGCAAGAGCAATAAATACACGTTTTGAAGTAATTGATAAATGGTAATGTTGAAATAAAGATGCCGACATTCTAGCTCGTATTTGCTTTGTACTTGATTGCAATGTTTCGGACATAATTATTTATGTACAGGAAAAATATAAATGATACGC
Source organism: Lachnospiraceae bacterium (assembly GCA_045603305.1). Lineage (GTDB taxonomy): Bacteria > Bacillota > Clostridia > Lachnospirales > Lachnospiraceae > JAFRXK01. The sequence continues at coordinate 5,003 of JAZULV010000058.1, read as the reverse complement.
TTATATGGAAATGCACCATACAAAACTGTTCTGGTTCATGGTGGACCGGGTGCTAGCGGTGCTTTAAAAGAATTTGCCAAAGAATTGAGTGAGTTATCACAAACAGGTATTGCTGAACCGTTGCAATCAAAATACTCTATAGAGGAACTTATAGAAGAACTATATTTGCAGATTAAAGAAAATTGTACTGATAAAGTATCTCTCATAGGACATTCATGGGGTGCATTCTTAGTTGCGTTTTTCGCAGAAAAATATCCCGAACTGGTTGATAAAATAATTTTAGTTAGCTGCGCACCTCTTGAAGATAAATATGTCGCTGAAATAGGTAACCGCAGGCTTCAAAATCTTTCAGAGAATATAAAGACATCTTCACAAGATTAATCAATAATAAGGCTACTGATGAGGATATGGCAATAATACCAAAGGTTTTCAAAAAGTCTGATAACTATTGTCTGGTAGATAGCGAACTGCACAAAGCAGACAGAACCGACAGCGAAATGCATAATAGAGTGTGGAGCGAAGCTGCTGAATTAAGAACCAACGGAGAAGTCTTAACAACTTCTAAAAATATTAAAAGCAAACTCTATTCAATACAGGGAGCAATAGACCCCCACCCTGCAAATGGTGTGATTATACCATTAAAGGAAAACGGTGTGCCATGCGAGACTTACATATTAGAAAAATGTGGCCATAGCCCATACATGGAGAAATACGCTAAAGATGAATTCTATAGAATTTTGCTTCAAATAATATCATAAATCCACTACAAACCCGACTACTAAATAACTAGCAGTCGGGTCTTATCATGTATCAGTATTCCAATCTCCTTCTAAATTGACTTTTTTAATTTAAAGTGCATTCCAATACAACACAAATATTAATACACAGCCCCATGCATTGCCTGTGATGTTCTTAACGATAAGCATGCCATAAATCAAAAACATGGTGCAAAGCATTTCAATAACAGCCTCCGGTGTAACTCCGACTGCACCGTGTATAAGCACACACATTATTGCACAAGTTAGAGCTCCCCAGCTAAAGAATTTACTTTTTGAAGGCCAGCGTTCATTTATCTTGTCGCTGATAACTACATAGTTGAAGCCCTCGAAAAAGCCCCAGCAGACCGCTGTAATAAGCATCCCCAGCACATTATAGGGAAAGCCACTCATAATTACTTCACCGGTTGTATTTACATCTGAAAAAGGAAACCATGGATGAACATTTCCGGTGCACAGATTATAAATAAAATCCGGTAAACAGCATAAGCTGCTAAGTATAACTGTAAGTACTATACCTTTTAACTTCAGACCATACTGAAAAAAGTTCTCCCTCCTCATTATAGTCACAATTGTAATACCAAGACCTGCAAGGCCAAACTGAAATATACCACCGACAAATAACACTCTTAAAACAATATTTATTGATTTATCATATACAATCGAATTAATCCGGTTATTACACACAATATAAATTCCAAGCATCAAAAAAGATGCAATAGCGATTATCAACAAATCATTATCAAGCTGTTTCTTACGTTCTAAAGTTAACATATAATTTGTCCCCTATCCTTCAACCTAGTATTCACACAAATGATGATAAAGCTTTTTGCTCAATTCATGCACGACATAATCATTTTGTTTGACACTTCATTATATTTATCATCAATCAACAATAGTACACATAAATAATCATAGACAATTAGTATAAATCACTTTCTGCCCAGCTGCCAGAAAGCTACCGCACTTGCCGCAGCAACATTCAACGAATCCACCCCATGGGACATCGGAATGCACACAGTGTAATCACAGTCTGCAATCGTAGATGATGCCAGTCCGTCTCCTTCTGTACCAAGTATTATGGCAAGCTTCTCTTCTGCCATAAGCTTAGGATTGTCGATACTTACAGCTTCATCGCTCAATGCCATGGCCGCAGTTTTAAAGCCTAAATCTTTTAATACACTAATATCACACTGGGTATTTTCCGAAGCTTCGTCACCAAGATAAGTCCATGGTATCTGAAATACGGTACCCATGCTGACTCTTATTGCACGCCTGTACAGTGGATTGCTGCATGCTGGGGTGAGCAATACCGCATCAATATTTAGTGCAGCTGCCGAGCGGAAAATTGCACCTATATTGGTAGGGTTCATGACATTTTCAAGAATAGCAATTCTTCGTGCACCGGCACACACTTCTTCAACACCGGGAAGGGATTTTCTGCGCATGGCACAAAGCACACCTCTCGTCAGCTTAAATCCTGTTAACCGGGTTAATACTTCAAAATCAGCGGTGTATACCGGAATATCTCCACATCTTGCAATTATGTCTTTCGCCTGACCGTCGATATGCTTTCGCTCCAAAAGAAGGGATATCGGAACGTATCCTGCGTCAAGAGCACGCTCAACAACCTTAGGACTCTCTGCTATAAAAATGCCCTTATGAGGCTCATGACGATTTAGTAACTGGTTCTCTGTAAGTCGGGCATATATATCCAGCTCCGGTGCATCAAAATCGGTTATTTCGATAATATTTGCCATAAATATATGTATCTCCTTAAAGCACTATTTTCTTGTGAATTCTTTGCATTTAGGAATATTATAGTGGCTTAATTACAAGGTGTCAAACATGAACACACCGTTCTATGATATACGCAAAACAGGCTCAGCAAACGCTGAGCCGGCAAATATCAATTAATGATCTACACTATAGTTTGGAGCTTCTTTTGTGATATGAATATCATGTGGATGGCTTTCCTTAAGTGATGCAGCAGAAATCTTAACAAACTTTCCTGTTGCCTTAAGAGTCTCAATATCCTGAGCACCACAGTAACCCATACCTGAACGGATACCGCCGATAAGCTGGTATACTGTATCTTCAAGGCTTCCCTTGTATGCAACTCGTCCTTCAACACCTTCAGGAACAAGCTTCTTAGCATTATCCTGGAAGTATCTGTCCTTGCTGCCATTCTCCATAGCCGCAATTGAACCCATACCACGGTATACCTTGTACTTTCTTCCCTGATATAACTCAAATGTTCCCGGGCTCTCGTCACAGCCTGCAAACAAGCTACCCATCATACAGATATTAGCTCCGGCAGCAAGTGCCTTAGTCATATCACCTGAGAACTTAATACCGCCGTCTGCAATAATCGGAATACCATATTCCTTAGCAACTGCGTAGCAGTCCATAATAGCAGTAATCTGTGGAACACCGATACCTGCAACTACACGGGTTGTACAAATTGAACCAGGTCCGATACCAACCTTAACTGCATCTGCACCAGCCTCAATAAGTGCTCTGGCAGCATCACCTGTCGCTACGTTACCGGCGATAACCTGAAGGTCCGGATAAGCTTCCTTAACCATCTTCACGCACTTGATAACGTTCGCTGAATGACCATGGGCTGAGTCAAGTACAACTACATCTACCTGAGCCTCTACTAAAGCAGCAACTCTCTCAAGCACATTCGCAGTAATACCGATAGCAGCACCACAGAGAAGACGACCACGTGCATCCTTAGCTGAATTAGGATACTTAATCTGCTTCTCAATATCTTTTATAGTAATTAATCCCTTAAGATTAAAATCATCATCTACAATAGGAAGCTTCTCTTTACGAGCCTTCGCAAGAATCTGCTTAGCTTCTTCAAGAGTGATACCTTCTTTCGCTGTTACAAGACCTTCGCTTGTCATGGACTCACTGATCTTCTTGCTGAAATCTGTCTCAAACTTCAAATCACGGTTAGTAATAATACCAACAAGCTTTCTACCAACAGTAATCGGTACGCCGGAAATTCTGAACTTCGCCATCAAATCATTAGCATCAGCAAGTGTATGGTCCGGTGAAAGATAAAATGGATCAGTAATAACTCCATTCTCTGATCTCTTAACCTTATCAACTTCTTCTGCCTGAGCCTGAATTGACATATTCTTATGGATAATACCAATACCACCCTGTCTAGCCATCGCAATAGCCATTCTATGCTCTGTAACAGTGTCCATACCTGCACTCATCATAGGAATGTTAAGCTTAATCTGCTTAGTAAGCCATGAAGATAAGTCAACCTGATTTGGAATTACCTCAGAATAAGATGGAACGAGTAACACGTCATCAAATGTAATGCCTTCACCAATTATTGTAGCCATCTGATTTAACCTCACTTTCTCTATTTGTGTAAACGATATTTATAATTACTAAAGTCTATCAAAGTTAATGACCAATGTCAAACCATTTTTGCAAGAAAAACAAATTTTCTAAAAATATAATCCGCACTGCAAAGACAGAAAATGTAGTATTGCATGATTTTGGATATAATTCAAAGAGTATGTTCGTGTGGCAGGGACATTTGTGTGTATTATGCTTGTGATTCTATCTTTTCCATGAACTTAATATATTCTTCAGCCATGCCATTATCATTAAAATATTTTTCTGCATCTTTTAGTTTATTCTGTTCTGTCATAAAGTAATAATAGCCCTTGAAAACAGTAGTAGCATTCCTTTCATATATCTCAGGAACTCTTTTATACAAGCCTACATATATTCTCGCCGCTTCCAGCAAATACTTTTCTGCTTCTTCTGTATTTTCATTATCCTTTAATAATAAACCATAATTGTATAACGAAATTGCAAAATCACTTCCAAACACCTCCGGATTCTTTGCATACAATGCCCTTCTTATTTCTATCGACTCTCTGTATTCGGCCTCTGCCTCTTCTATCCTGCCCATATCTTCAAGTAATCCTGCATGGTTGTTTAGGCTCATAGCCAAAGAGTTTCCATACACTTCTCGGTTCTTTGCATACAATGCCCTTATTATTTCTATCGACTCTCTGTATTCGGCCTCTGCCTCTTCTATCCTACCTATTGCTTTTAGTAAATTAGCATGGTTATTGAGGCTCGTTGCCAAAGAGTTTCCATACACTTCTCGGTTCTTTGCATACAATGCCCTTATTATTTCTATCGACTCTCTGTATTCGGCCTCTGCCTCTTCTATCCTACCTATTG
>JAZULV010000057.1:0-2523 GCA_045603305.1 Lachnospiraceae bacterium | reverse complement strand
TCCCCATCTTTATCAAATATTGCAATCAAAATCATGCTTATAATTATGAATATCATAAGTATAAGTGATAGTCCGGAGCCTAAGTTCCAATTGTTTGAGAAGGTAAATGCCTGCTCAATTACATTACCTATAAGTAATACCATACCGCCACCTAAAATATCCGAAATAACGAAGGTAGTAAGAGCCGGAACAAAAACCATAGTAATACCACTTACAATACCCGGAATACTTAATGGCAGTATAATTCGGAAAAAGGTCTGCAATGCGTTGGCACCAAGATCATGGGCTGCTTCTATGGTGTCGTCGCTTATCTTGCTTAAGACATTGTACATAGGAAGCACCATGAATGGCAGGAAGTTGTAAACCATACCGAACACAATAGCAGAAGTAGTATTAATAATGTTAATTGATGGCAGTCCTATGAAACCGAGGATATTATTAATAACTCCGTTTCTGTCAAGGAGCACCTGCCACGCCATAGTTCTAAGCAGGAAATTCATCCACATAGGAAGAATAAATATAAATACTATAAAGCCGCGGCTTTTAAAATTCTTTAAAATCATAGCGAGCGGATATGCAAGCACAAGACATATAGCAGTACTGATGCAGGAAAGCTTTAATGAGCGAAGTAAAGCCTGCATGCTTTCGTGGGATGTGATTGCCATGATGTTGTCTAAAGTAAAACCGCCGGACTTGCTGGTGAGACCATAGTAGACAATAAGTAACAGTGGTATCACCGTAAAACCAATCATCCATATTAAATAAGGATATGATAAAAACTTCTTATTCATCTACACCTACAGCCTCCTCGTCCTCTGATTCTGGCTTATTCATAATCTGAATATCAAATGGGTTTACACTGATGCTTACATGAGAACCAACAGGGTGACAGTCTGTTGAATGTACAAGCCACTCAAAACCGCCTGCCTGAACTTCCATCTCATAGTGAACACCCTTAAATATGATGTGGCTGACAACGCCTTCAAGTCTGCCTTCACCCGGATTTAAAAGGTCAACGTCCTCAGGTCTTATAACAACGTCTACAGGTGTGTTAGTTCCAAAGCCGGTATCTACACAAGGGAACTTAACACCACAGATTTCTACAAGCTTATCTTCAAGCATGATACCGTCGATTATATTGCTGTCACCGATGAAGTCTGCAACGAAAGCGTTCTGAGGCTCATTATAAATATCTTCAGGACTTCCCATCTGCTGTATGTATCCCTGATTCATAACTACTATAGTGTCAGACATGGTAAGAGCTTCTTCCTGATCATGGGTTACATAAATAAATGTTATACCCAGCTCGTTCTTAAGGCGAATAAGTTCGTACTGCATATCCTGACGAAGCTTAAGGTCGAGAGCACCGAGCGGCTCATCAAGTAAAAGAAGCTTAGGCTCGTTAACAATCGCTCTTGCAATAGCGATACGTTGCTGCTGACCACCGCTTAATGATGTCACGCTTCTCTTTTCGTAACCATCTAAGTTAACAAGCTTTAAGGCATACTTAATCTTATCATCAATGTATGCTTTTGATTTATTCTTAATTTTCAAACCGAAGGCAATATTCTCAGCAATGCTCATATGTGAGAATAGTGCATACTTCTGGAAAACAGTGTTTAAATTTCTCTTGTTAGGAGAGAGATTAGTAATATCTTTTCCCTCGAAAAGTACAGTTCCTTCCGTAGGTTTTTCAAAACCACCTATAATTCTTAAGGTAGTAGTCTTACCGCAACCGGAAGGTCCGAGAAGGGTGATAAATTCATTTTCCTTAACAGTGAGGTTAAGGTCATCTAAGACCATGGTTTTATCATAATATTTTGAAATAGACTTAAGTTCAATTAATGGCTGGCTCATATATCCTCCTTAAAAACTCGGTGGTGAGCTGACCCAGAGGACAGTAGCACCGGTTTTTGATGTAATGTAATGTGTTTTTGTAGATACAAAGTAAAAGGACTCGCCTTTTTTAGCTTTGTAGGATTTTTTTCCTATGCGGATAGTAATGCTTCCATGAAGTACGTAACCAAATTCCTCACCCTCATGGGGGTTATCGGGATATGTAGAACCACCCTTTTCAAGAGTGATAATTACCGGCTCCATATTATTCTTCTGGGCATTCGGAATAATCCACTTGATAGTATTAAAAAGCTCAGCATCATGCTTTTCAAAATAATCACCGGTCCCGAATACAACCTGTTCTTCAGCTTCTTCTGATGTAAAGAAATCACTTACATTAGTTCCGAGACACTGAAGTATATCAATCAGTGTTGTAATAGATGGGGAGGTAAGATTACGCTCAAGCTGGGAGATAAACCCCTTTGAAAGCTCGGTTCTGTCGGCGAGCTCTTCCTGAGTAAGCCCCATCCTCATTCTAAGTTCTTTTAATCTGCCGCCTATATCCATAACGACTCCTTACATAATAAACAATAAATTTAGTAATACTAAATAGAACTGTTGATAAACAATAAGTTTAGTAAAACTAATATAAACAATTAATGGTGAATAATAATAAACAATAAGTTT
>JAZULV010000056.1:0-12682 GCA_045603305.1 Lachnospiraceae bacterium | reverse complement strand
AAGAAAAGCCGCATTACATAATTTAGGGTGCAAGGTAAATTCATATGAAGCAGAAGCAATGCAGCAGCTTTTAGAAAAAGAGGGCTATGAGATAGTTTCTTTTGAAGAGAAAGCTGATGTTTATATTATAAATACATGCAGCGTTACTAATATTGCAGACAGAAAGTCCAGGCAGATGCTCCATCGTGCAAAGAAGAAGAATCCTGAGGCTGTGGTTGTGGCAGCAGGCTGTTATGTGCAGGCAGCAGGGGAGGAACTGTTAAAGGACGAGAGTGTAGACATAATTCTGGGTAATAATAAAAAGAATGACATAGTAAAGCTAATCAATGATTATTTTGAAAATCATTTTGAGAGCAGTGAGATTACAGACCTTACCTTTGAAAAAAACTACGAAGATATGTTTATTTCAAAAACAGCTGAGCATGCCAGGGCATTTATAAAGGTTCAGGACGGGTGTAACCAGTTCTGCAGTTATTGTATTATTCCTTATACCAGAGGACGTGTCAGAAGCAGAAAGTTAGAATCAGTAATTAAAGAGATTGAGACTTTATCAGCAGCCGGTTATAAGGAAGTAGTGCTTACAGGTATTCATTTAAGCTCCTACGGTATTGATTTTAAGGACGAGAAAACAGGTCTGCTTGAACTTATTAAGAGTGTAGCAGAGGTTAAGGGAATCGAAAGAATTCGTTTAGGGTCTTTAGAACCTAGAATTGTTACAGAAGAGTTTGCAAAGGAGCTTGCGTCTATTGATAAGATATGCCCGCATTTTCACTTGTCATTACAAAGTGGCTGTGAAGCAACCTTAAAAAGAATGAACAGGCACTATACCCCGGAAGAATATTTTAAAGGCTGTGAAATTTTAAGAAAATATTTTGAACATCCTGCAATCACTACGGATGTTATTGCCGGATTTGCGGGAGAGACAGAGGAAGAGTTTGAGGAGACTCTTAAGTTTGTACAGGATGTAAACTTTTATGAGATGCATGTGTTTAAGTATTCAGTGCGTCAGGGAACAAGGGCAGAAAAGTTACCAAATCAGGTAGACGAGACTGTAAAAACTGAAAGAAGTCACAGACTTATAGAAGCCGGCGAGAAAATGTCCGAGGAATTCAGACAGTATTATGTGGATAAGAAGATAGAAATTCTTACAGAGGAGACCCTTGAAATTGATGGATGCACATATACTACAGGATATACAAAAGAGTATGTAAGAGCTGCCTTTGAGGGCATTTATCCTCCGGGAATAATTATTTACGGTCGTTCGGTAAGACTGTTAGAAAACGGAACTCTGGTGGCAGAGGTTTAAAAATAACTTGCTGAATAGTTAATTATGTATTAAAATGAGTGTACAAGTATGTAAGGACGTGATGAGTTGTGAGAGAGATACACAGGACACAGTTTTTTGATTCTACAGTTAAAGGAGAGCCGGAGGTAAGTGAAATATTAGACAAGGTATATGCCGCACTTAAGGACAATGGCTACAATCCGGTGAATCAGATAGTAGGGTATATTATGTCAGGAGACCCTACTTATATTACAAGTGCAAAGAATGCACGAAGCCTCATTATGAGGGTTGAACGTGATGAACTTTTAGAAGAACTTTTGAAGGTTTATATCGATACAAAACTTGAAAAATAGGAGAGTGCCCTATGCGAATTATGGGACTGGATTTTGGCTCAAAGACAGTTGGAGTGGCGGTTTCTGACCCTCTTATGGTTACAGCACAGCCGGTTGAGATAATCAGACGCAAGGAAGAGAATAAACTCAGACAGACCTACGCCAGGATAGAAGAACTTGTTAAGGAATACGGCGTAGAGTATATAGTGCTTGGTTATCCTAAGAATATGAACAATACGGTAGGCGAAAGAGCTGAGAAGACCGAAGATTTTATGGCGAATCTCAAGAGACGAACAGGTCTTGAGGTTGTTTTATGGGATGAGAGGCTTACTACTGTAGCTGCAGACCGTGCTATGATTGAAGGCGGACTTAGACGTGAAGAACGTAAAGAATATGTAGACATGATTGCTGCTGTGTTTATTCTTCAGGGATATATGGATTCTCTGGCGGTTAAAAACAGGATGGCAGAAGATAATAGTAACAGTGAAGGATTGGAAGATTAATGGAAGACCAGATCAGACTTATTGGTGAAGACGGCGATGAGCTTATATTATATGTAGTTGAAGAGACAAAGATAGCAGGAGTCAATTACCTGCTTGCGGCAGAATCAGAAGAAGGCGACAGTGATGTTTATCTGTTAAAGGATACATCAGCAGCCGGTGACGCGGAAGCATCCTACGAGATAGTAGAAGATGAGAACGAGCAGTCATATTTAATTAAGATTTTTAGTGAATTACTTGATGAAGTTGATATTGAGATGTAATATTTTTTGAATTTGGGCATACTTTATATATAGTATGATATTGGGGTCAAAAGGTATTTTGCCCCATGATACCTACGGATTGCTACGCATTATGCGTTCCCGCAATCCTGCAAAATATCCGAAATCAGCCCTGTCGGGCTACTTTCTCATATTTTGGCGGGGTCCAACCTCATACTTTTTCATGCAAGCATGAAAAGCATGACCTTTTGACTCTGGTATCATAGTATGCAGTATTTGCGTGTAAAGAATACGCAAGTATTGAAGGTGAACATATTTTGGCACGTCGGTGCCTGTGCGATAGAGATATAATATAATTTATGTACGGAATAAAGTTATATATTTGTAAGTCTGCTTGGCAAAAACTGCGAGGCTTATTTACATATGTTTAAAGTGCGGGCTTCTGTATAGTGCGTGTATACATAACAGATAATGCGAGACATTATCATAACAGGAGGTGCGGATTTGGAAAACAGCAAATCAAAATTAAAGATAATTCCGCTGGGCGGATTGGAACAGATAGGTATGAATATAACGGTATTTGAATACGAGGACAGTATTATCGTTGTTGACTGCGGTCTTTCGTTCCCGACAGACGATATGCTCGGTATTGACCTTGTAATACCGGATGTAACCTATCTTAAGGACAACATTGATAAGGTAAAGGGATTTGTAATAACCCACGGACATGAGGACCATATTGGTGCTTTGCCGTATGTATTAAAGGATATAAATGTACCGGTATACGGCACAAAGCTTACTCTGGGGATTGTGGCGAACAAGTTGGAAGAGCATAATCTTACAGGCAAGGTGAAGCTTAAAGTAATAAAGCATGGACAGACAATTAACCTGGGTGATTTCAGAGTGGAGTTTATCAGGACAAACCATAGTATAGTTGATGCCTCAGCTCTTGCTATATTCTCGCCGGTTGGTACAGTTATTCATACCGGAGATTTTAAGGTTGATTATACACCGGTATTTGGTGATGCTATTAATCTTCAGAGATTTGCAGAGCTGGGTAAGAAGGGTGTACTTGCACTGATGTCAGACAGTACAAATGCTATAAGAGAAGGCTTCACCATGTCCGAGAGAACTGTCGGAAAGACTTTTAACAGTATTTTTGATGAAAATAAAGACCATAGAATTATTGTTGCGACTTTTGCTTCCAATGTGGACAGAGTCCAGCAGATTATCAATTCAGCGTATAAGTTTGGCAGAAAGGTAGTTGTTGAGGGCCGCAGCATGGTCAATATTATGAGAACTGCCACTGAGCTTGGATATATAAACGTTCCTGACGGAACTTTAATTGATATTGAGCAGTTGAAGAATTATCCTGACGAGAGTACGGTTATTATTACAACAGGAAGTCAGGGAGAGTCAATGGCTGCACTGTCAAGGATGGCATCTAATCTTCATAGAAAGGTGTCCATTAATCCTAATGATACCATTATATTAAGTTCGACACCGATTCCGGGTAATGAAAAGGCAGTAGCTAAGGTTATTAATGAACTTTCTGCCAAGGGAGCCAATGTTATATTCCAGGATACTCATGTGTCAGGACATGCCTGTAGAGAAGAACTTAAGCTTATTTACTCTTTGGTTAAGCCAAAGTATGCTATTCCGGTACATGGTGAGTACAGACATCTTAAGTCCAATGCAGGTATAGCTGAGGAGATGGGTGTTGACAAGGATAATATATTTATTATGAACTCGGGAGATGTTATCGAGCTGGATGAAGAGAGTGCCGGTGTAGTGTCTCATGTTCATGTGGAAGGCATACTTGTTGATGGTCTGGGTGTAGGTGATGTAGGTAACATCGTTCTCCGTGACAGACAGAGCCTTGCGCAGAACGGAGTTATTATTGTTGTTATCGCTATTGATAAGCTGAATTGTCAGTTAGTTGCCGGACCGGACATTGTATCAAGAGGATTTGTGTATGTCCGTGAATCTGAAGATTTGATGGAAGAGGCAAGAAGTATAGTATATGAAGAGATAATGAATTGTCTCGATAGAAACATATGCGACTGGGGGAAATTAAAGAGTGTTGTAAAAGACAGTCTGAGTGAGTATATCTGGAAGAGAATGAAGAGAAGTCCGATGATACTTCCTATTATCATGGAAGTCTAATCTTTTTTAGAAATGGAGGCTGAGACTTATGAGTAAGAAAGTTAATCAGTCTAAAAAGTCAAAGACCAAAAAGACAACACACAAGAAAAACGACAAAGGAATTATAGGTCTGAAACTTGTCATGATAATGCTTATTATAAGCTTTTTATTTGCAGGGATGAGTTTTGGATATTATTTCGGATATAAGATTTTCAATGATACTGAAAGGGTCGGCAGCGGTGTTGAAGCTGAAATTACTATTGTAGAAGGTGAGTCAGTTAGTGATGTTGCTGTAGATTTGTATTCGGCAGGAATTATTGATTCAAGGCTTGTATTTATATTTCAGTCGTTTATTTATTCCTATGAAATTGTTCCGGGAACATATACTGTGAATGATTCAATGAGTAATAAAGAGATATTTATTCAATTAGAGGGTGGCGGGCTTTAGAAAGAGGCAGAAATGATAGTTAATGAGCGATTTATCAGTTATATTAATTCATTAGAGTCGGGAGACAGTGACTTGGTTCTTGAGTTGGCTAAAGAGGCAGAAGATACTTTTGTGCCGATAATACGCAAGGAGACCGCAAGCCTTTTAAAGACGCTGATTGCAATGAAGCAACCTAAGAAAATTTTAGAGGTAGGAACTGCCATCGGTTATTCTGCCATCATTATGAGTGAACATATGCCAAAGGGATGTACCATAACCACTATCGAAAAGTATGAGAAGAGAATTCCTATCGCCAGACACAATTTTAAAAGGGCAGGTAAAGAAGATGTCATTACACTTATAGAGGGTGATGCCCAGAATGTGCTGACAGAGCTTACAGGGTCATATGATTTTATATTTATGGATGCTGCTAAGGGACAGTACGGAAGCTTCTTTCCTGAAATTATGAGGCTTTTGGCACCGGGAGGAATACTTGTTTCCGACAATGTACTTCAGGATGGAGATATAATAGAGTCAAGATATGCGGTTACGAGACGTAACCGTACTATACATACAAGAATGAGAGAGTACCTTTACGAACTTAAGCATAACAAAGAGCTGCAGACTTCTATTGTTACTATAGGTGACGGGGTTGCCCTTAGTGTTAAGCTGGGATAACCCAAGAGTTGATTAAGAGGTAGTATACTTTGAGCGAAAAGACATACACATATACAGATGTAGCAAATATTACAAAAGAAGCAATTCTTTTTAAGGATGGGCATATGATTAATCTTGCAGAATGTGCAGCAAGATGGTCTGAAGCAAAAGGAATAACATCAAAGAACTATTCCTGCATAGGTGACAGGGATAAGAGTTCATATGTTCCTTACTTTGCAATATATACAAAGCCTGTTACAAGAATTATATTTACCAAAAAGGGTTTAATATGGAACTCTAAGAATGAAAAAGAATTTGAAAAGATGAGGTTGCAGATTGGAAGCTTAGGCTGGACACTCCGTGACATCTCTTAGTGTGAAACAATGAGCCAAGCAGCCGGGTTTCACTAGGATTAGTTTCAAAAAAGACATGGAGGATATAAATGCGTTACCCAGAATTATTAATTCCGGCAAGCAGTCTGGAAGTTTTAAAAACAGCAGTTATATATGGTGCCGATGCAGTATATATTGGCGGTGAAGCCTTTGGTCTTCGTGCCAAAGCGAAGAACTTTTCCATGGAGGATATGAAGGAAGGGATAGCCTTTGCTCATGAGCATGGAGTTAAAGTATATGTAACTGCCAATATATTAGCACACAATGGTGATTTGGAAGGTGTGAGGGAGTATTTCCGTGAGCTTAAAGAGATACAGCCGGATGCGCTTATTATAGCAGATCCGGGTGTTTTCATGATAGCAAAGGAAGAAGTTCCTGAGATAGAAAGACACATAAGTACTCAGGCGAATAACACTAACTTTGGAACCTATAACTTCTGGTACAATCTCGGTGCAAAGCGAGTAGTAACAGCCAGAGAACTTTCTTTAGCTGAGATAAAAGAGATTAGAAGAAACATTACTGAGGATTTGGAGATTGAAACCTTTATACATGGTGCCATGTGTATATCATATTCAGGAAGATGTCTTTTAAGTAATTACTTTACCGGAAGGGATGCGAATCAGGGTGCATGTACCCATCCGTGCCGTTGGAAGTATGCGGTTATGGAGGAGAGCAGACCGGGCGAGTATATGCCGGTTTATGAGAATGAAAGGGGCACATACATTTTCAACTCCAAGGATTTATGTATGATAGAGCACATCCCTGATATTTTAGAGTCAGGAATCGACAGCCTTAAGATAGAAGGTCGTATGAAGACAGCTCTTTATGTGGCAGCAGTTGCCAGAACTTACAGAAAGGCGATTGACGATTGTAAGGAGTCAGAGGAACTTTACAAATCCAATATGGAGTGGTACAAGGCCGAGATAGGAAAGTGCACTACAAGACAGTTTACTACAGGGTTCTTCTATGGCAAGCCGGATGAGAATACCCAGATATATGACAACAACACCTATACTCAGGATTATGTTTATATCGGTATCACCGGTGATATGGCAGACGAAGAACATTTTGCCATGGAGCAGAAAAACAAGTTCTCAGTTGGTGAGATTATAGAGATTATGAAGCCGGATGGCAGAAATATTGAGGTAGAAGTGCTTGAGATATTAGATGAGTATGGTGTACCACAGGAGAGTGCACCTCATCCAAAACAGCAGTTAAAGGTGAAGCTTTCTGTAATGCCTGAGAAGTATGATATTCTTAGAAGAAAGTCATAAATAATATTATTGAGGAGGATATACAATTATGAAGAAGTTTTTTAAGGAATTCAAAGAGTTTGCAGTTAAGGGCAATATGTTTGACATGGCAGTTGGTATTATTATAGGTTCTGCATTTACAGGTCTGGTAAATGGACTTATTAGCAATATTATTAACCCGCTTATCGGTCTTGTTACCGGAAATATCAGCTTTGAGAATATGGGTATCATTCTTGATAAGTCCTTTGAAGGTACTCTCGCAGAGGCGGTAGCAGATGGTACTATAAATGTACTTCAGTATGGTGCATTTATTACAGCAGTGATTAATTTTATAGTCATGGCACTGGTTGTATTCGGTATGGTAAAGATGATGAACAAGTTCAGAAAGAAAGAAGAAGCTCCTGCACCAACTACAAAGAAGTGTCCGTACTGTTTGTCAGATATTCCTCTTGAAGCTAAGAAGTGTGCTCACTGTACATCAGATGTAGAGTAATTGTTATTTAGTTATATTGAAGGTCTGGGACCTGAATGTTTACATAATTATTTTATATGAATAGAAAATTTGTGAGGGAAAGATTCGGAGAGCTTCTGTATCTTTCCTTTTACTTCGATTATCGAGACGTTTATTAAAAAACTCTGTAATAAAAGTTTTTTAGTTTTCAAATATGAGGAATAAGGGTATAATTCAAAGTGAGATATACTTTGCAGGTGCGATATTTGTGCTTGTAAGAATTTCTAATAAAATAATTGAGTGTTATCGATGTTTCAATAATATTTACGTTAAGTAAAAACATGGAGGAGTGTTAATGAAGTTTTTTATACCGGAGGCCTATGAACTGGTTAAAGATACGGACGTGAAGGAAATCAAGTCCGATGCAGTTATATTAAGACATAAGAAAAGCGGAGCGAGGATTTTTTTGCTTTCAAATGAAGATGAAAACAAGGTGTTTATTGTAGGTTTCAGGACACCGCCGGGAGATGATACCGGAGTACCGCACATTTTGGAACACTCTGTTCTCTGCGGTTCTGAGAAGTTTCCTATCAAAGACCCATTTATGGAGCTGGAGAAGGGCTCACTGAATACCTTTCTTAATGCGATGACCTATCCGGACAAGACTATTTATCCGGTGGCAAGCTGTAATGATAAGGATTTTCAGAATCTGATGGACGTATATATGGACGCGGTTATGAATCCAAACATATATACTAACGAGAAGATTTTTATGCAGGAGGGCTGGCATTACGAGCTGGAAGATAAGGCCGAGCCTATTACTATCAATGGTGTAGTTTACAATGAGATGAAGGGTGCTTTTTCAAATGCTGATGGTGTGCTTGAACGCCGCATTAAAGAAAGTCTTTTCCCTGATACCTGCTATGCCAATGAGTCAGGCGGAGACCCGCTTGCTATACCGGAGCTTACTTATGAGGGATTTCTTAATTTCCACTCAAGATATTATCATCCATCCAATAGTTACATTTACCTCTACGGTAACATGGATATGACTGAGAAGCTTAACTGGCTTGATACAGAATACTTGTCAAAGTATGATGCAGATCCGGTGGATTCAGTTATTGATATTCAGAAGCCTTTTGATTGTGCGAAAGAAGAGATTGTAGAATTTTCCATAACCGAGGATGAAGAAGAAGACAAACAGTATATTTTGTCAAAGAGCATGGTGACAGGAAGTATACTTGATAAGAAGCTTTATATAGCTTTCCAGATTCTTGAGTATGCACTTTTAGGAGCACCGGGAGCACCTCTTAAGCAGGCACTTTTGGACGCCGGTATTGGTGATGATGTCTATGGCGGCTATGATAACGGCACACTTCAGACATTCTTTAGTATTATTGCGAAGAACTGTAACATCACTCAGAAAGAAGAATTTTTGCAGATTATAGATGACGTGCTTAAAAAAATGGTGGACGAAGGCATTAATAAGCGTTCACTTCTTGCAGGTATCAACTGTTATGAATTTAAGTACAGAGAATCAGACTATGGTCATTATCCAAAGGGTCTTATGTATGGTATCCAGAGCTTTGACAGCTGGCTGTACGAAGGCTGTCCTCTGACCCACCTTGAGTATGAGGAGACCTTTGAGTTCTTGAAAGCTCAGCTTGACAAGGGATATTTTGAAGGACTTATTAAGGAATATCTTTTGGACAACCCACATTCAGCGGTTGTTATTGCAAAGCCGGTAAAGGGACTTACTGAGAAGAATGATTTAGAGCTTGAGAAGAAGCTTGCAGAATATAAGGCATCACTTTCTGAGAAAGAGCTTGAGCAGTTAGTAAAGCAGACTTTAGAGTTAAAGAAGTATCAGGATGAGCCGACACCACAGGAGCTTCTTGAGAAGATTCCGCTTTTAAGCAGAAGTGACATAAGACGCGAGTGCAGACCTATTATAAAGGATGAGAAGTCTGTAAGTGGTGTTGATGTAATTCATACAAATATATTTACAAGTAAAATAGGCTATCTTCAGTTGTTGTTTGGTACAAATGTGGTGACACCGGAGGAGTTACCATACCTCGGACTTTTGAAGGCAATGCTTGGTACTGTAAGCACAAAGAATTATAGTTATCTTGAATTGTTCAATGAAATATATATTGAGACCGGCGGTATGGGCGTAGATTTATCTTCTTATATCGGTCCTAAGACCGGCGAAGATTTCTATGGCGCTTTAGATATTTCAGTAAAGGTGCTTTATGATAAGATAGGAAAAGCCTTTGATTTGATAAAGGAAATAGTTTTAGAATCAGACTTTACTGATTACAAGAGAATGGCTGAGATTATTGCCCAGTCAAAGGCAAGAATGCAGGCACATATGACCGGAGCAGGACATAGTACAGCATCTCTTAGGGCAGCGTCATATTTCTCTAAGGCGGCGTACTATAGCGAGGCTACAAGCGGTATCAGCTACTACAAATTCATTGATGAATTAGAGAAGAATTTCGATGAAAGAAAAGAAGAAACAGCGAAGAAGTTAAAAGAGCTTACAACTCGTATTTTTACCGGTGGCAATGTAACCGTTGGTTATACGGCTGATGATGAGGGTTATGCTCTTATGACTCCTGAGCTTGAAAAATTTATAGGAAGTATCCCTGGCGGCAAGTCACCTGATGTACCTAAGAATTATGATATGGTACAGAAGAATGAAGGCTTTAAGACTTCATCAGGTGTTCAGTATGTGGCACAGAGCGGCAACTTCAAGAAGCAGGCAGGTCTTGAGTACCATGGTGCTTTGAGAATATTAAGACAGATTTTAAGCTGCGAATATCTCTGGGTGAATGTCCGTGTTAAGGGCGGAGCTTATGGCTGTATGAATAATTTCACAAGAGACGGAGAAGGCTACTTTGTTTCATACCGCGACCCTAATCTTGACAGAACCTTTGATGTGTACAAGGGTGTAGTTGATTATGTTAAGAACTTTGATGTATGTGAAAGAGACATGACAAAGTATATTATTGGTACAATCAGCGGTATGGACACACCACTTAACCCGTCAGCCAAGGGCTCAAGGGCAATGGTATCATATATTACCGGAACCGGTATAGAGACTCTGCAGAGAGAAAGAAACCAGGTTATTGATGCGACAGCGGAGGATATCAGAAACCTTGCGCCATACGTTCAGGCGGTACTGGACTGCGGCAATATCTGCGTAGTAGGAAATGATGCTGTAGTAGAAAAGTCAAAGAGTCTGTTCAATGAAACAGCCTATTTGTTATAATTTTGAGCAATAATAAGCGATTAAGCTTTGTTATTGTATATGATTGAGAAATGGAGATTATATGACAAAAGACAATTTTAAATCCGGGTTTGTAACTCTTATAGGCAGACCAAATGTAGGTAAGTCAACACTTATGAATCACCTTATAGGTCAGAAGATTGCGATTACATCACGCAAGCCTCAGACTACAAGAAATCGTATTCAGACAGTGTACACCGATGAGAATGGTCAGATTGTATTTGTGGATACTCCGGGTATTCACAAGGCGAAGAACAAGCTGGGAGAATATATGGTTAATTCCGCGGAGCGTTCAATTACCGAGGTAGATGTGGTGCTCTGGCTTGTAGAGCCTAGTACCTTTATTGGTGCCGGAGAGAGACACATTTTAGACCAGCTTAAGAGAGTAAAGAACCCTGTTATTCTAATTATCAATAAGATTGATACAGTAAAGAAATCAGAAGTTGCAGAATTTATTGATTCCTACAGAAAGGAATATGACTTTGCTGAGATTATTCCGGTAAGTGCTTTAAGAAGCATTAATCTGGATTCTGTAATTGAATCTATCATGAAGTATCTTCCTTACGGACCGATGTACTATGATGAAGATACTGTTACTGACCAGCCGATGCGCCAGATTACCGCAGAGATGATTAGAGAAAAGGCACTCAGGCTTCTTGAGGAGGAGATTCCTCATGGCATCGCTGTTGTGATAGAGAAGATGGAAATAAGAAAGAACGGTCTTTACGATATTGAGGCAACTATAGTCTGTGAGAGAGAGTCCCACAAGGGTATCATCATCGGTAAGGGCGGCTCCATGCTTAAGAAAATAGGTAGTCAGGCACGAATCGATATTGAAAATATGGTAGAAGCCCAGGTTAACCTTAGACTCTTTGTTAAGGTTAGAAAAGAGTGGCGTGACAATGATTTGTACCTGAAAAATTACGGTTATACGAAGGATTTATAAGCAGGTGGTATTTTGGATAGTGGTGTAGTAGTGACCGGTATGGTGCTAAGTGCCATTCCGGTGGGGGAATACGATAAGCGGCTGGTGATTCTCACCGACAGCAGGGGAAAGGTTAGTGCTTTCGCAAGAGGTGTAAGGCGTTCTAAAAGTGCCTACGCTGCAGCTTCAAGACCCTTTACCTTTGGGGATTTCACGCTGATAGAAGGCCGCTCATCATACACAGTAAGGCATATCGAGGCGAAGAATTATTTTTCAGAGCTGGCGTCTGATATGGATGCGGTGTATATAGGTTTCTACTTTCTTGAGCTGGCAGATTACTATACAAGGGAGAATGCCGACGAGCTCAACGTGCTTAAACTCCTGTATCAGGCGCTTCGCGCTCTGACAAACCCAAATATTCCGAATGCTTTGGTCAGAATGGTGTATGAACTTAAGATAATGATACTCAACGGAGATTTTAATGAGTATTATCTTAGGGATTGTTCAGAGGTGGTTAGGTATACTGTCGGATTTATAGTTGATACTCCGGTGGAGAAGCTTTTTACTTTTAAGCTGGCTGATAGTGCCATGAAGGAGTTAGGGGAGTTTACTGCGAAGAACTTTACTGCTTATATTAATAAGGAGTTTCATTCGCTGGAGGTACTTATGAGTATGGAGGAGATAGGGTAGAGCAATTTAACTGTATTCTTAATATATAATAAAGAAGGGGGTTAATATAATGTTTGATGCAATAAAATCTTTGAAGTTAAGAAAAAAGCATATTTTGATGGTAGCTTTAATA
>JAZULV010000055.1:0-14439 GCA_045603305.1 Lachnospiraceae bacterium | reverse complement strand
TCTTATAATTTTCAGCAACCTCAAAAGTAGAAAAAACAGCAATAAATATATTAACTATTATTGCTCCCATCACTAAAAAATCGAAACTTCTACTTACAAAATCCGTATCCTTACCAATCTGAATAATCTCAAAAATTCTTTTCTTCTTCATATCTGCCTCTTGTCTAAATTACGCTAAATACTCGTTAATATACACATCATCTAAAATTACTTTCATCCTTTAGTTGAAATATTCTCCACTATGGATTAACATACTTGTTTTTATCAATATACATCTCAATACATTCCCACATCTCGCCATTAATAGAGTAACTGCATCTACTGTTACCTTCTAACTCTTTAAAGCCTGCTGCTTCATAACAATGAAACGCCGCCGGATTATTAGCAAATACTCCAAGCGTAACTTCCTCCGCTTTTAATATCTCAAAGGCATACTTTAGGGCAAGTTTTAACAATTCCTTGCCATATCCCTTACCACGGATGGTGCTGTCAATTATTACAAACCCCAGGCGTACACTTTTCAGTTCTTCATCAGTAAACCTCATAATAAAATGTCCCACAGGCACTTTTGACTCATCAAAGGCAGTCATCTGCCAGAATGTATCACTGTTTTCTGCCTGCTTATAGTGAGCTTTCAACTTCTCTGCGGTCAAAGGATATTCACCTATCCTATCTGCAGACCACTGAAAAAACACCTTTTCATCTGTTACCCACTTGGCTATATATTCTGCATCACATGGTTTGTATGGTCTTAATCTAAGCATATGACATCCCACCTTTACTTACTATTATACGATAAATATAAATATCTTTTGTTATAATATTATAAAAAAACAATAAATGCAAGTTTACCTAATTTGCTATTAATAAAACAAATCAAATCTGCTATTAATAAAATAAAGCCGCTATTACAAAATAAATGTTTCTCAAAGACATACAAAAGGAGCTTCTACTCCATAGATAACTATTTTGTAAAAGCTCCAATAATTCAATTATTTGTACATTTTGGCAAGCTTCTCAAATGCCGGTATCGCTCTCTGAATCATCTCATTCTGAACACAGTAGGATATACGCACATGTCCCGGACAACCAAAATCATCACCAGGAACTAAAAGCAGGTCTAACTCCTTCGCCTTCTCACAGAAAGCGTAAGCATCTTCCTCTAACGCCTGTGGGAACAAGTAGAATGCACCCTCCGGCTTCACACACTTGAATCCGTTCTTTATAAGGGCATCATAAAGCATGTCTCTGTTCTTCTGGTAAATTGATATATCAGAAGTCTCCTCGCAGCACTTCGCAATAACTCTCTGGAAAAGTGCCGGTGCATTTACATAACCTAAAGCACGTCCTGCACCGCAAACAGCCGCATAGGCTAACTTAGAATCAGTAACCTCGTCAGGCACTACTATGTAACCGATACGCTCACCCGGAAGTGAAAGGGACTTACTGTATGAATAGCATACGAAAGTATCGTTATAATACTTTGGTAAATATGGAACCACTGCATTATCATAAGCAATCTCTCTATAAGGCTCGTCGGCAATAAGGAATATCGGCTTGCCATATTCAGCTGACTTCTCCTTAAGCACCTTTGCAAGCTTTATTATTGTCTCCTCAGAATAAACAACACCTGAAGGGTTGTTAGGTGAGTTCACAATAATGCCCTTTGTATTCTTATTGATAATCTTTTCAAACTCCTCAAAGTTAATCTGGAAGTCCTCAATCTGGGCAGGTACAACCTTAAGCTCGCAGCCATTTGCCTCAACAAAGCACTTATACTCCGGGAAATACGGAGCAAATGTTATGAACTCATCACCTTCCTCAGCAAGGGCTCTAAGACAAATGCTTAAAGATGCTGCCGCTCCAACTGTAATGTACAAATTGTCGCCTGTGATAGACATGCCAAATCTCTTGTTAATTGACTCAGCAAGAGTTGCTCTGACTCCCGCATCACCCTGTGCGCTTGTATATCCATGAAGAATAGTTGAATTTGTTGAATCAACAAGTTCCTTAATAGTCTCATTTACACAATCAGGCGCCGGCACGCTAGGATTACCGATACTAAAATCAAAAATATTCTCCGCACCTACAACCGCTGCTCTCTTCTTACCATACTCAAAAATCTCTCTTATTGTTGAACGCTTGCTGCCAAGGCCAACCATTTCTTTAGAATACATACTTACTTCCTCCATAACTTCTATATCAAAATATACTAGGTCTAATTATATGAGCATTTTGTCTATCACACAAGCAAAAAATTAACTATTTTTCAATTGTCTTTTCAATAATACTATATACCTTTTCTGACCAGTCCCAAATATCCTTGCAATTATTTTTGACGTATATCACTTTATCTTTCAGCTCGCAAGGTACTGCAGTTTCAACTTCGGTTCTTAATTCATCCGGAATGACAATTGCAGACACCCAGTCCTTAAGCACGATCTCGTCCTTAACCTTTAGTGGCAGTACACCATCAAAAACTGCATTCGGATACTTTATCAAATCATCATATCTGAAATAGTATCTTATCCCCGGAGTAAAGTCCACACTTAAATCATTTTCATCTGGAAATCTCTCCAGCTTTCGCTCCATGACAAGCCTGTCCCCTGCCTGACAATTTCCCCAGGCAAACATTATATACTCGAAATAATCTGCCGGGTCGTTGGCCGCATTTCGCTTCTCTTTCATCAACTGCTCCACCGGAACTTTCCTTGCATTAAGTGCCGATAACAGTTTGCCGGATTCGAATATTTTAATGGCATTCTCTAAAGAAGTTGTATGGCACACAAATTCAGTAACGCACCCTTTTCTATAGGGACAAGCGGTACACTCTGTAATTAATTCAGGACGAGGCGTATTTATATAGTTATCCCTATCCAATATTTTAGCATTAATCGTATCCAGCAAATCCGAATTGTCACATTCAATGTCACACTTTCGCCCGTGAGCGTTTTCATAGTCTATAAATTCAATAATATTTCTAACTTCCCAGTCTGATATTTCAGGATAGTTTGATAATTTTTTGTAGAATACGCCATCCCACACTTCAGTAAATTCAAAGTTGCCTATCTTAATTAACACAATTATCACCTGCAAAATCTAGTTTAATAATTAATTTATCTCCACTGCCCCGGCAGTATCAATTTCTCCATGTAAGGAAACTTCT
Source organism: Lachnospiraceae bacterium (assembly GCA_045603305.1). Lineage (GTDB taxonomy): Bacteria > Bacillota > Clostridia > Lachnospirales > Lachnospiraceae > JAFRXK01. The sequence goes on along the minus strand of JAZULV010000055.1, from coordinate 11,273 downwards.
TATCAAATTCTTCAACCTCTTTCATATATGCTTCGTCATGAATATCACAAATGCATACATCAGCCTCGTAAAACTTTCCTTTAACACCTTTTAAACTTCCCTCTTCTAATTCAATTCCCATAAAGGCATCAAAATTGGAGCCGTCTGGCATGGAAACGCCTAACTTATCAGCTGTAACAAAACCATGTCTTGGATAGTATTCCGGCACTCCGCATATGAAAATCGCCTTGTGTCCACATTCCCTCGCCTTGTCCATTGATGCTTTTAACAGTAAACCACCAATGCCTTCTCTCTGAAGTTTCGGCTCAACGCATAGTGGCCCGAAGGTTAATGTATCGACGCTTCCGTTATCAGTTTCAACTCTTGATTTTGTATAAAGAATTGCACCTACTATCTCACCATTAAGCTCCGCCAAAAAAGATATTTCAGGAATATAAGCTTCATCACTCCATATTCTATGCACAAAGTAGTGTTCGTCACATCCCGGCATATTTATATTCCAGAATGCTCTTTTTGTAAGGTATTCTACATCATAGTAGTCATTTTCGTTTATGTTTCTAATAATAAGTTCTTTCATAATTCTCCTGTTAAATTCAATCATTTCTATTTCAACAAAATAATAACTAATTTGCTGCCATCAATCACTAACAACGCTTCAAATAAAGATTATACTCATACTCATCCCCCTGATATTCCTCACGTTTTCGTGCAATGATTTCGTCAAAACCAAACTTCTCATAAACATGTATCGCTCTTACATTATCATCTTCAACGCCTATCGTAAACTCTGAGTATCCCTTTTCTTCAAGATAATCAATAACACTCTTCATCAGATACTTACCCAATCCTCTGCACTGAAAATCTTCATGTATTCTAAATGCAAACAGATAGGCTCTTTTACCTAAAATTGCAGTCTGATTATCCTCACTTTGATACATGACATGAAGCTCTCCCAACAATCTGGAATCCTCAAAGAGAACAAAAATATCAATTATACCACGCTCAATACTTCGTGTGTTTTCGGCTATCATGTCTTCAATATCCTTGTACTCAAATAGCTCAGACAAAATTGGTAATTCACTTGATGATAATACTTTTATGTATAATCTTTCTTGTTTATCCGGAAATACATTTACTTTATTAGCTATAATTGTTTCGCTACTATATTTGTTTTTGGTTATTATCATTAATTCTACTATCCTCTTAACAAACTACAAAACCATAACCAAAGTTCCAATACCGATGAGCACGCATCCAATCAGAGACTTAGTTGAAAACTGCTCATGCAAAAACACAAAAGCTAAAACCAATGTAATAACCACACTGAGTTTATCAATCGGAACTACTTTTGAAGCCTCACCAACCTGTAATGCTTTATAATAGCATAACCATGAAGCTCCTGTGGCAAGTCCGGATAAAATCAGGAAAATCCAGCTTTTTTTGCTGATATCAACAATCCCTGACTGTGCATTTGTCAAGAAGACCATACCCCACGCCATAAATACAACAACTACTGTTCTAATCGCTGTTGCCAAATTTGAATTAACTCCATCGATACCTATTTTAGCCAATATCGATGTAAGTGCTGCAAAAACTGCTGATAATAATGCTAATACAAACCACATACACTATACCTCCATAGACTTATCTTCTGAATAATAACGCTAACATACCCTTCCGTTATACCCCCGGTTGCATTATTTTATTACAAAACTCCTCTATCTCACTTCTTCTGCCTTCTACGTCGTCTTTACATTCAACTAAACAAAGCCCCAGGCTATCCATTGCCTCTATTTCTAAATGTCCATAGAAATGTTCTATACTTTCGATTATTCTATTGCATTCTCGCATACTAGGTCCTGTTCTGAGTGCAATGCTATACCCTCTTTTTCCTTGACCTATTGTCGCATGGGGTTCGTGTGTATTGCACCAAGGTGTACATCTGTCAATAAATACTTTAAACTGCCCGGGAATATCCGCCCAATATGAAGGAGAAACAGAAATAATAATATCGGCCCGGATATATTCCTCGATAACCTTTGACACATCATCATTTTGCATACACTTTGCTGTTGTATGACATGTTCTGCACCCTTTGCAAAAATTAATTTCATAATCATCTATACATATTTTTTTAACATCATGCTTTGCTTCCAAACATGCACCGGCTATATTTATAATCTCTGCTGTAGCACCATTTCGTACCGGACTGCAATTTATTAATAATACATTCATTACTTCGCACCTCCAGGATATTCTCAAATAAAAATACAATCTATCTCTCAGCTACAAACACCCAACGCTCAGCTAAATCCTTTGGCATCATATTCTTCAAAATCTCAGCATCTCTCATCAAATCTTTATTTCCGAAGTGGAAGAAAAAGAACTCACCCTCTCCGTCATTGAATCCAAGCTGAAACTCCAATTCTCTTTTACAGTACGGAAATACCGGTTTTATCTGCTCATCAACCTCCCATACTACATCCATTCCATTAGTGTTTATATTGGCAATAATCCATTCTTCATTTTCTGAGAACCAGTCCCAAAACTTCTTAGCTGATACCATATCCATCTCTTTCTTCTTTCCAAAACCAAACATCTCATTATCCTCCCTCTTAAATCAAATAATCTAAATATCAAATAAATAGTTAAATTTAATTATACAACTACTTACAACCTTTGTCATTCTTCTTTTGAATAGAAAACTATATCCTGAGCAAAACCTATGTAATTAAAGCATTCATACTATTATATTTCCTCAACCTACCTCGGTCACCTACGCCTTTCTGCAAAGCATTGCTTTTACAATTACCAAGCTTCTTGAAACATATTATTTTTATCATTTAAATAAAAAATCATATGAATTTTTATCCCTGACAGGCGCCTTGAAGGCGCAAGCCTGAGCGAAGCCTGTGGGGATAAAACATTCATATGATTTCTACATTTAAATTATAAAATTAACATCTCTCTTCAAGAAGCTTCTTAACACCGGCAATCTTTACACAAAGGCAGAACAAATTCATTGCCTGCTGCAACTCTTCTTCTGTAGGATATGAAGGAGCAATTCTGATGTTCTTATCTTCCGGGTCATTCATGTATGGATAAGTAGCTCCGGCACCTGTCATAACAACTCCGGCATCCTTCGCCAATGCAACTGTCTCCTTTGCACAGCCCGGATAAGTATCAACTGCTACAAAGTATCCACCCTTTACAGAAGTCCATGAACCAAGACCTGTACCGGCAAGCTCCTTCTCTAATGTATTTAACACAATATCAAACTTTGGTCTTAAAGACTGGGCATGCTTATCCATGTGTTTCTTTAAGTTCTCAGCTGTACCAAAATACTTCACATGTTTTAACTGGTTAAGCTTGTCATGACCAATTGTCTGAATAGTCATGTGCTTCTTAATCTCCTCAACATTTGCCTTGCTTGAAGCAATCATAGATACGCCGGCACCCGGGAATGTAATCTTTGATGTTGAGAAGAAGTAATAAATTCTGTCTTCATTGCCATACTTGGCTGCGGTCTTGAATACATCAAGAAGCTTAACTTCCTCATAAATGTGATGAACACCATATGCGTTATCCCAGAAAATCTTAAAGTCCGGAGCTGCAGTCTTCATGGAAACTAATCTTTCAACTGTTTCATCGCTGTAACAGATACCCTGTGGATTTGAATGAAGAGGCACGCACCACATACCCTTGATAGATGGGTCTTCAGCAACAAGCTTTTCAACGTAATCCATATCAGGACCATTCTCGTTCATAGGAACAATAATCATCTCTGCGCCAAATTCTTCACTTACTGAAAAATGGCGGTCATATCCAGGACATGGACAGAGGAACTTGTAACCATCAAGCTTGCCCCAAGGAGTATTGCCCTGAGTACCGAATACATAAAGTCTCATGAAGTTATCATACATGAGATTTAAGCTTGAATTGCCACCGATAATAATGTTCTCTGCAGGAATATCAAGTAAATCTGAAAATAATTTCTTCATCTCAGGAATACCATCAAGAACGCCATAATTTCTAGCGTCTAAACCATTTTCAGTTTCATAATTATCAAGTGCACCAAGCATATCGTTAGTAATATCAAGCTGTGACGGTGAAGGCTTTCCTCTTGACATATCTAATGCGAGATTAAGTGATTTGTACTCTTCATACTCTGCCATTAATTTGTCAAGAAGCACCTTAAGTTCTTCTACTGAATACTTTGTTATCATATTCATACCTCCATGCGTAAATTTATTTATCAAATCAGATGTCCCGTTGTAACATAAAATGCAGACACCGGGGTTCTGAAACTATCAAATTACATGTTATTTGCTTTGTCTGCACAGGCAGTCATCGCCTCAATAACACTGCTTCTCATACCCTTTTCTTCTAATACTCTGACAGCCTGAATAGTAGTTCCGCCAGGACTGCACACCATATCCTTAAGCTCACCCGGATGCTTACCTGTATCAAGTACCATCTTTGCACTTCCAAGCACTGCCTGAGCTGCAAACTTGTATGCTGCGTCTCTTGCCATACCTTCTGCAACTGCTGCATCTGCCATCGCCTCGATAAACATAAATACATAAGCCGGTGAGCTTCCGCTTACCGCAGTTACTGCACCCATAACACCTTCTGTTACAAGCTCAGCCTTGCCAAAGCTTTCAAGGAAGAACATTACCTTCTTTAAATCTTCTTCTGAAATAAATTCATTTGGCACTACAGCGGTCATGCCTTCACCTACTAATGCAGGAGTGTTTGGCATGGTACGAACTGCTTTAAGATTAAAACCAAACTGGGTTCTAAACCACTCAAGACTTTTTCCCGGTGCGATAGATATAATTATCTTGCTGTCAGTTATATATGACTTTATTTCGCTGATTACTGCCTCGTACATATAAGGCTTAACTGCAAGTACTATAATCTCTGATTCTTTTGCAACTTCAACATTCGAAGCGGTTGTATAAATTCCAAAAGCTTCTTTAATCTCAGTAAGGGCTTCCTCACTTCTTCTTGAAGCAATAATCTCACAAGGAAGTGCCGCTTTTTTAGCAATAATTCCGCCAATCATAGCCTTTGCCATGTTACCGCATCCGATAAAGCCGATTTTGTACATAATAATCCTCCTCACCACAAAGGTCAAGCTTTAATTAAAACTTTTATCATATCAATCTACAATAATATTCATACTTTTCATTTATAAATCTAATTTAAGCTGAATTTCATCCTCTGCTTCTTTCTTAAAATCATCAATAATCTCCTGCTCAAGAGCCGGAAGCTCGTCAACAGAGGATATTCCAAAGCTTCTTAAAAACTCCTCAGTAGTACCAAAAAGTATAGGTCTTCCCGGAGCATTAAGTCGGCCTCTTTCTTCTACAAGATTGTACTCTACCAGCTTATTTACTGCGTGGTCTGACTTAACACCTCTTATTTTCTCTATCTCAATCTTAGTAACCGGCTGTCTGTATGCAATAATTGAAAGAGTCTCTAATACTACATCAGTAAGCACATGCTTCTTAGGCTGGGAAGCAACCTTAATAAGATTCTCGTAATATTCAGCTCTTGTACACATCTGATAAGCATTTTCAAGCTGGATTATCTTCATACCACATTTTCTATTGTTGTACTCACCAGCCAGTTCTTCAATCAAACCTTTTGTAAGCTTCTCATCCTGCTCAATTGACTTTGCAAGAAGTCTTAACTCAACGGAGCCACCCATTGTAAAAAGCACCGCTTCTAAGACTGCTTTCATTTCTTCTCTGTCAATATCATTGTCAACTTCAATCTCAATTTCAAAATTATCCATTATTCACTCTCCAACGCCGCTGCTACTGCCTGAGCAACATCTTCACCATCAGTATCGTCTATATCCTTCGCCTCAATCATTATATCGTCATTAAAGCCTTCCTGATTCAGGCTGATTTTACCCATCTTCATAAGCTCTAAAACCGCAAGGAATGTAACAATAATCTCAACCTTGGATGCCTGAGCTTCCAAAAGCTCCACAAAACTAAAGTTCTTCTTCCTTGATGCGAAGCTTATTATATTTACGATTTTATCAGATACCTTAAAGGTCTCTCTCTGAACCGTTCTGAAATTACTTCTTATAGGGTCAATCTTATCCTTCTGCTTCTTCATAACCATCTGAAAAAGCCGGGTAAGCTTGTACACATCTACATCACTTAAAAGCTCATCAAGGTCCACAGGAGGCACATACTTTGACACCTCATCAGGCACTGTAGGCTCTTTATAAAGCACAAAGCCAGCATTTTCCTCCTGCTCTCTTAGCTCGCCGGAAATATACTTGTACATCTTGTACTCAAGAAGTCTTTCCACAAGCTCCTGTCTAGGGTCTTCCTCTTCTCCGTCTTCATTGACCTCAGCAGGCAACAATAGCTTAGTCTTAATATCTAAGAGAGTCGCCGCCATAACAAGGAAATCACTTACCACATCTAAGTCCTGGGTATCCATAGCAGAAACGTACTCCAGATACTGGTCAGCAATATCAGCTATCGGAATATCATATATATCAATTTTATTTTTCTCAATCAAATGCAGAAGTAAATCGAGAGGGCCCTCGAACACTTCCAGTTTAACTGATAAAGCCATAACTTCCTCCTGTAACTTTTAGCAGTAACATATCTCTAAACATAACTCTAAGATTCTTTTCTCTTAAGCTTAATAACAATAAGCTCCGGTCTGTTATTTATACGAATATTCACAGAATGAGTTCCTAAACCGCCGCTTACTATCATCGTGCTTCCATACTCATCAAATCTTCCGCGGTAATACTTTGGGAACAGCACCAGATCCGGTGACATAAGTCCTCCCAAAAATGGAGCAACTATTGTACCGCCATGAAAATGTCCGCTCAATACCAGATTGGCACCCCAGTTTGCATAAGCTTCAAAAGAAACCGGAGAATGAGCCATTAATATATTAAAGGAATTCTTATCAGCACTTCCAAGCTTATTTTCAAGAACCTCTGTATCCATTCTGACATCAGACAATTTATTATAAAATCTCTTCTCAGTATCAAGTCCTGAAATCGTCACCGCACCATCATTACAGCGGAACGAAATGCTCTTATCGTTAAGCACACACACACCGGCATTATTCAAAGCTTCGTAATACCTGTCACCTAAATCACCGTAAGTTTCCCTCTTCCAGAAAAGTCTTGCTTCATGATTGCCATAACAGTAATATACCTTATACTTATTACCAAGGACATTCATAAGATGTACAGGAACATCTACACTTTTTACGCCCTTTGACACCAGCATGTCCCCACCGACTAAAATAGCATCCGGCTTTATATTATCAACAGCCTGTATCAAAGTCTCATTCTGCTTACCAAACTCATTATTATGTAAGTCTGTCATCGCAACAAAAGTAAACCCATCAAAGTCTGACGGAATCTTCTCATTCTCTATAACATATTCCCTTATAACAAAGTGTTTGCGCTCATAAAAAGAAAGAATCAGAAAGAACACAAGAATAATTAATAGAACAATTATAAAATATATCATCATATACCAGCCTTCTCGTCACAAAATACCATTAAAGAGTATATCACGCCATTCGTCAAAAGGCAAATATAAAGATTTGAGAAATATACTTTTTTATTTAAAATAAAGCAGTGTGAATATTTTAGGGTTATCTTCTGCATCACATAAAATGGTTATTGATTCACAAATACTCTTATCACAAATCATTTACCATACCTACAAAAATACTCACACCGCTAATCTATTTATACATTACAACCTCCACACATCAAATATCTTCATAACACAATCCATAAAATCAGCCTCCTCAACTGCTTCTGTGGCCGATATACTCACTCTTCCTATCTCACCGCCATTAAGCTCGTAAATTATATGTCCTACAATCTGCCCTTGCTCTACCGGAGCTTTTACACGCTCTTCAAGTTCAATTCTTTTTACGACCTGACTTAAATCTGAGCCATTGATATCAACATAACTAAAGTCACCGTCATATACTAAAGATACAAATTCTTTTTTACCGTTTTCCACTGCTAGCTGTGGAAGTGGTTCTCTTCCTTCATCACTGTCCTTATACACCTGGCACTTTGAAAAGCCAAAATTCAGAAGCTTTTCGGCCTCGCTGAATCTTACTTTGTAGTCGGCAGCCCCCAGTATTACCGCGATCATTTCAATTCCGTCTTTAACAGCAGTTGCAGATACGCAGTATTTTGCTATACTGGTCGATCCGGTCTTTAAACCGGTAGTAGTAAAGTTAGTCGCCATCTTCAACAATTTATTTGTATTGGAAAGTCCGAACTCCGAGCTTCCTTTATTTGTTACATGGGTAATATTCTCCATCCAGATTGTACTGTAGTCCTTTATCTGGGGATACTTTGTGATAAGCTCACGGCTCATTATTGCCACATCTTTTGCACTTGTAAGATGTGCCGGGTCTTCTGTAAGTCCGCAACAGTCCACGAAATGAGTCTGGCTCATGCCAAGCCCCTTCGCTCTCTCGTTCATCATATTTACAAACTCACTCTCTGTCCCCGCTATGTACTCTGCCATTGCCACTGACGCATCATTACCTGAAGCGATTACAATACACTTAATCAGTGTTTCAACATTCTGCACTTCACCTTCCTCTAAAAACACCTGGGAACCTCCCATTGATTTTGCATGAGCACTGGTGACAACCTCATCCTGCATTGAAATCTTCCCATTTGATATTGCATCAAATATAAGTATTAATGTCATAATTTTTGTTATACTGGCTGGTGAAAGCTTCTCTTCTGCACCAAGCTCGTATAATACAGTTCCCGTTGAAGCTTCCATAAGTACTGCACCTTTTGCAGTAAGTCCGAAATTCTGGCTGGTGTTATTATTTGCGGGTGCGTTCTCTTCCTGAGTACTCTGCGTAACATTCTCTGTAGATTCTTCACTGGAGTTTTCACCCGCTATTGCCGATACCGGCAGGCTGTCTAAATCAGACTCATCAGGCATATCCGCAAGACATACCAGACTGCTATGTAATAACAAAACCAGAATTAATAAAAAGCTTATTACTGTGACTAATTTGTTTCTAAATAATTTACTAAACACGCAAAGCTCCGACCATTTTACATTTAATATATTGTAGTATAAAACTCTGAAAAATATGAATGTATTCTATTACAAACATGCCTCAATATCACCCCTTTTTTCTTGACATCACTCTTTTTCGTATTTATAATGACAAAATAAGATTTTAATATTTGAGAAAGGAAAGTATGTCTGACATACAAAGAGATTATGGATTTTATAGCAGAATGGTTCGCCAATACCCTCGGCAATTATATGTCATCAGAGTTTGTAGTATTTTTTATTTCAATGATTCCTATACTTGAATTAAGAGGTGGAATTTTAGTTGCAAGAATGCTCGATATACCTATGTGGCAGGCTATAATCGCCTGTGTAACAGGTAATATCATCCCTATTCCTTTTATCTTATTATTTATCAAGAAGATTTTTTCATGGTTAAGACCTGTAAAGTACATTGGTACATTTATCGAAAAGCTTGAAAACCGTGCCATGAACAAGAGCGACAGTATCAAAAAGATGGAGTTCTGGGGACTTACACTTTTCGTTGGTATACCGCTTCCAGGTACAGGTGCATGGACCGGTGCTTTAATTGCATCACTTCTTGATGTTGACCTCAAGAAATCTTCACTTGCTATTCTCTTAGGTATTGTAATAGCAACTGTTATCATGTGCCTTATTTCTTACGGTGTATTAGGTGGAATTATCAACTATTTTTCATAAGTATATGTGTTGTAATTTTACTGCTTCATAATTTACTAAAATATATATTACGGAAGGAAGTTATTCAGAATGAGTTTCAATTTTGTAAGCAAGCTGCCTACTCCGGCAGAAATCAAAAGTGAGTACCCTCTCTCAGAGGAATTAAGCAAAATCAAAATCGAAAGAGATAATATTATTAAGAATATTATTTCCGGAGAAGACAAGAGATTTTTAGTTCTTATCGGGCCATGTTCAGCAGATAATGAAGACTCTGTATGTGACTACATTAACCGCCTTGCCAAGGTTCAGGATAAGGTTGCAGACAAGTTATTTATCGTACCACGTATTTATACAAATAAGCCGAGAACTACCGGCGAAGGCTATAAGGGACTCCTCCATCAGCCGGATCCGGAAAAGACTCCTAACCTTCACGATGGTATCATTGCGATTCGTAAGTTACATATGCGTGCTATCGAGGAGACCGGTATGTCAGCAGCTGATGAGATGCTCTACCCTGAAAACTTTAGATATTTAGATGATTTATTATCATACGTTGCGGTAGGTGCCCGTTCAGTTGAGGACCAGCACCACAGACTTACTGTAAGTGGTATGGACGTTGCAGTAGGTATGAAGAATCCTACCAGTGGTGACTTAACTGTTATGCTTAACTCAGTTTATGCAGCACAGCATCCTCACAACTTTATTTACAGAGGATATGATGTTCAGACTGACGGTAATCCTTATGCACATACCATTTTAAGAGGTGCTGTTAATAAACACAGCCAGTGCATTCCTAACTACCATTATGAAGACTTAACTCTTCTCTGTGATATGTATGACAAGATGGATTTAAAATTCCCTGCATGTATTATTGACGCTAACCATTCAAATTCAAATAAGAAGTATGCCGAGCAGGTTCGTATTGTTAAGGAAATACTCCACAGCCGCCGTTACTCAGAGAGAATCAACAACCTTGTTAAGGGTGTTATGATTGAGAGTTACATCGAGCCGGGCAGTCAGGGTATTCACGAGCATATTTATGGCAAGTCAATTACAGACCCATGTCTTGGCTGGGCCGAATCTGAGAAGTTATTACTTGATATGGCTGAACTTTTATAAGCAAAGACTTATACGCATAAAAATAACCGGTACTATTGCATTTTGCAGTAATACCGGTTTCTTTTCTGTCAAATTACACAACTGTAGAAAACACTTTAGGAAGAATATATAGGGCATTAAGCGTTTCAAACAAAATACCAATTATTAATATAATTATAGTTAACAAATAACCTTTTCTCTTATTAATATTATTAATAAAAAAACTGCTTTTGTACGAATCATTTAATCCTGCAATATAATATCCGCTAAACTTTATACGAATCACAATAAATGCAGATAATAAATATATAAAGATATGCGGAAAACATATCATGATGAATACACCAATACTTTTTATTCCTAAATTCATTGAAAGTATAGTCAATATAATTCCTGAAAACACTCCTAATG
>JAZULV010000054.1:0-8392 GCA_045603305.1 Lachnospiraceae bacterium | reverse complement strand
TCTACATTTTTCTTGTACTTATTCGTATCATTTTGCATATCATCAGCTATGAGCTTAATAATACGTTGTTTCATAATCTCCAATGCTTCCTTATCAATTAATATCTCTTTACTCATCACCAACGCCTCTTTCTATAACTAATTGTATCCACCGTCTTATTTAATAATTTTCTTTATGTATAACTCTTCCGGCTTTACATTCAAATAAACGCACAATACACATAAATCATCTGCATCAATGTCTGCATCCGTCTCCTTTGTAAGCCTCTCAATACTTATACCTGTATCTTCCGACACTTTTTTGACATCAAAACCATATACTTTCATATGTTCTATAATTCTATTCTTCAATTCCATACCAATCCTCAATTCCGTGTTATTAAGAATTTTAAATTTCTACCATTTATTATATTCTTGTTTCCTAAGAAAATCAATTATTTCTTTTAATTTACTGTCGAATCTTTCTTGACACCAAAAATCTTCTAATATACTATACAAATTGAGGTGAACAGCATGAAAAATCCTAAAATCGCAATGTATTTAAAATATTACAGAAAGCTAAATAAATTATCTGTTGCAGAAGTTTCCGATATTCTAAGAAATCATAATATCAGTGCTGCAACCAAGACAATATACGGTTGGGAGAACGGTCAGTCCCAGCCTGATGCAGATACATTTATGCTTCTGTGTGAAATATATAATATAGAGAATATTTTAGAAACCTTCGGTTATGTAGAAAACGAAAAGGAACAGCTTATCTTAAGCGATAATGAAAAAGAATTAATTAAGAACTACCGAAAACATCCTGAGATGCATGATGCTATTAAGAGACTGCTGGAAATGCAGTAGCATGAATAAACATCCTAAAGATTAAATATAATAGCCGGATAGAAACCAATAACCGGCAGCCAGCCAAAGGCAGATGCCACCCTGCAAAAAAGCGCAACAAAACCCCGGAGAGTACCGTATCTCCAGGGTTTTCGCTTTGTATTCTGTGGAATACTCATTACATTTTACCTAAACATAATATAAAAGGCTAATTCAATTATTTCATAATATTTATTATATACAGCCGAGCAGATATTAATTATATAGCCTTCAACCTGTTTTCTCATACCTTCCACTTACAATCTCCCAGTTAACCAACTCAAACCAGCTATCCACATAATCACTACGTCTGTGCTGATAATCCAGATAATAAGCGTGCTCCCACACATCAACCGGAAGCAAAGGAATCAAACCATACATTATAGGATTATCCTGATTCTTATAACTTACAATCAGTATCTTGCCCTTATCGGTTGCAGCAAGCCAGGCATATCCTGAACCAAATACACTTAGCGCCATATCAGACATTGTTTTCTTAAACTCTTCACCGTTGCCAAAAGTGCGCATAAACTCCTGACAAAAAGTTTCATTGGGTCTGCCGTCACCCGGTATCAAACTCTCAAAATACATCTCGTGATTATAAACCCCACCGGCATTACGCCTTACAAGTTCATATTCATCTGAAACTTCCGGCTTCATCATTAACAGTTCCATTAATGACTTATCCTGCAATTCTCTGTACTTGGCCAGTTCTTTATTCAGATTCTCCGCATAAGTATGATAGTGTTTATCATGATGAAAATATAAAGTATCCGTACTTATATAGGGTTCAAGACTGTCATAAGCATAGGGCAGAGGCAACACCTCAAAAGGATAGGTTCGTTTCATTATACTTCTCCACTCTTTACGGCAGTATAAAACCAGCCTGCTTTTCTAATCGCTGCAGCCCTGATTTGATACCTGCCTCATTTCTTTAATATATGTAATAAACACTATATTTGAGAATTAATTCACCTTATCCTCTGAAATCAATTACTGCCCCAACAAATCATTTCAAAATAATTCAAATATTATATCTGCACTAATTCATACTGGTCAGTTCCGAGACCAATCTTAACTGCATGCTCAATGCATGAGCGCCACTCGGTATCAGGGTGAGTCATGTGGAAATGGTCATGATTATGGTCATGTCCGCAATCAGCCTTAATATTGTCACTTAATATACTTCCTTCTAATACAGGCATCTTATTACACAAATCAGCACATGCCATATCGAGAGCTACCGGGTCGAAGGAAGCCAGCATACCTACATTCGGTATAATCGGTATATCATTTTCAGCGTGGCAGTCACAGTTCGGAGACACATCACAGATTAAAGAAATATGGAAGCATGGTCTGCCCTTACATACTGCAAGGCTGTACTCCGCCATCTTCTTATTTAAAACTGCTATGGAATCACTAAACTCTGCAGATATTGCATCCTTTGGACAGACTGCAAGGCATCTTCCGCAGCCCACACACTTATCATGATTAATTACTGCCTTCTTATCATTTATCTCAGGAGCATCATGAGCACAAATCTTTGAACAGGCACCACAGCCTATGCATAACTCGCTATCAACTGCAGGCTTGCCGTCACAGTGCTGCTCCATCTTGCCGGCTCTTGAACCACAGCCCATTCCGATATTCTTAATCGCTCCGCCAAATCCGGCCATCTCATGTCCCTTAAAATGTGTAAGAGATATAAATATATCCGCGTCCATAATAGCCTGACCTATTTTTGCCTCTTTAACATATTCACCATCAATCGGCACAATTGCTTCGTCAGTTCCCTTAAGGCCGTCACCTATAATTACATGACAACCGGTCTGAAGCGGAGAAAAACCATTCAAATATGCAGTCTCTAAGTGGTCCAATGCATTCTTTCTGCTGCCTACATATAAAGTATTACAGTCAGTTAAAAATGGCTTGCCACCAAGCTCCTTAACATAATCTGCAACTACCTTGGCATAGTTTGGTCTTAAGAAAGCCAGATTACCGTACTCCCCGAAGTGAAGCTTAATCGCCGCATACTTCTCGGTAAAATCAATATTCTCAAATCCGGCCTTTTTCATAAGGCGGTGAAGCTTCTGAATAAGATTCTCGTTGTAAGAAGTTTTAAATGTAGTAAAATATACTTTTGATTTTTCCATAAATACCTCCTGATTTATTATTTTATACTGTCATATCCAAACATACAAAGCTCATGAAGTGCTCTTGTGGCACATATATACTTTGCCTGTTTATATAACGGAGTATCTTTGTTGCTGTCATACAGTGAAAACACTTTATCAAACTCCAGTCCTTTGGCAAGATAAAAGGTTGTAACTGTAACTCCTTTGTTAAACTGACTGCTATTCTTATCAATATATGAAACTTCCGGTTTCCTGCCACTTCTTTCAAGACTCTTTACAATATAAGAATAAGCAGCTCTGGCTTCCATCTCTGTCATGGCAATAACAGCCGCAGTTTCAAAGGCTTCACCATTCGAAGTCAGACTATTGATTATTTCATCCATAGCACTGCTAAAATCAACAAACTTTCGCTCTGATACCGGCTTACCATGTCTTTCTAACAACTTCTGCTCTGAAACGCCAATAAGATTACCTGCATACTCAGCAATTTCTACCGTATTACGATATCCCTTATCCATAACAATTGTTCTGATGTCTTTGCCAAGTATACGGGGGAGAAATCTTGTTACATCCTGCATTTCCTCGTCCATAGTCTGGGCCTTGTCACCCAGTATTGTCATGTGACACTTAAAAAGCTTATCAATAATTAAGTACTGCAGATAGGAATAATCCTGCATTTCATCAATAACCAAATGCCTGATGTTTTTATGCTCCGCGGGACTAAAAAGCTGATACTTTAAATAGAGCATCGGATACACATCTTCATACTTTAAAGTCCTCTTTTCGTAAGGAACATGGGCAAGACCCGGATAACCATTTTGCTCTAAAAACTTACTGTACAGCACATACAAATCTCTGGTTCTGTACATCCGCATGAACTTATCTTCTATTATCTCCATGTCCTCTTCACTGAAGTCCTTACCGATAAGCGTTTCATACTGGTCTACCACATAGTCCATAACAAAATTCATCCTTGCCATCAGCGGAATGTCAGTAAATTTATAATAGAAGAGCTCCATTATTTCCCCGGCAGACTTATACATTTTATTAAACTTGATATCCCTAAAGTCCATTAGCTCATCTTCTAACTCAAGCACAAAACCATTCAGCTTTTTAACAAACTCTTTGGACTGTTTTTCTTTATAATATAGTGCTTCCATATCAAGACTTAATGCAGCTTCTATCTGGTCATACCTGTCCTCACAGTCATACACAATATTTTTAAGCTGTTTGTAGGCAAATAAGTCAAAGCTCATCTCCTGAATATTTTCTTCGCCAAGCTCCGGAAGTATGTGAGATATATAATCCGAGAACACACTGTTAGGAGAAAGTATAAGCACATTTGACGATTTTAAGTTGTTTCTGTCACGATATAAAAGATAAGCAATTCGATGAAGCCCCACCGAAGTCTTACCGCTTCCTGCCGTACCCTGAATCACTAAAATTCTGTCTTTATTATTACGAATTATTGCGTTCTGCTCTTTTTGAATTGTGCTGATGATATTTTTAAGCTTGGTATCACCGCTATTGCCTAATTCTCTTTTAAGAACCTCATCATCAACCTTTACGTCACTTTCAAACTCGTATATAAGCTTTCCGCCCTGAATTTTATACTGGTGCTTTGATATGATTTCTCCGGTTATCTCTCCGGCAGGTGCAATATATGAAGCCCCGCCCTTATCATAATCATAAAACAAGCTGCTCACCGGAGCTCTCCAGTCATAAATAAGCGGTACATGACCGGCGCCTTCCGAAAAATTTGCTATACCAATATAAAAATTCTCCGGCTCATCATCACCGTCATACAAAAAGTCAACTCTTCCAAAGTAGGGTGAATCAAGCATCTTTATAAGTCTCTGTCTGAAACGAAGCTGCTCTGTGTTTGCATTTAGCTGCCTGAATAAAGCCTGCTGGTTATCAAAATTTTCATAACCATACTCGTCCATCTCGGTATAGTTCTCCCAGTAGTATTCCTGCATGCTCTTTACATCCTCTGCTCCGGCTACGATATCCTCGTTTACTTCTTTTATACGATTTTCTATTTTACTCAGAACCTTCTGCAAATACACTTTACCATCTTCCATCAGAATCTACTCCGTTTCAAATATTTATCTTCTTACATATATGACATTATACATATAATGCCTGTTAATTACTACACTTTTTACACTTCATTATCTTAGCAGTCTAAAAAACATCCTGCCTTATCATCTTTATTATATCGCTTCAAAAGCCAAATAAACAGTATAAAAGCTGCCATATGTTTTCTTAGAGAAAACTTGCCGATGGCAGCTTTAAATACACTATAATTATATTACACCGGTGTCTAAATACATTTTAACATCGGAATACCTACGGATTGCTACGCACTACGTGACCCTGGTATCATAATTCTACTCTGTTCTAAGAGCCTCAACCGGATCTTTTCTTGCAGCAATCTTAGCCGGAATAAGTCCTGCTATAAATGTAAGCAGCATACTGATAATTACTAATATTACGCCTCCGGCTACAGGAAGCTTTGCACCTAATTCAGGTATATCTGTTAAAAACCTAATGACTATATTAATAGGTATACATAACAGAAGTGTTACACCTATACCTATGGCACCTGCTCCAAAGCCCACAATAAGTGTTTCAGCATTAAACACTCTTGATATATCCTTCTTAGAAGCACCGATACTTCTTAGTATACCAATTTCTTTAGTTCTTTCAAGTACAGAAATATAAGTTATAATACCAATCATTATTGAAGAAACTACAAGTGAAATTGCAACAAAGGCAATGAGCACATAAGAAATAGCATTGATTACAAGAGTAATTGATGACATCATAAGTGCTACCATATCTGTATAAGTTATCCTGTCGTCTTCAGCTACTGAATCATTATACTCTGTAATCTTATCTGCAATAATATCCTTTGCCTCAAAGGTTGAAGCATAAATATAAATTGATGAAGGACTATCTAAATCTGCATATCCTAAAAGAGAAAGATTATCCTCATAAGTTGAGTCTGAAACTGTTGGCGGCATATATCCTTCATATAAATCTACAAGACCTGCTGTATCATAAGTCTGAAGCGCCATATCAAGCCCTGACGCAAGCTCATCTGCTGTCATGGCACCAAACTGTGTACTCATAGCCTGGGCATACTGCTCCTTTATCTGCTCAGCCATCATTTCTTCAACATATGCAAATAAAGTCTCGTCGTCCATTGAAGCAATATAATCTTTAAGCTCCTGCTCGTCAATACCCATCTCTGCTGCATAAGTCTCAGTCATCATGCCTTCAATATATTCTCTTGTCATCCCCTGCATCTGGGTTGCAACTGTCTGGGCAACATATTCATCTGAAGGCACAGACATTATCTCTGTATAAATAGACGCCTTCTCAGTATTTGAAAGTGTAGAAATATATTCCTTGATATCTGCTGCCTTCTGCTCATCAGAAATCTCTTCTTCCACCTCTGATGCAAACTTAAGGCCATTAAATACGTCAATCTCCGGATTATCAAGCTGCGTCTTAACTATATTGCTGTTAAGTGTCTCATTTACAATATACTCAGTCAATGCAGTTGTATAGCCAATAGAACCAGTCATCATCATTGAATCTGAATTCTCTTTTAATCTGATAATACCACTAATTTTTAGATCTGTGCCATTATCATAAAGATACTTAAGACCTGTATCAGTCTCTCTCATATCTTTATATGTCTTAGTAACACTGTCATACTGATAGTAATCAGCTGATGGAACTATCTTAAACTCTTTGCCGCAAATTTCTTCGTAAGTCCAGCTACTCTCGGTTGTATCAATCTGCTCCTCATTCATAGCAGCAACCATGACTTCCTTCATCTCTTCACTGGTTTTAAGACCTAAAGCATACAATGCATAATCACTTAACTCATTATTTGCATCAACAATAAGCACTACTTCATTGTAATTTGCCGGCCAGTCGCCGTAAATAACATCATACTCATCCTTTACCAGACCACTGATAAGTTCTCCATTCTCTCCATCAAGCATCTCTTCCCATACAGGCACAGTTGACATACTTGAAAAGGAAGAATTAAAATAGGCATCCATTCCTTCGGAACCACCCATAACTTCCTGCATCAGACTGTCTGAATCTGCTTTTACAATATTATCATCAACATCCTTAGTATATACATTAAAGCCATAATCATATCTATACTGGATTGTACTGATATAATCATTTATATCATTCTTATCATCTTCAAGATACTTCTTAAAATCAGTCAGATTATTCTTTATTGTCTCTGCCGAATTCATGGCATTAAACAACTCATACATAATAGAATTTGAATATACCTTGTCAAGTGCATGATCCTTATCTTCAGCATTTATCCCCATAAACTTAACCATAAGACTGGACATGTCCGCAGATTCAGCCAAAATTTCAATAGGGTATGAAGATAAAGTATCCTGCTGAACATCATCAATCCACTCCTGTATACCATTGGACAGTGCAAGAATAAGCGCAATACCTATAATACCGATACTTCCCGCAAAAGAAGTAAGGAAAGTTCTCGCCTTCTTGGTAAGAAGATTATTAAAACTAAGTGACAGAGCTGTAAAGAAAGACATAGAAGGCTTCTTAACCTTTTCCTTTGTAACCTCTGCCTTCTCCTCAGCCTCAAAGGGATCTGAATCATCTATAACCTTACCATCTAAGAGCTTAATAATTCTTGATGAATACTGCTCAGCAAGCTCCGGATTATGGGTAACCATGATAATAAGCTTATCCTTGGCTATCTCCTTCAATATCTCCATAATTTGCACACTTGTTACTGAATCAAGGGCACCGGTCGGCTCATCAGCAAGCAAAATGTCAGGATTATTTATAAGTGCTCTGGCAATGGCTACTCTCTGCATCTGTCCACCGGACATCTGGTTCGGTTTCTTATTAATCTGATCACCAAGGCCTACCTTCTCAAGAACTTCGATTGCTCTCTTTCTTCTCTCAGTCTTTGAAATACCGGAAAGAGTTAATGCCAGCTCTACGTTTGAAAGGACAGTCTGATGAGGTATAAGATTGTAGCTCTGGAACACAAAACCTATGGAATGGTTTCTGTATGTGTCCCAATCAGAATCCTTATACTGCTTTGTGGACTTGCCGTTAATAATCAAATCTCCGCTGGTGTACTGGTCCAGACCACCGATAATATTCAACAATGTAGTCTTACCACAACCCGATGGACCTAAAATAGCAACAAATTCATTCTCTCTGAATTTTAAATCAACACCATTAAGCGCCTTTACTGTGTTATCTCCTGAGAGATAATTTTTCTGTATATTTTTTAATTGAAGCACAGCTCTACTCCTTTCATATAAGTGCCGTAATTTTTCATAATATCCTTTTTCTATTTGATAA
>JAZULV010000053.1:0-11055 GCA_045603305.1 Lachnospiraceae bacterium | reverse complement strand
TTGTACGCAGATGTGTGTGCTGGTTTTTTAGATGATTTTGATTATAACGAGCATTATGTTTATGTTCTTGATTTAGAAGGCAATCTTGTAGACAGTATACAGGTTGTATCACAATATATGTGTTATTTTGGTGATGAGGACTTCATGTTCCAGATCTTTGATTTAAATGAAGATTTAACATGGGCAGATGAGCCGGTTATGAAAGCCTTTGATAAAAACCAGATAGGCACAGGTGAGTATGAGTGGATTGAACTGCCTATAGCGGGCAATTAAGATAGTAACGTTAATGAAGAGATTTAACAATAATATAGTTATGATATATTATTGTAATTATTAAAAGCATTATGCAATTAAACCACCTTAATAAGTTAAAATAAATTTTAGAAGATATAAGGGTTTAATACATAAGAGGTGTATATGGGTAAAAGTATAGCGACAAAAATTGTAGTTGTTTTGTTGAGTATATTAGCAATATATTCTACCGGGTGCAATAAAAGGGTTAATAGCGTTAATCAAACGGGCTTTTCTAATTTGAGCTACAATATCGAAACTGACGATCAGCTGTACAGTGATTATTTTACGATGGCTGTTGTAGACGGTGGATATTATATATTGAATAATTCTTTTTTATATTTTTTTGATAAGAGTTCGGAAGAAATGGTGTATGTCTGTTCGCTTGTGGATTGCAGCCATAATTCAGAAGAATGCGATGCGTACATGAATTATGCAGTTGCTATATGGTATTATAACAATAGTATATATTATGTTGACGGTGAATATGACATGTCTAGTGATACTGTAAAGTATGTGTTGTATAAATTATCTTTAGATGGATCCAAACGAGAAAGGATAACAGATATAATATCTGTAAGTGGTATTGATCCGGAAATGACAATTCACAGAGGATATTTGTATTATTCTGTATATGCTACCGAAGACAGTAGTGAATTGTACAGAATTCCGTTAAGCAAAAACGGGAAAAGTGAAAAAATATATAGTTTGCATGGCTCATATGCATCAATATATAAGTTAAAAGGATATGGTGATGGAGTAATATTTACTACAGATGTAGCAGTAGATAATGACGCTTACACATATAATATAATGTATTACGATAGTAATTCTGAAACAGTAAGTACCATTATGGAAGACTGTGGCGCAGAGTATACAGTTAAGGATGACTGTATTTATGATGTAAGAACAGATGGAGTACATTGCTATAATGTTGCAAATGGAACAGATGAATTGTTTTATAATCCGGGTGCGATGGTGTACATATCTTTTGATGGTGAAAATTTTTATCTGGATAATATATATGATATTTTTATAGAGAACACACCGGAAGATGAGCATAAAGTGTGGGTTGTAAATTCTGAAGGTGAGTTAATTGATACCATTGATTTAGACAACAGTTACGTATGTTTATTTGGAGATAAAGATTATCTTTTTCAAGACTGTGGAAACAGTTTAAAGATATTTGATAAATCACAGATTAAAACAGACACTCATGAGTGGAGTGATATACTGATCTATGAGTCTGGGTTAACAGAGTAGTAGGTGACATAACTTTAACTGATAATTTGAATTGAGGTAACATAAAAGATGTGTAAAAGAGTAATATGTACGTTATTGTGCATTATGTTTGTTTTATCAGGTTGTGGAAAGAGTGAAGAGAATGTCGATACGACACCATTTTCATACCAGACCATGCAGATAGGCTATGATGCACAGCCGTTTTTTGAACTGACTTTCAGTAGTTTTACAAGTACAAATAAAGGATATTATTATTTTGATGAGAGTAACCGTTATTCAAAGGATGGTAATGGAGCAGTATATCTTATGTTCTTTGATAAGGAAACTCAGCAAGCGGTGCCGGTGTGTAGTAAAGCAAATTGTTTTCATAAGATGGACGATGAATGTGATGCGGTATTTAGCATGGGGAATCAGTATGAATATATAGGTGATGTATTTTACTTATGGTATTACAATGATAATTTGTATACAGTAACAAATGTTTTAGAAAATGATAGTAGTGTTTATTATATATATCAGATTAGTCTTGATGGAAGTGTAAAAACTAAATACATAAAACTTTTTGAGGGTGAAATGCAGATGTTTAATATGTATTATCACCGTGGATATGTTTATGCATCATTTGCTACTGATGAAGATAATACATCATTGTATCGAGTGAAATTAGCAAAGGATGCGAAGCCGGAGTTGATATATGAAAGTCACGAAGTAGGTGCAAGTTTTACTGAGTTTAACGTGTATAAGACAGGTATTGCATTTATGAATAATTATTTTACAGATTACACTTATGAAAATGCTATGAATACTATTGAGTATTATAACCCGGTGACGGGAGATACTACTACACTTATGGATGAGATGTTTTTTGAGTCCTATAAGATTATTGACGATGATATTTATTATTCTAAGAATGGTGAAATATATATTTTTGATATAGATTCAAAAGAAGAAAGACTTTTTTACAACTGTGATTATCCGGTCTATCTTTCATACGACGGACAGTATTTATATGCGGAAGTATGCAGTGTACTTCTTGATGATTATAGTGAGCATTACATATATGTGTTAAGCTTGGAAGGTGAATTGGTGGATACTATACATGCACCGACTTCACAAGATTGTTATTTTGGAGATAAAGACTACCTCTTCCAGATGTTTGATATGAATGAAGAACTGACAGGAAAGGCAAATATGGCAGTGATTAAAGCCTTTGATAAAAAGCAAATAGGCACAGGCGGGTATGAGTGGATTGAACTGCCAATAATAAGGTAGATGTAATATGATAATTAATATGCAGGAAGAGTGTGATAGAATATACTTTTCCTGCATTTTTAAGTGATAAAGCGGGTATAAAACATATACAATGGGGTTTTATTACAAAATATTGTGTTTGTTATCTAAACAGTGTATAATAATAGCAGTTTGGTATTTAATTGAACAAAAGAATTGGGGAAGTGGAGTATAGATGGAATTAAAAAGATTATTGTTATCTAAAAATTTGATTATTTGTGCGTTTGTATTAGTTATTGCATGCTGCGGTTTTTATATAAAAGAGCAGGGAGACAATACATATTACGACTCAGCTGCATATTATAATTTCAAAAGCGAGACTGTGAATTTGTATAAGGATTGTTCGATTGAGCAGGCAAGGGAGAGTGTCAACAGCAGAATTGGGCGCTTGGACGTATTTTCGCAGCTTCGTTTTTATTCAGATATGAAATCTGATGATATAGAGTATTATCTTGAATACATGGCTGATGAGGAAAAGGAGTACAGGGCTGAACATTCCTATGAGGCTGCTATGTATGATGCAAATCCGAATGAATATGATTATATGAGATATTCAATGATATATACAGCACTTCTCGAGGTAAAAGCCCAGATTGATTATATTGATACCTATGATGAATTTCTGGAGAACATCAGAGTGCAGGCAGAGAAAATGTCCTCTGTCAGCATATTTTCAAAGGCAAATTCATTCTCTTCAAGAAATATCGAAAAGACCCTTGAGGATTATGAGGGGCTTGAGGGAACCGAACTTGAACTTGGAATAGACGAGCCGGTGACAACGGTTATGAATTATGAGCTGGTTCATTATTTTATGCTTATATTTATAATTTTGCTTGTAACTCAGTTATTAAGTGAAAGAAAGCAGGGATTATGGAGCATTGTACATGCAGCATCTATGGGCAGAGGAAGACTTGCGATGCGAAGACTCGGCATTATTGCTGTTAGTATTTCTGTTGTGGGACTCTTGCTTTATGGCTCTTTATTTGCCGTATCCTTTGGTTATTATGGTGGAGTAGAGGATGTGTATAGAAACATCCAGTCTATTGAGATGTTCCAGAACTTTACCATAGCCATGCCGGTATGGGGATTTATGCTTCTATACATAGGTGTAAACATTTTATCATCAATTCTTGTTGCATATTTTGTATGGCTGATTATGTCGGTAATAGCCAATAGCATTCTTGCTTTTACAACCCTTGGCATTATCGGTGCAATAGAGTATGTTATGTATACTTTTATACCTATACAGAGCAATTTCAGTCTGTTTAAGTGTGTAAATTTATTTGCATTTATTAATCCGACAGAGACGTTGATAGTGTATAGAAATTTAAATGTATTTTCGCAGGCTGTGAACCGAAGAGGACTGTGTACTGTAGTGCTTGCTATTCTTCTGGTTGTATTCGCGGTATTATGTATAGTTATTAATGCCGGAAAGAAACCGGTACAGTCACCGGGACGGCTTGAGCTTGTTGTTATTAGGATAACCGACAAGATAGTGATGATGTACAGACAGTTGATAGAAAAGTTGTCGCCACTGGGTTATGAGTTGTATAAGATACTGATATTACAGAAGGGCATATTAATTCTAATTGTCCTTGCATGGTATCTGATAAGTACGATAAATACCAGTACCATATATTACAGCCGAACCGGTACATTTATGAATGAATTTTATGAAAGTTATAGCGGTGTCCCGGGAATAGCCGTAACAAGATATTTGGAGAAGCTTGATAGTGAACTTACTGAAGTGTACAAAGAATATGATGAGGCTGTCAAAAAGTACGAAAATGGCGAGATTACATATGATGAGTTGTTTGAAGCCACAATGAAGGTTGACGCTTATTCCTCAAAGCAGGAGGCTTATTATAATATAAGCGATAATATTTATTACCTGCAGATGCTTAATAATGAAAGAGGTATCAGAGGCTGGCTGTTAAATGATGCCGGATACAAATGTCTTTTTGATGAGAATTCTAGAGATGTCAACAATACTCATGCAATGATAGCAGTTTTTGCTACAGTACTTATGCTCTCAGGAATACTGTCCTATGAAAAGAAAAGCGGAACCATGAAGCTTGTCCGTTCAGTGTCAGGTGGACGTTCTGTTATGTATAAACGAAAATTACTGACCTCAGTTATAATTACAGGCATTATATGGGCAGTTGTATATGGAATAGAGATTTATAATGTATATCAGATGTATGGCCTTGATTGTTTCGGGGCACCGGTTCAAAGTCTTGAATTTATGTATAGTTTTCCTTTGAAAATAAACATTGGTGTATATATGTTTATGATTTATTTTATAAGACTAATCGAACTGGTTGCATTATGCGGTATTATTTTTGCGGTATCTTCGGTCTGTGGATATGAAGTATCAATGATGGTTTCTGCGGCAATACTTGCTGTACCGGGAGTTCTGTATTTGGTTGGTATAAGTATATTTGGACATATATCAGTGCTTGAGCCGATAAGCCTGATAAATCTGATTTTATCATCCGGTGGCAGTTTTAGCTGGTTAGTGCCGGTTCTTTTGGTAATTATACCGGGCATTGCCGGATATGCTTTTTCAATATATAAGTGGTGTGTAACGGGGAGGATAAAAAATGCTTGATATAAGGAATCTTTCAAAGGAATATGGCAATAACCTTGCTCTGGATAATTTTACAATAACCATGAAGGAAGGCATTTATGGAATACTTGGTGCCAACGGTGCAGGAAAGAGTACGCTGATGAACCTTATAACTGATAATGTTACAAGAACATCAGGACATATTTTGTATAAGGGTAAGGATATATTGGAGCTTGGTGCAGAGTTTAGAAGTATTGTAGGATATATGCCACAGCAGCAGGGATTTTATGAGCAGTTTTCAGCCAGAGCTTTTATTATTTATATGGCATCTCTTAAGGGAATAAAAGGACGTAAGGCAAGGATAGAGGCGGACCGTCTGCTTAAGCTGGTTAACCTTGATAATGTGGCACATAAGAAAATCGGCAGCTTCTCCGGTGGTATGAAGCAGCGAGTGCTGCTTGCCCAGGCACTGATTGGAGAGCCGAAGATACTCATTCTTGATGAGCCGACAGCGGGTCTTGACCCTAAGGAGCGAATAAGAATAAGAAACTTTATTTCCGAGTTGTCAAAGGACAAGATAATTATTTATGCAACCCATGTAGTAAGTGATATCGAATGTATTGCAGACCAGGTTCTTCTTATGAAGCGTGGCAAGATGATTGGGATGGGTACACCATCAGAACTCATAGATGCCCTGAGCGGAAAGGTTGCAGAGGTAGTCTGCACCAAGGAAGAACTAAGCAGCCTGCAACAGAAGCATAAGTTTGCGAATGTGTCCCAGAAGAGAGAGGGTCTGACCCTGAGAGTCGTTGGAGATGATTTGCCGGCGGAGTACAAGAGGGTAGAGAATGACATCAATCTGGAGGATGTATATTTGTATTACTTTGAGTATTTGGATTCGGAAGAGTTGAAAAATTTTTGAGTAAATACTTATTGCAAATATAAAAATCTTATTATAAAATAGCATTGTGCCACGTGACTGGCGGAAAGCAGGAGTACCTGCAGGGAGCGTGGATTATAATGAGCCGACCGCCTGGGCAGCCTTTGGTTACCCAGGCTTTTTTGTACCCAAAGGGTACAAAAAAAGAGGACACTTTAGGCTTTTGTATTCGGAAACCAATTTGCCACGAACATATTGTATAGACATACACAATCGTGGTGATTTACGAAAACTACAAAGCTTTTATTTCAAAGCAAATATGATATTTTGAAACCTTAATTATCGGGTTGCATAAAATTCTCACAGAGAGCGCCTGTGAGCGTAAGCGAACCGAAGCGGCTGGGAGAATTTTATGCAACCCGATATATAAAAGTTTAAATATTTTAGTTCTTTTAAAATAAAAAGTTTGTAATTTTCTAAGAACATTTATAAAGAAGGAGAGAACAAATGAGAGCTTTAATTAGTGTATCAGACAAGACTGGCATTGTTGAGCTTGCCAAGGAACTTACAGCTTTAGGCGTAGAGATTATTTCTACAGGCGGAACTTACAAGAAGCTTACTGAAGAGGGCGTGAAGGCTATCGAGATTTCAGAGCTTACAGGCTTCCCGGAGTGTCTTGACGGACGTGTAAAGACACTTCATCCAATCGTACACGCAGGTCTTTTAGCTATGCGTTCAAACCCTGCACATATGAAGCAGTTAGAGGAGCTTAACATTGAGACTATTGATATCGTTATCGTTAACCTCTATCCATTTAAGGCTACTATCATGAAGGAAGGCGTTACAAGAGACGACGCTGTTGAGAATATTGATATCGGTGGACCTACTATGCTTCGTGCGGCTGCTAAGAACTATCAGGATGTGGCTGTTGTAGTTGACCCTAGAGATTATGAGACAGTTCTTACAGAGCTTAAGGAGAACGGAAGCGTATCCCTTGATACTAAGTTCTATTTGATGCAGAAGGTATTCATGCATACATCTAATTACGATACTATGATTGCTGACTACTTAAAGAAAGAGCGCGATGATTATTCACTTCCGGAGACTCTTACTATGACATTTGAGAAGGTTCAGGATATGCGTTACGGTGAGAATCCTCACCAGCAGGCTGCTTTCTACCGTGAAGTTGGCAAGCAGACAGGTTCACTTGTAGATGCTAAGCAGTACAACGGCAAGGAGCTTTCATTTAACAATATTAACGATACAAACGGAGCTTTAGAGCTTCTTAAAGAATTTACAGAGCCTACAGTAGTAGCATGTAAGCATGGCAATCCATGTGGCGTAGGCAGTGCTGATACTATTGAGGAAGCATGGACCAAGGCATTTGAGGCTGACAAGACTTCTATCTTTGGCGGTATTGTAGTTCTTAACCGTGAGGTTACTGCTGAGGTTGCTTCACAGATGAAGGAAATTTTCCTTGAGGTTATCGTTGCACCATCATACACAGAAGAAGCTCTTGCAATTCTCTGCGAGAAGAAGAATGTGCGTGTCCTTGAGCTTAAGGATATTGAAGTACCACAGAAGGAAACTGCCCTTGACTTAAAGAAGGTAAACGGCGGTCTTATTGTACAGACAATCGACAGCAAGTTAATCGGTGATGAGTTACAGGTTGTAACTGAGAAGGCACCTACACCGGAGCAGATGGAAGACTTATTGTTTGCTTGGAAGGTTGTTAAGTTCACTAAGTCCAATGGTATTGCAGTTGCTAAGAATAAGCAGTCAGTTGGTATCGGACCTGGCCAGGTTAACCGTATCTGGGCTACAAAGCAGTGCTTTGAGCATGCAGAAGAGTTAATCAGTGCAGATGCTACAAAGGGGGCTGTTATGGCATCAGATGCATTCTTCCCATTCCCGGACTGTGTTGAGGCTGCTCATGAGGCCGGTATTACTGCAATCATTCAGCCGGGCGGAGCTATGAGAGACCAGATGTCAATTGATAAGTGTAACGAATATGGTATTGCTATGGTATTTACAGGGATGAGACATTTCAAGCACTAAACGCATACAATATATATTTATAAATTTATTCTTTAATAACCCGTATGAATATTTTTATTCCCACAAGCTAAGGCTCGGCTTCGCCTCGATGCCTTAGCATGCAGGAAAATTGCCTGTGACAATTTTCCTGTATACGATTGCTGTAGAAGAAAATATTTATATGAGTAGGAAAATAAACTTTATAAGTATATATGGTTATTGCGGCGAAGGTGGTTGTTTTCTAGCTTGGATAAAAACAAGAAACGATGGAAGTTGTTTTCTTGATGTGATGAAGAGTGATAAACGATAAAAGTTGTATTTTTGATGTGATAAAGAGCAAGAAAAGAGAATAATGTTTTTTATATTGTGTGGAGAGCAGGGGGCGAGATAATCGTTCCCTTTTCTTGAATGTATTGTTATGAGGTGTAGCGTATGGAATATTGTGTTGCCACAAAGGCTGACAAGGAAGAGCTTGTTGGGTTTATTAATAAAGTATTTACTAAGTCTGAGGACGGGAAAGTTGACTTTAAAAAGCTTGTTTGTAAGGTCTATGGCGATGAAGCAGAGTTTAGCGAGAGACATCATTTGGTGAAGGAAGAGGGCAGAATTGTTGCGGTTATCGGTGTGTATCAGAGAGAATATTGTATTGGTAATACCGTACTAAATACCGGATTTATCGGAAGTGTCAGCGTGGATCCTGATATGCGTGGAAAAGGGTATATGAAACTGCTCATGCAAAAGGCTGAAGATGATATGCGCAGTCAGGGGATTGGTCTGGCGATGCTTTCAGGCAGCAGGAATCGTTACGGATATTTTGGATACGAGGTCGGCGGACTTCGTTATGAATTCTGTTTTTCAAAGGGGAATATAACACATACCATAGGCTGGACGGGTACAAAGTCTGTAGAGCTTAAGCCTGTTCTGAGTAGGAGTATGGTTAGTGATGAAATATATGATGTGTATAAGAACAATCTGGTATATTCATGTGCTAAAGAAGAACTTTTTGACAGAGCATTGACCTGGAATGCAAAACTATTCGCTGTAAAGGCAGATGATAAGTGTGTTGGATATATTATATTGTCTGAGAATGGTGAAAGTATAAATGAAATAGAACTTACTGACTGGAATTATATTTTTGATGTTGTTAGAGAAGTTATGCTGATTGGAAATAAGGAGCATATCACCATATATTCTCAGGCGTGGGAGAAGGAAAAGAATAGTGTTTTGCAATCAGGATGTGAGACATACAGTATTCATCCTGCGTGTTCCTATAAGGTACTGGATTATATGCAGACTTTGAAGGCATTATTTGAACTTCAGTTATTATATAGACCTTATTTGTCAGAGGACATCTTTACTATTGGAGTTAAAGAACAGGGGTGCTACAGAATTGAGGTTATGAATGGTTTGGTTACTGTGTCAGATGCCGGCACAGAGGCAAATGCATATGAAAAAGCGGATATTATTGTGGATGACAGAGAATTTGTAAATGCGTTTATGTCACCTGCGTATTATATGTATGAAGGCAAGGCTAAAAAAACATACCCGAAAGGCTGGTTTCCTCTGGGCTTTGCACCGGCTATAGCTGATGAGTTTTAATATCAAGGACATATACAAAAGAACTGCCGGGGCAGTTCTTTTGTATATGTTAGGAGTAATAGTTGCCTTTGACAAAATATATGTGTTGTTTCAATACGAAATTCTTGTATATGTTCATTTACAGATGGGCAAAGAACATATACTGCTGGAGGATACCTGCGTATCCCTCATATTTTTCAAAAGGGAAGCCGTCGGGATAATACTTGGCCAATATCTGCTTTATGTGAGTGTCGACAGGGAATGCCTCTATGTGATGAAGGCCGAAGAGGCACACACAGTCAGCAACCTTTTTGCCTACACCTTTTAAGGTCATAAGTGATTTCATGGCTTCGTCGTAGCTCATGGATTTTAAAGCTTCAAGATTAAATTCACCGGTGACAACCTTAAGAGATGCGAGATGAAGATATTCATCTCTGTAGCCTAAACCAAAGCTGTGAAGGGTATCAACCGGTATTTTTGAGAGTGCTTCCGGAGTAGGGAAGGCATAATACTCTAAGTTTTCTACAGTTGTATTACCCGGTTCGTCGGTGTGATTTATTGATATGGTTTTTCTTTCGCCGGCATATTCGCAAAGCTTTTTTACACTGTTTTTTATTCGTGGGATGTTGTTATTCTGGGATATCATAAAGGTGATAAGCATCTCCCACAAATCCTGTCTGAGAATTCTTACGCCGCTTCCGAAATCGGCACAGTCTGTAAGGTATGTATCTGCTTTATCTATGGAATTTATTACATCGGCATAGTCGTAATTTAAGTCAAAGTAATCCTTCCAGTAAGAGTTGAATTCTTCTTCGCTACATGAAAATGTAAGCTTATCATTATCCTGATTAAGAGTTATACATTTGTCTTTAGAAATAATTTGCCATAAGCCTTCGGATAATTCGGTCATACGGAAGCACTGTCCTGAAAGTGCAACTTGGCGGATGTTAAAATTACTGGTTTTATATGTATACATGTGATGGTTCTCCGTATATTTATTTTTATATTAATTCTATTAAAAAAATATTTCGATGTCTATGTTAAATAATGTAGAAATAACGCGGATTAATAATATTTTTAATAAATCGTAAAAGTTTATACATAATGTAATTTGACAAAAAAAGCAGGACGAATTATAATACATTCTATAAAAAGCTTTTTATTGTAA
>JAZULV010000052.1:0-7061 GCA_045603305.1 Lachnospiraceae bacterium | reverse complement strand
CTATCGATATGCTTATGTTTGGAGATGATATTGCTTCAAATGTTATACTGGCATTTATTTGTTTAATAATTATTATTGAAATGATAGTTACAATCTACAGAACCGTTAGATATGGTGTTGAAGCAGTTTAATTCTTAAATATACAGGCAACTCTTAGTATTGATTATACTTTGAGTTGCCTTGACCCTTATTACAGATTATGCTATTATATTTGCAATATTAATTTAGGTTTTTGATGAAAGGAGGATGTGATTGGACGTTAAGTTATTTACTGATGGTGCAGCAAGAGGTAATCCTGACGGACCAGGCGGTTACGGTGCTGTTTTACAGTTTATTGACAGTAAAGGTACCTTGCATGAGAAGGAGCTTTCTGCAGGATATATTAAGACTACGAACAATCGTATGGAGCTTATGGCAGTTATTGCCGGTCTTGAAGCTTTAGTTAAACCATGCAACGTTACCATATATTCCGATTCCTCCTATGTAGTGAAGGCATTTACCGAGCACTGGCTGGAGGGCTGGATTAAGAAAGGCTGGAAGCGCGGCAAGAACGAGCCGGTTAAGAATACTGACCTTTGGAAGAGGTTACTGGAGGCTGCTAAGCCGCACAACCTTAGTTTTGTGTGGGTGAAGGGACATGCAGGGCATCCTGAGAACGAAAGATGTGATAGGTTAGCCACCACTGCAGCCGATACAAATGCGGTTTTAACTGATGAAATACTTGATTATTAATTTTGTGTGTGATACGATAAAAAGAACGAAGTTTAGGAGGATAAATTCATGTCGCAGAACGTATATGACGTGTTATTAGAGAGAGGATTTATAGAGCAGGCAACTAATGAAGATGAGATCAGAGAGTTGCTTGGTAATGAGAAAGTAACATTCTATATTGGATTTGATGCTACAGCAGACAGCCTTACAGCCGGACATTTCCTTACTGTTATGGCTATGATGCATATGCAGAGAGCAGGTCATCGTCCGATTGCCCTTCTTGGTGGCGGTACAACCATGGTTGGTGACCCTACAGGCAAGTCTGATATGAGAAAGCTTATGACTAAGGAAACTATTGATTACAATGCTCAGTGTTTCTACAAGCAGCTTTCAAGATTTATTGATTTTGATAATGATAATGCAATTATAGAGAACAATGCAGACTGGTTACTTGGTCTTAATTATGTAGATTTCCTTCGTGAGGTTGGTGCCCACTTCAGCGTTAACCGTATGCTTACAGCGGAGTGCTACAAGCAGAGAATGGAGAGAGGTCTTACATTCTTCGAGTTCAACTATATGATTATGCAGTCCTATGACTTCTATGTACTTAACAAGAAGTACGGATGTAAGCTTGAGATGGGTGGTAATGACCAGTGGTCAAATATTATCGGTGGTGTAGAGCTTATCAGAAGAAAAACCGGCGGACAGGCTTATGGTCTTACATTTAAGCTTCTTACTACCAGCGAAGGTATCAAGATGGGTAAGACTATGAAGGGTGCAGTTTGGTTGGATCCTGAAAAGACTTCACCATATGAGTTCTACCAGTACTGGAGAAACATTGAGGACGTTAAGGTAGAAGAGTGTCTTGGACTTCTTACATTCCTTCCTATGGATGAGGTTAGAAGACTTGGTGCATTAGAAGGTGCTGAGATTAATAAGGCTAAGGAAGTTCTTGCATACGAGATTACAAAGATTGTTCATGGCGAAGAAGAGGCCAACAAGGCTCAGGAAGCAGCCCGTGCAGTATTTGCCGGTGGCGGACAGTCTGACGATATGCCTACTACAACATATTCACAGGCAGATTTTGAAGCAGGTAAGGATTTAATTTCAATTCTTGTAGATACTAAGCTTGCGGCTACACGTTCAGAAGGCCGTCGTCTTATCACTCAGGGTGGTATTACTGTGAATGATGTTAA
Source organism: Lachnospiraceae bacterium (assembly GCA_045603305.1). GTDB lineage: Bacteria > Bacillota > Clostridia > Lachnospirales > Lachnospiraceae > JAFRXK01. The sequence goes on along the minus strand of JAZULV010000052.1, from coordinate 5,154 downwards.
GGTAACAGCCTTTGACAAGGTGTTTGGTATGGATGATTTATCAGATGGTAAGCTTATTATCAGAAAGGGTAAGAAGATTTACCATCAGGTTAAGGTTGAAGCATAAGTAACATATTCTTATGTTTTGATCATATTTAAGATTGCATGGAGGTATATTCTATGTCACTTTTATTATCAACATTTATTGAACTTGCTATTAAGTTTGTTATTTTGATTGCAGTTGCTGTTGGAGCAGTATTCTGCGGTATTAAGCTGAGAAAGTTTTCTGATAAAAAGAAAGCCCAAAAAGAGCAGAATTAATTGCAGAAACTGTATCAGAACAGATAAAATAAACAAAATACGTATTGACGAATTGTTTTTTTGTGATATAATTTTATTTGTGCTAAAAATTATACCCGTACAGTTGTATGAAGCATATGCACAATACACAACTGGAGGGAGGTTAGGTGTGAGTCTATGTCAAATGTTATTGTAAAAGATAATGAGAGTTTAGACAGCGCTTTACGCAGATTCAAGAGAAACTGTGCAAAGGCTGGAATTCAGCAGGAGATTCGTAAGAGAGAACATTACGAAAAACCAAGCGTAAGACGTAAGAAGAAGTCTGAAGCTGCTAGAAAACGTAAATATAACTAATATTAAAAAGATCCCGAATTAGCACTTCGGGGTCTTTTCTTTTGCATATACAAAGAATTTTTTCTCATATGTTGAAAATAATACCATAAGTGTGATAGAATAATTCGTATAGTTGAATTTTTAATAGGAGGAAGATGATGAGAAGTGTCAAAATACTAAGTGTTATTTTATCAGTAGCTTTAATTTTGGGTATTATTTTACCTCATTCTTCACAGTCTGCATACGCATATGAGACTGATACAGAGGCTGCGACAACATCTGATACAGAAGAAGTTGAAACAACAGATGTAATAGTTGATGATACAGAAGAATCTAACGAAGGTATGTTATCTGAAGAATTAGTACGTGCAGCGTCAGTGACTTTTATTACTGTGACAGAAAGTTCTTCATCTGAAGAAAATATATCTACAGAAGAATCTACAGAGAATAATGAAACAACAGAAGATACGACTGCAGAAGATACATCTACAGAAGATGAAACTCAGAGTACTGAAGATACCGGCGAGGTTACATTAAAGTATAGTACACATGTACAGTCAATCGGTTGGCAGGATTATGTAAATAATGGTGAAGTTGCAGGTACTACCGGTCAGAAGAAGAGAGTTGAAGCACTAAATATTGAGTTGACGAATACAACTGCATTAAATGGTTCTATTGAATACAGTGCACATGTACAGTCAATCGGCTGGCAGAATTATGTAAATAACGGCGAAGTTGCAGGTACTACCGGTCGTGCTCTTCGAGTTGAAGCAATAAGGATTCGTTTGACAGGAGAACTTGCTGATCATTATGATGTTTATTACAGAGCCCATGTTTCAAAGGTTGGCTGGTTATCATGGACAAGTAATGACGGAATTGCAGGAAGCTCAGGCCTTTCAAAACAAGTTGAAGCTCTTCAGATTATTCTTGTTAAGAAGGATGCTAATGAATCTGAATGTCCAAATACAGTTGGACAGAGTTATTTAAAAGCATTTTTAGATACTGATTTTACTTATTATTCACACGTTGAAAAGATAGGTGACATGAAAGCGGTAGCCAATGCAAATGTTAGTGGAACAACAGGACAAAAGAAACGTGTAGAAGGTTTAGTATTAAACTTAAATCAGAATCATGAGGGTGCTATTAGTGGAAATATTCAGTATCGTACACACATCCAGGGAATAGGCTGGCAGGAGTGGAAGTCACTGGGGCAGTATAGTGGTACCAGAGGCGAGAAGAGACGTATTGAAGCCATAGAAGTCAGACTGACAGGTGATATTGCTCTTTTATATGATGTGTACTACAGCACACATATTGAGAAGTATGGCTGGCTTGGCTGGGCTAAGAACGGTCAGACAGCAGGTTCTACAGGTATTGCGTTTAGAATGGAAGCTTTTAAAATCAAGTTAGTGTTAAAAGATAAAGCAGCTCCGGGACCGAATACCGATTATTATAAGAATAAGCCGCCATATCCGGAGATGTACTTTAAGGCACAGTCATTTACCAGTGCGACTGAATGGCTCCTTTTAGTCGATACTTCACTTTGTAAGGTCGGAGTTTATAAAGGAAGCATAGGTAACTGGGAACAGGTATATTATTGGGATTGTGGTCCGGGTACGGATGCGACCCCTACTGTATTAGGAGAGTACAGGGTCACAGGAAAAGGATTAAAATTTGGTAGAGGATACACTTGCTGGTACTATACTCAGTTCTATGGTGACTATCTGTTCCATTCGAGTCCATATCACAAGGGAAGTAAAACTGAGATAATGGATCCTAGACTTGGCATGAGAGTTTCAGCCGGATGTGTTCGACTTACTATAGAGAATGCTAAGTGGTTATATGACAATATTCCGATATATACAAAGGTTTATATATATGAATAATTATCTGGAGCGTCCGGTTTAACCGGGCGCTTTGCTTTTTATATTTTTCGGGGCTCAATATTAATTTTTATATGTAAATACAATTCCTTGATATTCATTCAATTTGACAATATAATATAATTAATAAATGAAATTCAGCAAAAGAGGAGATACCTGTATGGGAGTAAAATGGAATCCAAAAGGAATTATTGCATTAATAGCACAGGCCGGGGTTAGTGCTGCAATTAGTAGTTTAGATCCGGCAAATAAGGAACTTGCTGCAACTGCTGCTAAATTTGGTTCTTACGTTTCTACAGCCATAGGTGGTATAAGTATAGATTCTAAAAAAACACCTGTCGAATTATATTCTGCAACCTTTGAAAATGTATTAAGAGATTTAATCAACAATGCACGTTTCGTTGTAGACGGCAGGGATGAAGAGATTATAAAGCAGATAGCAGAGCTTAACTTCACTGACGAAGAAATCTTGGAAGCTGATATTAATTGTGCTAATCATAAAGTGCGTGAAGTTTTAAGAAATAATGGTGTTTATGAAGAGAATATCAGTGACGAGATTATTAACGGATTCATTATGGCTGTAAAGACTAAAATGCGCGAAGCAGTATTAAATAATGAAAGTCTGTTAGCACTTGATACCAATGGCAGAATAGTCGGCAGCGTACTTCCGGAGTTAAGCGATATAAATGAAAAACTTTCTGTTCTGGATGAAAGATTTAGCGATTTTCTAAACAGAAGTTCAAATATTGTGGCAGACCCTGTTGAATATAAATCTGCATTTGAGCAAAGTATTAAAGAAAATAAAAAATACTATGTTGAAAAGTGGACAAGCAGACTGTTCTTACATACAAGAGAGTGTGACAGTCCGCTGACGTTGGAAAACACCTTTATATTCCCTGAATATAAAGAGAAAAATCTGATGCTTGGTATGGAAGTCACTAAGAATAATCTTGAAAAGGTTCTGTTTGAGTTTATTGATAAGATGCAACACAGCAGTCTTTTGATTGTGGGTACTCCGGGTATCGGTAAAACAAGTATTGTTTCCTATATTGCTAACCGATATAAAGATGATGACAACGTTATTATATTAAAGTTCAGGGATCTGGACGAATATATAGGTGACGGTGAAAAGCAGGATGCAATACTTAGAGCGGTATGCGCAAAACTATGTTGTAACAAGGAGAATTTAAAGAACAGGTTGCTTATTCTGGATGGTTACGATGAAATAATTCAACGTAACAACAATCAGCAGTTATTTAAGAATCTCCTTCTTGATATGAGGAACATTTATGGTTTAAAGCTTATTATTACTTCAAGGGAAAACTATATTGATTTTAGTGAGATTCAGGTTAAGAAAATTCTTAGGCTGATACCATTTTCAGAAGAGAAAATAAAGGCATATTACAAGTTGATTAAGGGATGTGAGTATTCTAATGATATATCACTGAGCAATAACGAAGTACTTGGTATTCCGGTAATACTTTATATGGCCTTAACTGTTGGAATTGATATAGGAAGCACCGAGAGCAGAAGTGCACTTTATGAAAGAATATTTGCACTTAACGGTGGCATATATGACCGTTTTGAAAATTACAGTAATGATGCCTATGATATGGGAAGTCACCCTGTAATGTACAAAAAAGAGATGTTTCATACACTGCTTCAAAAGCTTGCTTTTTATATGTATGAGCATGATGAAAAACCGGTCAGCAGAGATGTCTACTATTCCATGGCAAAGGACCTAATCAATGTCGAGGATAAGATTATATTTGATTTCCCTATCAGGAACTTATACGAAGGCAGCCATGATATTGAATTTGTACATAAGTCAATATATGAGTATTTTGCTGCTGAATATATATATCAGGAAATTATGAAGGGTATTAAGTATTCTAGCAAAGAAGAATTAGCCGGTATTTTGGGAAAACTGTTTCAAACCACCACATTTACAAGTGAGATTAGAAATTATCTTTTAAATAAAGTAAGCGCCGGTATCAGAGGAAATAATATTCAGACTATGTTTGATGTCTTTGATATGATGGTAAAAGACGGTATGACCTATTACACAAAAGAATGTCATAAAAATGCAATTCTTTGTGAAGGCAGAATATTTGCAAACATGCTGGAGCTTTTGCATGCCTTGAACTACAAGGAAATAGGAAAATCCCTTATAACTTTTAAAAATAGAATATATGAGTATCTGGACTGCTGCAAATACGCATCGAACGGTGTCAATTTAAGAGATACTGACTTAAGTGAATGCCTTTTGAGCGGTACATATTTAAGCAGAACGGACTTAAGAGGAGCTTACCTTTACGATGCATTGTTAATTGATGCTGAGTTGTATGATGCTGACTTAACAGGTGCTCATCTGGATAAAGCGGATTTTACCAGGGCTAATTTATGCAGGGCAAATCTTAGCAATACCAGCTTATATGGTACCGGATTTTATGATTCATATTTATATAATGCGGTGTTTATCGGAGCAGACCTGAATGGCGTGAGTTTTTTAGGAGCGTGTATATATGGAGCAGTATTTGATGATTCCAACATCAAGTATTTAGAGCTTCTTATCAATAATATTTCTATCAATTTAATAGATACTCCTATCGAATGTGTAAATGTGTATATAAGAGAGCTTGATAAAATAGTGACCTAT
>JAZULV010000051.1:0-12353 GCA_045603305.1 Lachnospiraceae bacterium | reverse complement strand
CACAGTATTTTGATTAAGAAATTATTATCCTCAACATATATGGTCATAATTCTTTTGTTTATGTACATTCCAATTATTGCACTTATTATTTTGTCCTTCAACAGTTCAAAATATATGTCCACCTGGACCGGTTTCAGTTTTATCTGGTACCAGCGACTCTTTGAAAGCGAACTTATTATGTCTGCTTTAAAGAACACGCTTATAATAGCAACTTTGTCATCTATTATCGCAACTGTTCTTGGCACTATAGCATGTATTGGAATAAACAATATGAAAAAATGGCCAAAGACCTTAACCATGGGAATTACAAACATCCCTATGCTCAATGCAGAAATCGTTACTGCGATTTCTCTCATGCTTATATTTTTAGCTTTTGGAATGACACTCGGTTTTACAACCATACTTATCGGTCACATAACCTTCAATCTGCCTTACGTCATATTAAGCGTTATGCCAAGACTTAAGCAGACCGAGATAAGCACCTACGAAGCTGCCTTAGACTTAGGTGCAGGACCTGTTAAGGCATTCATGAAGGTTGTACTGCCGGATATTCTTCCGGGAGTATTATCCGGATTTCTGCTCGCATTTACAATGTCTCTTGATGATTTTGTAATAACCCACTTTACAAAAGGAAGCGGCATCAACACCCTTTCAACACTTATTTATAGTGAAGTCCGTAAAGGCATTAAGCCAAGCTTATATGCACTTTCAACTATAATGTTTGTAACTGTAATTGTTATTCTAGTTATAGCTAATTTACCTAAAAAACAAAAAAATGACTAATCGGGAGGACCAAAAAATGAAAAGAATTATCAGCCTTTTAGCTGCCTTGGTACTTGTAGCAAGCTCAGTTTTAACACTTGGCGGCTGCGGTGGTGACAAAAATGAAAACGTAGTACGTGTATACAACTGGGGTGACTACATTGATGAAGAAGTAATCTCTATGTTTGAAGAAGAAACCGGTATTAAGGTTGTCTATGATACTTTTGAAACTAACGAAGAAATGTATCCCAAGATTTCTGCCGGCGGTGTAGATTATGATGTTATCTGCCCATCAGATTATATGATTGAAAAGATGCTTGCAAACAATCTTCTTCAGGAAATCAATTATGATAACATTCCTAACATCTCAAATATTGATGCAGCTGTATTAGAAATGGCTTCAGCCTATGACCCTGGCAACAAGTATTCAGTACCTTATACTTATGGTACTCTCGGTATTATCTATAATAAAGCTTTAATTGAAGACGAAATTACAAGCTGGTCAGACCTTTGGAACGAAGAATACTCAGGAAATATCCTTATGTACAACAGCCCAAGAGACCTTTTCACTGCTCCACTTAAGATGCTTGGTTACTCAATCAACTCTACTGACGAAGCTCAGTTACGCGAAGCAACTGATTTACTTCTTGAGCAGAAACCAATAGTTCAGAGATATGTAATGGACCAGATTAAGGACAGCCTTATTTCAGAAAGTGCTTGGATTTCCATGGCATACTCAGGAGAAGTTCTTGCTCTCCAGGAGCAGAATCCAAACCTTGAATATGTAATACCTAAGGAAGGTACTAACTACTTTATTGATGCATGGGTTATTCCTACATGTGCTGAAAACAAGGAAAATGCAGAAGCATGGATTAACTTTTTAAGCCGCCCTGATATTGCATTCATGAACTTTGAATACATCACATATGCAACTCCTAACACCGGAGCTCAGGAGCTTATGGATGAGAGCTTAAAGGACAATCAGGCACTTTTCCCTTCAGCAGAAGTTATGGCAAACTGTGAAGTATTCCGTACACTTGGAGAAGAAGGCGACCAGATGTACAGCGACCTCTGGATGGAGATTAAAAACGCTTCTGTAAACTAAATTAATATAAATTCCGGCGGGCTTTAGCCCGCCTTTTTTTCTGTTTTATTTGCAAAATTCATATATGCTATAGTCTATTCCATTTGTCTTAACTATCACCGCCCCTGAATCTTTAGTAATATAAATGTCTGACATACAACTGCCTAATCTTTCAATCACCTCTTCTGAAGGATGACCGTATGTATTGCTCTCAGAGCAGGATATTACCGAACTTTTGGGTGTAACTTCTTCTAAAAATGCCTCGCCTGTTGAATATTTAGAACCATGATGTCCTACCTTTAACACATCACAATCGATATTAATCTCATAGGCTTTTGCCGTATCTGCCACTTTTTCTTCACCTGCAATATCCAAATCTCCTGTAAACAGTACACTAAATTCTTTGTATTCCAGTTTTAATACCATGGAACTATTATTCTCATCATTTGTATTATCATTTTGTATAGGATTTAAACATATAAATGATACATCTCCTAAAGCAACCTTATTTCCTGAACCGATATACCATATAGGTACATCATAGGCTTTAGCAAGTGCTGTTATCTCACTAAAACCTGAGTTATCAGCTCTGTCCGGTAAAAATATATTGTTAACTTTTATATTTTCAATTAATTCTGCCGCACCATTAATATGGTCCGAATCAGCATGACTTAAAAACATATAGTCAATACGCTTTATCCCGTAATAATTCAGCATAGGAATAATTCTTCCTGCACCGACCTCCGTTATATTTGAGCTTCCGCAGTCAATCAGCGCTGTATCGCCTGATATCGTTCTGACAAGTGTACAGTCCCCCTGCCCTACATCTGCAAATGTAATAACCATTTGCTTTTGTCTGCTTAATATAAGAATAAGTATACTTACAATCAGAAAAGCAGCAACAAATGCATATCTTTTGCAATAACTTTGTTTCTTACGATTATTCTTTTCTCTTCTTCTCTGTTCATTAGTTATCTTCTTATCAATTGCAACTTTATATGACATATAATTAAAGCCAGCCAAAAGAATTGTATAGTAAATAACTATCATAACAATATCAGGCTGTCCGGGAGTAATAAGAGCACATTCTATCCCGCATACAAACTCACATAATTTTTTATAAAACAATAATATATAGTGTGCAGTCCCCGACATAAACATTGCCAAATCATATTTTACAAAAGACAAAACCATGCTAAAAAATCCGGATACCATAACCAGCTTAACAAGCGGAATTACTGCAAGATTAATCAGTACACTGAAAACAGGGTATGTATACATGTGATACAGTAAAACCGGAATAGTACACCATTGAATAACACATCCTGTCACAATTGTATTTAGGAAACCACGCTCTAATCCCAAATAGCTTTGAACAACAGGTGCAATCAAAGAGATAGCATAAATACATACTACAGACATCTGAAAGGAGAACTGATAAATCATAAGAGGAAATTCACATAACACCAGAATGCCGGCAAAACTAACTGATGAGGTCATATCATAACTCTTTCCAAGGCAATCTGCGGTAAGCATAACCAAAAACATAATTACCGCCCTGAGTGATGAAGTACCAAACCCGGTCATAACACCATACATTAGGATTATACCTGATGAAATCAGAGAAGATAATACAAACCCGCCTCCCAGTTTTCTTAACAGCATATACAATCCACGCCCTATCATGGATATATGCAGTCCGCTAATTGTTAATATATGTGCTATTCCGCTCAGCCTGTATAAGCTTTCTAAATCATCTCCTATCTCATTTTCATCTCCCAGAAGCATTGCCGATAACACTTCGTAATCTTCGGGCAAAGCAATTTTCTTTAGTTCAGACTGCAGCAACCGCCTAACTCTATACAGCATTGATAGAATACTATGATTATCATGTGCAGCCACTTCTAAATATCCCGCATTTACTGCAAATTCTATATTTAACGCCTCATAATACTTTTGCATATCGAACTGCCCGGGATTGGTTGCTTTATTTATTCTGCTTATATTTCCGTAAACAACTATATCATCCCCGGGAACTACCTGTTCATTATTACCATCAATATATACCATTACGCTGTTACACTTATACATCACGTTGTCTATTCCAATATGCACGTTTACAAGTGTAATTCTCTGCCCTTTATCATAGATATCAGTCTTTTGTACCTTTCCATTAACAGTTACATATTCCTCTGTATATGCGTTCATCTTCCATATACGTTCAAATTCACTGTCTTTGCAGGCAGAACTTAACATACTGCTGCCAAAACAAAAAAACAAGGGCAAAACAAGCCACAGCCTGCTTCGCCCGAATTTATTATTGTACAAATATACTATTACCATGGCAATAACACTAATAATTATTACCACATAATGATTTACCCGGGCAAATACCTCTCCAAGTACAAATCCCGCAAAAAAGTAAATCAAAGGTCTTTTTATATCTTATTCCTCCTCTAAAACTCCTACATAATCCAGATTTCTCTCCAGAGGCTCAGTAACACCTAACTCAGTCACCGTCTTTCCATTAACCAATATCTGGACTTTATTTACCGTTGATAACTCTGTCAGTGTATTCACGATTGAATATACTGATATCTCATTGCTTACATTTAACGAATTATTAATATACTTTGAATCTAAATTCACATAGCATATTCCGTCGCTTACATTAATGCTGACAATATTCAAATCCTTAGATAACGTAGGAAAAAGTCCATTCTCTACAGGTCCGTCAATCAGCTGCGAAAGTACCAGCCTTTCATTAGATACTGTGCTGTTAAATACAACTTCTCTATCGCATTCAATAAGTTTCTTACCTGTTTTTTCAGTATAATACAGAGTTATATTCATACGTTTTAATGAATCCGTATCAGTTACATCCACAAACATAGAAGTACTCATTCTTAATATATCGTTGCCTGCAGAATCTTTAAGATTGTTATTCTCCACCATAAACAATACATAATCAACACCGGAAATCTGAGCAAGAGTTCTTACTACTGCCGCACGGCATAATATATCCTCTGCTGCTGACAACTCATAATAATTCGATGAAAAGCTTATAGATACTGTAGTCGTCTCACTATCATAATATGTCCATAATACATCTACTACATCCGGTATCGCTTTTGAATACTCTACATTATCCAGACCGGTTTTCATCTCGTTAATCAGTTCACTGACCAAAACCTCCCTATCGGTTTCTTCAGTTCTGTAATTCTCAGTAACCAGTTTGGTTTTTGACTGGTCCGTATAATATACTTTATACCCATCCCTGTCTGCTGTCTCATCATTAACACCACATCCGGACACTATATAGGAGACAAAGACCAGAACTGCTATGCAAATGCTTATCAATCTCTTCATAAATCCTCAACTCCTATTCAATAAAAATAAGCGGAATTCTTACCGTAAATGTTGTACCCTCATCAAGCTTGCTATAAAGCTTAATCGCTCCTTTATGGGTATAAACGATACTCTGGGAAATCGCAAGTCCAAGTCCTGTTCCTCCCGACTCTCTGGAACGGGCCTTATCAACTCTGTAAAATCTCTCAAATATCTTCTCCTGGTCTTCGTCAGGTATACCAATACCATTGTCCTCAACCTTAACATAAAAGTACTTATGGTCAGCATTCAGAGTAACCTTTACCCAGCCACCTTCTTTGTTGTATTTTATCGCATTCTCTATTAAATTGGAAAATGCCAGAGTCAGCTTCATACCATCTACTTCTGCGAGAACCGGTCTGAAACTTTCCAATATTAATTCAACATTCTTAACTGCAGCAATCGGCGTAAGCTGTTTTAATAACGCTTCAAGCATATCATTAATCTTCGTTTCGGAAATATTAAGAGAATTGGTAGTCTTATCTAATCTTACCAATGATAATAAATCTTCAATTATCATATTCTCTCTTTCAATTTCCTTGGAAATATCAATCATAAACTCTTTATATAATTCTGCCGGAACATCCTCCTGCATAATAAGTGAGTCTGCAAGTACCTTTATAGATGTAATCGGTGTTTTTAACTCATGGGATACATTTGATACAAACTGCTGTCTTGACTCATCCAGCATCTTAAGCTTTGAAAGCATCCTATTATAGGAATCCGAAATAGCCTGTGTTTCTTTGTAAGTAGATACTACTATATCTTCCTGGACATTACCAATGGCTGCTGTCTTAAACTTATTAACAAGTGTAGTAAATGGTTTGGTCAGCACATCGGAAATAAAATATGATAATACTAACATAATAATAAATGTTATTATTTTTATAATATCTACAATTACAGCAAGCCTGCTGCTATTTGCAGCAATATCAGTAACTTCTGTTGAAAACAACAATACTCCTGTTACATTCTTTTCGTCTCTTTGATTTATAATCGGCTGCACTACATCAATATGCCAGCCTGAACTACTATAAAAAGACTTATTATCAGCCATACACTTCATTACCAGTTCCGAAATATTATACTTAGTTTCATCAACTACGTATGTATCTTTAACGATAATATAGTCGCTATTTATCACCTGCACCCTGCCATTATAGTAATTTGCAATCTGTACCAGTTGCAAATTCATCAATGACTTATCCTGACTTAAAAAATAATCGCCTTTAGAAAGCTGGGTAGCCATGATAAGACTGTTATTCTGAATATCCACAATCATGTTGTCCATCTGAGCGTTAACCGATGACTTCTGCACTATGCCGGATACAATAAGAGTAGGCAGCATACCAAACAGTACAAGAATAATTGTAAGTATAATTCTAAGACTGGCAAATCTTAAAAAAAACTTCTTAACCCTTAAAATAATAACCAACCCCCCACTTCGTGTAAACAAACTGAGGATCCTGTGCATTCGCCTCAACCTTTTCTCTTAATCTACGAACATGAACATCAACAGTTCTTACATCACCCGGATACTCATAACCCCAGACAATATTAAGAAGCTTCTCTCGGCTATATACTTTGCCCGGATTCTTAAGCAGCAGTTCTAACAAATCAAACTCCTTGGCTGTAAGATTAATCTCCATGTCATCTATGAAAACTCTGCGGGCATCCATATCCATAACAAGATTCTTAACCTTTATAGTATTTGAAGCAGGCTCTTCCTTCTTTTTCTTAGAGTTTCTTCGAATGATTGCCTTAATACGTGCCTTAACCTCAAGAATATTAAAAGGCTTTGTAATATAGTCATCAGCACCATAATCAAGACCTAAAATCTTATCCATATCATCATTCTTCGCTGTAATCATAATTATCGGCATATCAGAAAACTCTCTAATCTGCTGGCATACCTCAAATCCATTAAATTTAGGAAGCATGACATCTAAAAGAACCACGTCATACTCCTGCTTCTTCGCATATTCCAAGGCTTCCTCGCCGTCGTAAGCACAGTCAACTTCCATGCTCTCCTGCTCAAGACTAAACTTAAGTCCCTTAACAATTAACTTCTCATCATCAACAACTAATACCTTTGCCATCCAGCTCCCCCTATATCTATTAATTCTTTTGTATTCATAACTTATCTCCATGCCTTCTTCTGCATATATTAATGTACAACACGGTTACAAAGCTCTTTTTTGAACTAACCAACCGTTATTAAATCCTTTATCTTTTCGTATACACTTTCCTTTATCCCCGGTACCTTCATAATATCCTCGGTGACAGTAAAACTTTCATTCTCCTCCCTGTAGGATATAATATCTCTGGCACGTACCTCACCTATACCGGGCAGTGACGTAAGCTCATTGATACCTGCCGTATTAATATTAACCAGTCCGTCATCATAAACCGGTCCGGTAACCGTAGCAGTCAACATATCATCCATAGACCAAACAGTTATCATCTGTGAATCAATAAGTTCTTCTGCAAGATTCAAACTGTCTTTGGCCGCCTTGTCTGTAAATCCGCCGGCTGTCTCGATAAGTTCGTACAGCCTGCTGCCTGCCTCCATCTCATAAACACCGGGATTCACTACCTCACCGCAGATATATACATATATCGCACCCGCAGCCTCTGTTGCAGTCTGTGTCATAGTCTCAATAACTATGCTTTCTTTAGTTGTTTCTCCCACACCGCCGGGAACAGGAGTATTGCAGCTATATATTAAACCACTCACTACAATAAACGCAACTACAAATGACAGTTTAATATATTTATTCATGTATACAACGCCTCCAATCCGGAGATATTATATACTCTTACGTCTATTATATTATTTTAACCTAAGTAGAAATAAATTCAAGGGTTTTCTTATTACCACTTAAAAATGATAATGCCGGCAACAGCCAGTGCTGCTCCAAGAAGACTCTTCCACTCAAATCCTGTTCTTTCAACTCCAAATATGCCAAACACCTCTATAAGATATGCCACTACAATCTGAGACACCACAATAATCATTACTGCCTTGGCAGGACCCAGACTGTCCATACCCTTAATAACAGTAAAGGTTATAAAGGCTCCGATAACGCCGCTAAGAAGCATGTATTTAGGCTGAACCGAAAACAGTGCGGTCACATTCTCTCTATCTGTAAATAGCCATGCAATTATACAGACTAACAATGCAGTCAAATGGGCAAAGCCTGTAGTAAGCCACAGACTTGTCTGCTTGGTTACTTCTGTATTAAATACCCCCTGAATACTCATAAGTGCTCCTGAAATCAGGGCTATAATTATACCCCACATTAAACATATACCTCCTAAAACAACATGTGGATAGTATATGCAGTATTTGATAAATTACTCAAAACCAACAGTCGGATTTTCATGATTGTTATGAAGCTATTCAGTATCCCGGGGCACCGACTGCCAAATAAAAATTAATTATAATTTTCTTTGACTATGCAGACATTATTAAGTACAATTTTATTATAGCATAAAATCATAAAAGGCGGTACTCCTATGGGATTTGATTTATACAGAAGTGATTGCGATATTGAAAAGTTATGGATGAATTACTCAGACATAATCTACCCTCTGTGTTTTTCATATATGCAGAATCCTTTATCTGCTGATGAAGCATTGGTAAAAATTTTTATCGAAGCTATGAAGTATGAAAAAGATTTTGAGAATATTGACGAGGCACAGAAATGGCTGATTTTACGAACTGACTATGTATGCAGCAATATGCTCCGCCAATGGTGGACCTCCGGCAGTAATTACTTAACTTTAGATAATGGAGGATTTTCCGAAGATAAGGCTATTGATAATAACGAAGTTACTTATAGCAATGATAATCATGACTACTCTTCAACCAGTGATAATAAATATCCTTTTGAAAATGAAATTGTGAATACAACCTGCGAAATGGAGAATATTATCAAACTTCCTGAAAAGTACAAGCTCATTATTTATCTGTACTTCCATGAAGGTCTCTCTACCAAAGAAATTGCTGAATATATAAATCTTTCACAGCAACTGGTACGAATCCGGCTTCACGATGTCAAACTGCTCCTTAACGATAGTCATAACTTTATAGCCGGTAGCAGCATATACAAAGATGCTTATAATAAAGTAACTCTTTCTAAAGACAAAAAGAATTATCTCCTTGAGCTTGTCGTTGACAAAGCCCATGATGAAGAATATTTCAGCAACATAATTCCAAAAGACGAAGAAGATATTTATTTAAACAATCTTATTCTTTCGGATGATTATGATGATAAGGCTGAAAGCCTTGCCATACTAAAAGCTAATCTTCCAAAGCTGATTCCCGGGGCAGTATGCTTGATTGCTATCATAGTGATAATGATAATGTATTTTCTTAAGAATCCAATGTGAAGTAAATATTAAAAAGAGGCATGCACCACGCTATAGGATGCATGCCCAATTTTAACTTTATTCTGTGATTACTTACCGCGCATAATACTCTTTAAGCTTCCACCTTATCTAACACCTTTGTAAATACCTTAAGCATCTCATCTACATGTTCTTTGGTAATAACAAGCGGTGGTACAAATCTTATAACATTGCTGCCGGCAGTAATTAATATTACTCCGCTCTCTATAGTCTCCTTAGCAATCGGTCCTACAGGCACGCCAAATTCAAGGCCCTGCATAAGTCCCATTCCTCTGTGAGCAGTAATGAAATCATACTTATCCACAAGTGCTTCAAGCTTTTCATAAAGGTATTCACCGACTTCGCCAACATTCTCAAGGATATTCTCCTCCTCAAATATGTCAAACACCTTGCCGGCTGCCGCACATACCAAAGGATTACCGCCATAGGTAGTACCATGGTCGCCCGGTACCAAAGCCGCAGCCTTTTCATTTGTAAGGAATGCACCAACTGGAAGGCCATTTCCCAATGCCTTTGCTACTGTTAAGACGTCCGGTTTAACGCCAAACCACTCATGGGCAAACATCTTGCCGCTTCTGCCCATACCACACTGAATCTCGTCAAATATGAGCAGAATATCACGCTCATCACAAATCTCTCTGATACCCTTAATAAATTCCTCTGTGGCCGGATAAATACCGCCTTCGCCCTGAATTGGCTCTAATATAATCGCACAGGTCTTGTCATTTACCAGTGCCTTTACGCTGTCAAGGTCATTAAATTCGGCAAACTTAACACCACCGATTAATGGCTTAAACGCCTCCTGATAATGAGGATTACCGGTTACGGAAAGAGCTCCCATGCTTCTGCCGTGGAAAGAATGATTCATGGCGATTATCTCATGGTCTGTGCTGCCGTCCTTATTATAAGCATACTTTCTGGCAGTCTTAATAGCGCCCTCTATGGCCTCAGTACCACTGTTGGTAAAGAACACCCTGTCCATACCTGAAGCCTTTGTAAGCTTCTTTGCTGCATCAATAGCCGGTACATTGTAATAATAATTGGAAGTATGTACAAGCTTATCAACCTGAGCCTTAACTGCATCATTGAACTTCTTGTTGTTGTAACCAAGACCAAATACTGCAATACCTGCAGCAAAATCAAGATACTTCTTTCCCTCTATATTGTAGAGATAAACACCCTCACCCTTGTCAAATACAATCTGGTAACGGTTATATGTATGGAGAAGCACGCTCTCGGCTTCATTAATATACTCAGTCATGTTCATGATAGAACTTATCCTCCTTGGACCTTATAATCGCAGTTCCTATACCTTTGTTAGTAAATATCTCAAGTAACAGACAGTGTAAAATACGACCATCTAAAATATGTACTCTTGACACGCCCTCATGGATAGCTGATACACAGTTCTGAAGCTTAGGAATCATACCTCCGCCTACATTGCCAGCTCGTATAAATTCTTCGGCTTCCTCAATAGTAAGCTCAGAGATAAGGCTGCTCTTATCATTGAAATCTCTGTATACACCCTCGATATCTGTAAGGAAAGCAAGCTTCTCAGCATTTACTTCCTTAGCGATAGCACAGGCTGCATCATCCGCATTTATATTATATGAGTTATAATTATCGTCATAACCTATCGGACATACTATCGGAAGGAAGTCATTTGACAGTAAATCCATGATAATCTTAGAATTAACCTGATCAATCTCTCCTACAAAACCAATGTCCTCACCGTTAGAAAGCTTCTTATTAACATGGAGCAGACCGCCGTCTTTACCGCTGATACCTACAGCCTTAACACCTAGTTCCTGAACCATAGATACAAGACTCTTGTTAACCCTGTTAAGCACCATCTCAGCAATCTCCATGGTCTCTTCGTCAGTTACACGAAGTCCGTTCACAAACTGAGGCTCCTTGCCTACCTTGCCAACCCAGCGGCTTATCTCCTTGCCGCCTCCGTGAACAATAATTGGCTTAAAACCAACAAGCTTCAAAAGAACTACGTCCTTAATAACATTCTTCTTAAGTTCCTCATCAATCATGGCACTGCCGCCATACTTAACTACTATAATCTTACGGTTAAATCTCTGAATATATGGAAGTGCCTCTATAAGCACCTGCGCCTTTGACATGATTTCCTGTTCCATAACTAATCCTCCATGTTTTCGTTAACACAAATAGTAATATAACTAAAGCAATGTTACTTCCAATACCGTAATCTGTCAAGTTATTTGTGAATATTTTTTAGTATTTATGCACACTTTTTACTTTTATGCACAGTTTTATGCACATTATACATTCTATCATGCATATTTTATTAGTTTCAATTTAAATTTGTGGTTGATAGTTTCTCAATTCAAATTTAAAAACTTGTATTTTTAGTAAGACTTATCTTTCTATAAAATATTTTATACAATATTTCAGAATGAGTATGATATGGTATTGTTATTTCCAACGAGTATGTAATGTGAAGCACCGCCTATGTCAGAGTTAGTCTTATGACACCACTCACAACACAGCAAAGGAAGCTTTTATTGATAGGTTCACTTCTACCGCTTATACTATTCTACTCAGCATAGCTTTAATATTATTTAATAAGTAAAATTTAATCCAATGTATAATCTTGATTAATATTATTACCTTATAACATAATTAATTATTCATAAAAATAAAAGGAGCTTTTGTTACATAGATTATTCATCTATTT
>JAZULV010000050.1:0-12872 GCA_045603305.1 Lachnospiraceae bacterium | reverse complement strand
ATTAATTATATATGAGTAGAAGCTATGAGATAATAATTATTAATTATATTTGAAGGAGAAGATACATATGCCTATTCAGATTGTTCATAATGATATAACTAAAATGAAGTGTGATGCCATAGTAAATGCTGCTAATTCATCATTACTCGGCGGAGGCGGCGTGGATGGTGCCATTCACAGGGCTGCGGGTAAAGAGCTGTTGTTCGAATGCAGGATGCTTGGCGGCTGTAAAACCGGACAGGCTAAAATTACCGGCGGCTACAATCTTTCATGCAAATATATTATTCATACTGTTGGACCGGTATGGAGAGGCGGCAATAATGGTGAAAAAGAGCTTTTAGAATCTTGTTATCAGGAGTCTTTAAAGCTTGCAAAAGAATATAAATGTGAAAATGTTGCTTTTCCGTTAATATCAAGCGGCATATACGGATATCCTAAGGACAAGGCGTTAAGAGTTGCAATTGATGCTATTAGTTCTTTCTTAGAAAAAAATGATATGATGGTTTATGTAGTTATATTTGATAAGCCTTACAGCATAATTAATGAAGAGTTGTACGAGGACATAAATTCATATATCAACCATAGGCAACCAAAGAATTATAAAGAAGTCTGTGCTGGCAGAAAGTATAAAGGGAAGTTAAAAGAGGCATTTTCAGATGCTGTAGGAATGTCAAAGAAGAGAACTGATTCAACATCAATGGCTGAAGAAAAGGCAAATGCCGGCCTGGTTGAGATGATTGGACAAATGGATGAAAGCTTTTCACAGATGCTTCTAAGGAAAATAGATGAGTGTGGCATGACTGATGTACAGTGTTACAAGAAAGCAAATGTTGACCGTAAGCTCTTTTCTAAAATTCGCAGCGATATCAATTATCATCCGAGTAAGACTACGGCAATTGCCTTTGCCATAGCACTGGAGCTTAATCTTGAAGAAACTAAAGAGCTGCTTATGAAGGCCGGATTTGCCCTTTCCCACAGCAGTAAATTTGATATTATTATAGAGTATTTTATACAGAATTCTAATTACAATATTTTTGAGATTAACGAAGCATTATTCGCCTTTGACCAAAGTTTATTAGGCGTATAAAAGTGTCGCATGGCAGGCGACCAATATCTTAGATAAGAATAGTACAATATCATCACAAGGTTAATCCTTAATAATATTTCGGAGGTAATTGTGATGAAAGAAAAAAATAATATTACAGAGCTGGTGTTTATTATTGACAGAAGTGGTTCTATGGCCGGACTGGAAAGCGACACAATCGGCGGTTTTAACGCGATGATAGAAAAACAAAAGAAACTGGACGGAGAGTGCTATGTTTCTACAATTTTGTTTGATAATGTGTCTGAAGTTCTACATGACCGTATTAAACTTTCTAAGATAAGCAAAATGACTGACAAAGACTATACTGTTCGTGGATGCACCGCCTTAATTGATGCAATTGGCGAAGCAATACATCATATCGGCAGCATTCATAAGTATGCCCGTCCGGAAGATGTGCCGGAACACACATTGTTTGTGATAACAACAGACGGCATGGAAAATGCAAGCCACATATACGATAGCGGCACTGTCAAAAAGATGATTGAGGAGAGGAAAGAAAAAGATAACTGGGAGTTTATATTTATAGGCGCTAATATTGATGCTGTGGAAACTGCTGTCCATATTGGCATTAATAAAGAAAATGCGGTTAATTACAATTCAGATTCAAAGGGAACAAAGATTATGTATAATGCCGTATCAAAGGCAGTAGGTAAAGTAAGAGCGTCAGCGTCTTTGTCCTCAAAATGGCGCAGTGAAATTGATGAAGATTATGAAAATAGGGGCAGTAATTGATATGCGAGTATAATTTACTTGACTTTTACTATTTATTTGTATAAAATAATCCATAAGTTTATAACCAAAGGCAATGAAGGTGTATGCAGTAATCGTTCTGATTATTTGCCAGTAGATGTTTGTTTTCTTTAAGAGAGGGAGGGTCACCGGCTGTAAGCCATCCCAAGTTCAGACAATCATTGAATTTCCCACCGGAGCTTCATCTCTGAAGTTTATGTAGGAGATGACGTTAATGCACGTTAAGCATTCCGAGTGCCTGCTTATGCAGGAATTAGGGTGGTACCGCGATTTTGTCGTCCCTTTTTAGGGGCGATTTTTTATTTTCGTATTAACGCTGATTAAACGGGTCCCGGTGACAGCCGGTTTAGACTTACATACAATAATAAACCCATTCAGGGTATAAGCAGATACCACTTATTGGTGGCAGGAATATTAAAGTAAGGAGATATGAAAGATGAATATGGATTCAATTAAGGCTGAATATCAGTCAGAGTTAGGTTTGATTGAAGATGCAAAACAGCTTGCCGTGTTCTGGAGTAAGTATTTAGGCAAGGGCGGCGAGATTCAGAAGCTGATGAATGGTATTAAGAATGTACCAAATGAAGAGAAGAAAGCCTATGGTCAGGCTGTAAATGAAGTAAAGAACTGGGCTCAGGGCTTATATGATGCGAAGAAGGTTGAAATCGAAAAGAAAGAAATGATGGCCCGTTATGATGATGAGAAGGTAGATGTTACCCTTCCTGCAAAGATGACAGCATCAGGTAATCTTCACCCATTAACATCTATTAAGAATGAGATGATTAATGTATTTGCCGGCATGGGCTTTGATATATTTGAAGGTCCTGAAATCGAGGATGATGACCACAACTTTACAAGACTGAATGTATTAAAGGATCATCCGTCAAGAGATATGCAGGATACTTTCTGGCTTACAGAAGACTTACTGCTTCGTACCCATACATCACCGGGACAGATTCGTGTTATGGATATGAAGAAGCCTCCAATTAAGGTGCTTGTACCTGGTAAGGTATTCCGTTCAGACAGTGATGCAACTCATTCACCGATGTTTAGCCAGTTAGAAGGTCTTGTTGTAGACGAGCATATTACTCTCTGTGACTTACAGGGTATGTTAGACCAGTTTGTTAAGGCAATTTTCTCTGATGCGGCTAAGACAAGACTTCGTCCTTCATACTTCCCGTTTACAGAGCCTTCTGTAGAGGTTGATGTAAGCTGTTTTAAGTGCGGTGGTGCAGGATGTTCTCTTTGTAAGGGAACCGGCTGGATTGAAGTATTAGGCGGCGGTATCGTAAATAACAAGGTTCTTGAAAACTGTAACATTGATTCTTCAAAGTACTCAGGTCTTGCATTTGGTATCGGTATTGAGCGTATTGCGATGCTTAAGTATGGTATCAATCACATGGGCAAGTTATTCGAAAATGATATTGAGTTCTTAAAGCAGTTCAAGGCATAAATCGGAGGGTATTATGAAAGTTTTATATAGTTGGTTAAAAGAATATGTAGATATTGATATAGAGCCGAAAGAGCTGGAAACTAAATTGTTTTCTGTCGGCTTTGAAGTAGAAGGTATGGAATACCTTGGAGAGAATCTTGAAAAGGTTGTTGTTGGTCAGATTACATCCATGGAGCATTATGAAGGTACCCATCTTCAGATTTGTCATGTAAACTGCGGACCTATGGGTGAGGATCATCTGATTTTAACAGGTGCTGATAATGTATTTGTTGGTGCAAAGGTGCCTGCTGCTTTAGTAGGTGCAAAGCTTCCGTGCGGACTTGATATTCAGCCAAGAAAGATGGTTGATATGATTTCTTACGGTATGCTCTGTTCAGGCGAGGAGATGAATCTTAACAAGGACTGGTATCCGGGAGCAGACGTACACGGAATCATGATTCTTGATGAGGATGCTCCTCTTGGTATGGAGATGAAGGAATACCTTGAGTTAGATGATTATTTATTTGATATTTCTATTACAGCAAACCGTCCTGACTGCCAGTCAGTAGTTGGTATCGCAAGAGAAGTTGCAGCAGCACTTAACAAGCCTTTCAAGGCTCCTGATATGAGCTACACAGAAGATGGTACTGTAAATGGAGACATCAGTATCGAAGTTATTGATAAAGAGCTTTGCCCTAGATATTTAGGACACTATGTATATGATGTAAAAGAAGTAGAGACTCCTCTCTGGATGAAGAGAAGACTTATTGCAGTAGGACACAACGCAATTAGTGCGATGGTTGACATCACAAACTACGTGCTTGTAGAGATGGGGCAGCCTATGCATGCCTTTGATTTAAGCACTTTAGAAGGTTCATCAATTATTGTCAGAAGAGCCAAAGACGGTGAGGAACTCATCACCCTTGATGAGAAGAAGCGTGTATTAACACCGAACAACTTACTTATCTGCGATAAGGTAAAGGCAGTAGGTCTTGCCGGTGTTATGGGTGGTCTTAACAGTGAGATTAAGGACACAACAAAGGAAGTTCTTTTTGAGTCTGCCAAGTTCTTAAAGGACAATGTTCGTAAGACTTCAAGAAGCTTAGGACTTCGTTCTGATGCGGCAGCCAGATTTGAAAAGGGTATCGATGAGCACACTGTAGAATGTGGTATGGCCCGTGCCCTTAACCTTGTACAGACATTAGGCATTGCTAAGGTAAGTTCCAGCCATTTTGATGTATCCGGTGGAGCGTCTACAGAGAAGAGAGTTATAAAGGTTGAGACTGCTAAGGTTAATGAGGTACTTGGTATTACCGTTCCTGAAGAAGAGATGGTGAAAATTTTAAATGCCCTTCAGTTTGAAGTAGAGTTAAGTGATGGTGTACTTACTCTTGCCATACCAAGATACCGTGAGGATATTGAGACATATCAGGATATTGCAGAAGAGGTTATCCGTGAGTATGGTTATGATAAGGTGACACCAACCTTCCTTGATGCAGCTAAGGTTACAAATGGTGGACTTAACAGCTGCCAGACAAGAGAGCTTGCAGTTAAAGAATACTTATGTTCTTTAGGTTACTATGAAATCCAGACTATTGCGATGGTTGCAAAGACTGAATTTGATATGTTCCTTATTCCTGAGGATGCCAAGGAAAGAGAAGTAGTAGAGCTCCTTAACCCTATTACTGAAAACTTAAGTGTCATGAGAACTATTATGGCACCATCCATGGTAAGAGTAATCGAGAACAATATTAAGAACGGTAACGAAGCAGTACGTTTCTTTGAAATGGCGAATATATATATTCCAAAGGCATTACCACTTACAGAGCCACCGATAGAGAAGAAGATGATTTGCCTTGGTGCCTGTGGAGCAGAGGAAGATTTCTTTGCAATGAAGGGAAGCTTAGAAGCATTCGCATATGCTAATGATTTAACCTTCACATACAAGAGAGGCAATGTTCCTTACTTACATCCGGGCAGAACAGCAGAAGTATACTGCAATGGTCAGAAGATTGGTCACTTCGGCCAGCTTCGCTATGAAATAGTTGACAGTATGAGTATTGCAGCAGGTAAGAAGGCCGATGCAAAGATTTTCATAGCTGAGATTGATTACAGTGTATTATCAGAATTATTTAAGAAGGCAATTAAGTATGTTCCTGAAACAGGCTTTGCAGGTAACAGCAGAGATATTTCAATCTTAATTGACAGAAGCGTAGAGTGCGGAACTATTGTTGATGCAATTTGTGCCTGCGATGAAGTTATTAAGAAGGTAACACTGTTCGATATTTTCGAAAGTGAAAAGTTAGGTTTAGATAAGAAGAGTATGGCATTTAATGTTAAGCTTGCATCAGAGACAACTGATGTAACAGATGAGATGACAGATGCTGTAATTGAAAAGGTTATCAGTGAATTAAGCAATCAGTTTGGTGCACAGATGAGAGTATAATATAGTAATTAGTAAAAGCGGCATACGAGGAGCAGTATATCTGTATGACTAGGTGCCGCTTTGCTTTTTGCATATTATTTATTAGTCTGATTACAATCTTGGTTGACATGATGCCTTTTGTTTGTTAGTGTATAATTAAAGCAGTTTTTGGTAATTAAGAAAGGGAAAAACGGTATGGAAGAAAAGACAAATTATAATGGAGAGTATAATTCATTTACAGCGGATAACAATAATAGTGATATGCCTGATATATCAGGTAGTAGCTATACATCAGACGTTTTATCCTCTGTTACGGAAAGTACAAGTAATATCTCATCCTACAACTATGGTTATTCAAGCACTTCAGATGTACTGAATAGTTCAACAGATGCGAATATGAGTACTGATTCTGTATTTGGCAGCGGCATGAATGACAGTTCTGTGTCAGATGGTTACAACGGCTTTGATACAGCGGCGCAGATTAATAGTCAGGATACTAATGTTGTGACTGAATCATATGCAGGCAGTTACAGTACAGTTAATAATACAGATGCTGCTCAGACGCAGACAAGTGAAGCAACTTATGATCCTACCCGCAACACTTCACAGGCTGGCAGCACACAGAATAACACATCAAGCTATTCCTACGGAAGCAGCAATGTGAGCAGTTATTCATATGGTGGTGACAGTTCATATACTGATTCAGTGAATAAGGGTTCATCAGCTCTTGGAATTGTATCAATGGTATTTGGTATTTTAAGTATTGTATGCTGCTGTAGTGTATGTATAGGCGTAATTATGTCAATCGTAGCTGTTATTTGCGGTATTATTCATCTTAATAAAAAGGGTGCCGGTAAAGGCTTTGGTATTGCAGGTATAATTACAGGTGCACTTGGACTGTTATTAAGCATTGTTATGCTAGTGATATTTATCTTTATGCCGGATGATAGTGGTACGGATTATATTTTTGAAGACGATTATGATTATAACTACGATGAAGATTATGACTATGATTATAATTATGATGAAGTATATACAGAAGAGGCTGTTACAGATTATTCTGAGTATATTTATGGTCAGTGGCTTATCGAAAGCGGTTCAGGTACAGCAACTTATGTGTTAAATGAAGACGGAACCTGGGGCTGGTATAAGGATTACAATGATATGAGTGATAACTATTATGCCGGTAGCGGTATGACAGTTTATAGTGGACAGGAAGCTTTTGATTACTATGGTATGGATGCTTCAGAGTTAGATCATATGGGAACTGACAGCGACAGATTCTTCTGTTTTCAGCTTTATGTAGATACATATATTTCAGGTGGAGAGGATAAGTCTGCCCAGTATAGTGCAGATGACTATTTTTCAGTGGCCCTTTATCTGGATGAATATGATACTGACAGTGCCATTCTTGTAAATATGGATTCAGCTGATCAGTATAATGTAGTGAGAATGAGTGGTGCTTCTATAGATTCAGGTGATGATAGTCTGATATTTGAGGAGTACAGCATGTATGATGGTCAGGCAAGTATTTATCTCCCGGATTCATGGGTGTACGTTGGTCAGCAGACAACAGAAGAAGGTACTGCATATGAAGCTTTCGGTAGTGAATCCGGTATGTTTGAGATGTATGTTACAATTCAGGAGATAGGCGATTATTTCAGCGACAGCCAGGAAATGATTGAATATTGTAAAGAAGAAATGGATAATCTCTTTGGTGGTGAGAATATACGTGACAGCAAGGTGTTAGAAGATGGAGCTACTACTGCAATATTCTACGAGGCATATAATAGCTGGGATGATTTTCATTATTATCGTTCATATGATATCTATGATGGTAATTATTATACAACCATAGAGTTTTATGTTGATGAAGATACTATGAATGCAGGTTATGACGTATATTCTTCATATTTAGATCAGATTTATACAACCTTTACGATTAATAATTAATTATGCTTGTGATTAATTGCAGTTTTATTTTATAATATCAGTTGCAATTAATTATATTTGGAGGAGTCATGGACGATAAATTTTTAAATAATGACGATAACTTAGAGCTTAACAATGACGAAGAGATGGTTTTGTTCAGCAGAGAAAATGATGCAGCAGATGAATTATCAGACATTGCAGATGATACAGCTGATGCTGTGATGGAAACATCTGATAGAGAAGCGGAGCCGGATTTTGAGGTTAATAACGAGGAACCGGAGGCTGTAGATAACGAAGATATTCCTGTTGCTAAAAAGACTGTTGAAGCTCCTAAGAAGACAAAGAGCGAGAAAACACAGACTGTTTTGTTTGTTGTAGTTATAGCACTTGGCATTTTAGCATTTATTATTTTAATTGTTGCCGGGTTAGTTACAGTTGCAAAGAATTATGGTTTATTTGATAAGGTAAATCAGATAATCAATGAGGCAGAAGGTAATACTGATGCTGCCCAGCCGGATACTTCTAAAGTACAGTACAGCCTGTATTTAGAGAATAACGGCTATATCAAGGATATTAAAGCAAGTGATTATGTAGAACTCTGCGATTACAAGAATATTGTAATTGATTATAACGATATTAAACCTGCGGAATCAGAGATTCAGGAGCAGATTGATAGTGTGCTTGCTTCTTTTGAAAGTATTGATACAGAGACTGATAAGGTTACTGAGTTAGGCGACACACTTAATATTGATTATGTGGGTACTGTTGACGGAGTTGCTTTTGAAGGTGGAGATACCAAAGGTGGCGGAGCAGAGCTTACACTTGGAAGCAGAAGCTACATTGATGATTTTGAAGAGCAGCTTGTAGGATATAAGGTTGGCGATAATGTTACTGTTGAAGTTACTTTCCCGGAGAATTATGGTAATGAAGCCCTCAACGGTAAGGATGCTGTTTTTGAAGTAACCATTAACGGAATTTACACTACACCTGAATTTACGGATGAGTTCGTACAGACAAATCTTTCAGATTTCGCAAGTACAGCCGATGAGTACAGACAGTATATTGAAGATGCACTTGCCGAGAATAATAAAGTAAATTATGTATGGAACTACGTTGTAGAGAATTCGGCAGTAAATGAGTATCCTCAGGATTATTTTAATAATGAACTGGAAGTTTATGACCTTGAGATGGAGAACCAGTATAATTACTACAACGAGTATTATTATGCCATGACAGGACAGTATATGTGGGATGATAAATACGCCTTTTATGAAGTTGATGAAGCCGGATATGAGGATATGGTTAAGGATTATGCTGAAAAAGGTACAAAGCAGGCTCTTATTACCCAGGCTATAGCTGAGGATGGCAACACTGAAGTAACTGAAGATGATTTGCTTACTTATCTCACAGGTATCGGATATGATTCAGCAAGTTATGAAACAATAGCAGAGAAGTATGGCGAAGGCTATATTTATCAGCAGGCTTTATACACACTTGTTGAAGATATGTTACTTGAGAATACTAAAGTAAATAAATAATTAGTGCTTAACAGGATTATTGCAGAAAAATAATTATTGATATTCTGCAATAATCCTTTTTGTGATATAATTAATTAGTGTTCAAAATGGAGGAGCAGAAAAAATATGGAATACAGGCATAAAGGCATGATATCAGAGATAAGATTGAATACATCAGGGGATGTGCCATATTTTACTTATCCGATATTAGAAGAAACCGGGCTTGTAAAGCATGGATTTTCAACAAGACTTGGTGGTGTCAGTACCGGAGTGTGCACATCCATGAACCTTGACTTTAAGAAGGAAGAGTCGAGGGAGAATGTCATCGGGAATTTTAAGAGGATGGCAAAGGCACTGGATATGCCTTACGACAGACTTACTGCTTCTCATCAGACTCATACTACTAATGTGCGCAGAGTTTATGAAGAAGATGCAGGGAACGGTATATCAAAGCCGGGACAGTTTACTGATGTAGACGGAATGATTACAAATGTACCTAATCTTCCGCTGGTTACTTTTTATGCGGACTGTGTGCCGCTATATTTTCTTGATGTGAAGAATAAAGCGATAGGACTATCACATTCAGGCTGGCGCGGTACAGTTAGTTATATGGGTGCAGTTACTGTAAAGGCGATGCGTGAAGAGTTCGGAAGTAATCCAGCAGATATTATTGCCTGCATAGGACCAAGTATATGTGACACTTGCTATGAAGTAAGTGAGGATGTTATTATAGAATTCAAAGATGGATTTGATAAAGAGTTATGGGACAAACTGTTTTATGAAAACAGTAATGGCAGGTACCAGCTTAATTTATGGGAAGCTAATAGGCAGGTACTGTTATCAGCAGGGATTTTAGAGGAGCATATTGCGGTGACGGATGTGTGTACCTGTTGCAACCCCAAGCTTTTGTTCTCTCATCGGGCTTCAAAGGGGCAGAGAGGAGCACTGGCTGCATTTTTATCATTGAAATAAGGAATCATAGAACTAGAGGTTTATTATTAATTATTTTATTACAGGGAGGCGAAATTATGGCATACCAGCTTATATGTGATGGTGGATGTGACCTTACAAAAGAACAGATTGAGGCGAATAATCTGCATGTTATACCATTTTATATTTCATTTGATAAAGTGAAATATGAAAAAGAGATTAAGGAAATCGGTATCAGAGAAGTATATGAAAGAATGGTTGGGAATACAGAGGTTATTCCAAAGACATCTCTTCCGTCAGTTCAGGACTATATGGATGCTTTTGAACAGTTCGCAAAGGAAGGAAAGGATATAATTTGTCTTTGTATGACTGTTACATTAAGCGGTTCGTATAATTCTGCCTGCAACGCCAGAGAAATTACACTTGAGAAATATCCTGATGTAAGAATAGAAGTGATTAATTCTAAGCAGTGTACTGTTTCAGAGGGGCTTTTGTTACTTGAAGCAGCTAAGATGCAGCAGGCCGGATGGGACTTTAAGAAGACTGTTGAGGGCATTAATAAACTGATTCCAACCGGAAGAATATTCTTTACTGTGGGCAATACTGATTACTTACATGCCGGCGGAAGAATCGGTAAGGTTGCGGCTGTTGCTACTAATTTATTATCTTTGAAGCCTATAATTGTGCTTAATGACGGAGAAATATCTGCAGAAGCTATTTCAAGAGGAAGAAAGAAATCTATTGCAAAGGTAATCGAAGTGCTTCGTAAGCATTTTGAGAACAGTGGAGAAAATCCTGAAGATTATGAATTCTCTGTTGGTTTTGGATATGATGTGGAAGAAGGTAAGAATTATCTTGAAATGATAAAAGAACACATTAAAAAGTACAATGCTATCAAAGATACTTTATTTGTTCAGATAGGAGCTACAGTTGCCGTGCATACCGGACCTCATGCCATAGGTATTGGTTTGATGAAGAAGTTTAGCTGCATAGGTACTGTTTAATTTTATCAGATAGATAAATAGTATTTCAGACAAGTTTGACTATATATTGAGTTATATTTATATCAACAAAATACTAAAAGTACTTGCGTTTTATTAATCGCTGTGCTAAAATATTCTCTGCGTGAGCGGATGTGGCGGAATGGCAGACGCATCAGACTCAAAATCTGACGGGGGCAACCTCGTGTGGGTTCAAGTCCCACCATCCGCATTCCTTGGCAGGGGCAGGCATCAGACTGTAATGGTCTGGTGCTTTTCTTTTTGTGTAGACTGTTTAGGGGCAATAAGGTTCGTAATAAATTGTAGAGTAATACATTTTGTGGTATAATTGGTTTAATAAATTTGAATTTGGAGGGATGACAATGGTACTTGAAACAGCACGGTTAATATTAAGAGATTATACTTTGGAGGATTTTGAAGCACTATTTGAAATCCTGTCCGATGCAGAAACCATGCAACATTATCCAAAGCCTTATGACGAAGAAATGACAAGGCATTGGATTGAATGGAATATTCAGAATTATCAAACATATGGCTTTGGTATATGGGCTGTAACCTTAAAGGAAACAGGCGAATTTATTGGCGATTGCGGAATGACCATTCAAAGTATCGATGGAGAATTGCTTCCTGAAATTGGGTATCATATTCATAAGAGACATTGGAGAAAAGGTTATGGGAGCGAAGCTACGAGAGCAGTAAGAGATTGGGCATTTGAAAATACGGAATATGATTGTCTGTATTCTTATATGAAATATACAAATGTTGGGTCATATTCTACCGCCATCGCAAATGGAATGAAAAAGGTAAAGGAATATCCTGATGCAAAGAATAAAATTTCATACGCATATGCTATAACACGTGAAGAGTGGAATTCACGTAATCGATAAATTCCAATATATAGAGGTGTTTATGAAAAATATATTTAAATGTATTGGTTGGGTTGTGCTCAACTTTTTTTGCAGTTTGTTGTACAGATGGTGTTTTGTATTAGCGCTGTAGCAAGTGGTATTACAGAAGATACTATACTAAATCAATGGCTCATTGATAAGTTACTTATAACTACTATAATTTCGAACTTACTATTTGTTTTTATTGCGGTGTTGATATGTAAAATCAGGAAAGTAAATATAAAAGAGGATTGGAAAATTACTAAATTAAATGCTAAATCATATTTTATGCCTTGTGTTATTGCTTTTACATATTCAATGTTTTATTCGTTAATTACTTATGACGCTACGGCAAACGCTTCTGCGGCAACGCACATTAGTGCAAATCATTATAGTGCATTTGCCATTCCTATGCTGGCTCTTGCGTTATTAGCTTCTGCACCTGTTACAGAAGAAATAATGTGTAGAGGAATAATGCTTAATACATTAAAAAAATCATTTTCTGCAAAGGTAGCAATAATTGTTAGTTCTGCGATTTTTGGAGTTATGCATATTATGGCAGGTGGCATTACTTTAGCAATAGGTGCTTTTGTTATGGGGCTTGTGTTGGCTATCATCTATGAAAAAACAAGTTCTTTGCACGTTGCTATTGTGGCACATACCATAGCTAATATACCGGATTTTATTCTATATACATCACCTCAAATAAATGATATTTTGAGAATAGCTCTTGCTATTTCATTGCTTGTGATTTCGATTATTTGCCTTTTGGTATGGTGTAAGCCAAAGGAAGATAGATAAATTTAGAATTGTTTAATTATGAAAAAAGTATCGGTCCATGTTGTGTTTAATAGACGGAGATTGTTTTGTGTCACAATAAAAATAAACCACCT
>JAZULV010000049.1:0-17668 GCA_045603305.1 Lachnospiraceae bacterium | reverse complement strand
TGGGGCGAGCCAAAGTATGTATTCTTAATGATGCTCTCCATAACTTTAAGCTATATATTCGGACTTTTAATTGAAAAATATCAGAATACCACTCTTTCAAAAGTATTTCTGATACTATCAGTGGTGTCCGGTATTGGTTTTCTTGGATATTTTAAGTATGCAGACTTCTTTATTGATAATTTTAATGCAGTTACAGGACTCTCTGTGCCTCTGCTTAAAATTGCACTTCCAATAGGTATCAGTTTTTATACCTTCCAGAGTATAAGCTACACTATTGATGTGTATAGAGGTGAAGTCAAATCTCAGAAGAATATAATTAATCTTGCCGCTTATGTTGCATTGTTTCCACAGCTTATTGCCGGACCAATAGTCCGATACCAGACTATTGCCGAGCAGCTTGAAACAAGAACTCATACCTTTGAGCAGGTCTCAAATGGTATCCGCAGATTTGTAATCGGTCTTTCCAAGAAGGTCCTTATTGCAAACCTTTTAGGTGAAGTCTGTGACATCTTCAGAGCAACTGATGATACCTCAGTAATGTTTTACTGGCTCTATGCCATAGCCTTTACTCTGCATATTTACTTTGACTTCTCCGGTTACAGTGATATGGCAATCGGTCTTGGAAGAATATTCGGTTTTACCTTTTTAGAAAACTTTAATTACCCTTATATATCAGGAAGTATTACCGAGTTCTGGCGCCGCTGGCATATGTCCCTCGGCTCCTGGTTCAGAGATTATGTATACATTCCTCTTGGAGGAAACAGAGTACCTAAGCTGCGCTGGCTCTTAAACATCTTTATTGTTTGGATGCTTACCGGGTTCTGGCATGGGGCTGCCTGGAACTTCATTATATGGGGACTTTACTTTGCAATACTTCTTGTAATCGAAAAGTTATACCTGCTTAAATATTTAAACAAATCAAAAGTACTCAAACATATTTATGTTATGTTCTTTATTATTATCAGCTTTGTTATATTTAACGCTACTGATATGAGCGAGGCCTTTGCTTATATCGGAGGTATGTTTGGTGCAGGTGATATCCCACTTGTTTCAGCAGAGTTTATTTACTATTTAAGAAGCTATGCATTTGTAATTATTATAGCAATTATCGGTGCTACACCGGTTGTAAGCAGACTGATAACAAAGGTACGACAGTCCGAAACATCTAATAAGATTCTCAATGTGCTGGAACCGGTTGTACTTGTTATATTAATGCTTCTTGTAACAGCGTTCCTTGTAGACGGGTCATTTAACCCATTCCTTTATTTCAGATTCTAGGAGGGCAGCTATATGAACGATAAAATTAAAAATATTGTGCTTACGGTTGTGATGGCTGTCTTCGTATTTGCACTCACACTGTTTTGCTGGGTTAAGCCACAAACTGATTATTCTGACAGCGAAAGACGAGAACTAAAAAAGTTTCCTGAACTCTCTGTAGATACCATATTATCAGGTAAATTCATGACTGATTTTGAAAGCTATACTCTTGACCAGTTTCCTCTCAGAGATAATTTCAGAACATTGAAATCCATTTCAGCCTTTTACGGTCTTCATCAGCTTGATAATAATGATATTTATCTTGCCGACGGTTATGCCTCTAAGATGGAGTACCCACTTAACATATCAATGATTGATAACGCAGCAGAAAAGTTTAAGTGGCTATACGATACTTATATGGCTGACAAAGACATGACGTTATATTATTCTGTTGTTCCGGACAAGAATTACTTCCTTGCCAAAGATAACGGTTATCTCTCCTTTGATTATGATGAACTGACAGGACGACTTAAAGAACAAATTGACTTTATGGAATACATTGAAATAACTGATTTACTTTCTATCGAGGACTATTACCGAACCGACACCCACTGGCGACAGGAGAATATAATTGATGTTGCCGAAAGGCTTGCTAATAAAATGGGTACTGACATATCCGGTGAATACACTGAGAACACCCTTGACATACCATTCTACGGCGTGTACTATGGCCAGTCAGCTTTACCTTTATCTCCTGATACTATAAAGTATCTTACAAACGACACCCTTGATAAATGTATTGTTACAAGCTACAGCAAAGGTACTCCGATTAATCAGCCTATGTACAATATGAACAAGGCCAATGGCAAGGATGCCTACGAGATGTTCCTCTCCGGCACAGAAGCAGTATTAACCATTGAAAACCCTAACGCTGACACAGAAAAGGAACTCATTATATTCCGTGATTCTTTTGGAAGCAGCATAGTTCCGCTACTGGCAGAGGGCTACTCAAAAATTACTGTTGTAGATATTAGATATGTGCAAAGCACCTATCTTGGAAATGTTGTTGAATTTAAAAATCAGGACGTATTGTTCTTATACAGCACCCTGGTACTCAATGACAGTGTAATACTTAATTAACTAACAAAGGGACTTGCCTAAGCAAGTCCCTTTTATATATCAATATTAAATTATATACAACATATTATTCAGCAGCTGTTGTGTCCTCTGCTGCTTCTGTTGTTTCGGCAGCCTCTGTTGATGCGGCTGTTGTCTCAGGTACCTCATAAATAGCATTCTTGAACTTAATAAGACCTAAAATATCTTTATCTACTTCAAACTCAGGACCTGCTTCAAGCCACTCTGCATATGCTGCTTCAAATAAATCTACCTTCTTAGCATCCTCTAATGATACCTTCTTATTAGCAGTTGCTGTCTCGTCAAACTTGTCCTTCATAAACATTACATACCAGCCATCACTTGAAACATTGGCAATTGCATACTCGCCTTCTTCCATACCGGCAGATACAGTACCAATCTCGTTATCATAATCGCTGTCACCAAATGTTAATGTGCTATATGAATAGCTGTATTCCTTAGCAGTCTTCTCCATATCAGCTCCGCCTGATACCTTATCAAGAACTTCCTTAGCCTTGTCTTCTCCGGCAGCAGATGGTACAAGAATATAACTTACTGTTCTCTGAGCAGCTTCTTCGTCTGTTACAGAGAAATCCTTACCGGTATATGTTGTCTCATATACACGATTAGCAAGTGCATTCTTCTCGTAAATCTCAGTTAAACGCTCTTCACTGATACCGCAAGCTTCAACAAGCTTCTCGTCAGCTTCCTCAAAGAATTCCTTAACAGATGCCGCAACCTTCTCCTTATCCTCATCAGAAAGTGTAACACCAAGCTCTTCTGCTTTGCTTACTAAAACCTCTGTCTGATAAAGAGCTGACATAACATTCTCAATTAAATAATCAGAAATGCCTGCATACTGCTCATTCTTCCAGATATCTGTGCCATAATACATCTCATAAACATACTGGCTGTTTCTTATAAAGAAATTAGCTTCATCAAGATAAACATTCTTATCTCCATAAGTTGCTACTGCTACAGTGCCATAATCCTCTGTATTAACACCGCCTATTGAGCATCCGCTAAATACACCGGCTACCATGATAACCGCTAATAATAACGAAACCACCTTTATCTTAATATTCATTTAAACTCTCCTCCTCAAATATTGTACGACCCTTATATTATAGTACGTTTCTAGCTTTCTAGCAAGAACTTTATGTCATTTAACAGTAATTTCACCGTTTCTAACATCTCATTAAGGGAGATTTGCGTCTTTCCGGTGTAAGTATAAGCAAATACAGGCTCGCTTCCCGGCTTAACTTTTAACATACCTTTATATTTTTTCAACACTTCAGGAATTCTTTCAGCCACAACTTTAGCATTCTTGTACATGGTAAATCTGATTTCTCTGCGGTTTGCCTTTACCTCAGTAACATAAATCTCATGAGCTATTGCCTTTATTGATGCTGCATAAATCAAATTCTCAACCTCTTTAGGCATATCACCAAACCTGTCAATGAGTTCATCCTGAATATCTTCTAAATCCTCTGAAGTAGTAATGCAGGATATCTTCTTGTACATATCAAGCTTAAGATGTTCATTTGCAATGTAACTGTCAGGAATATATGCATTCATATCGAAATCAACAGTTGTTTCAAATACATCTTCTTTTGTCTCGCCTTTAAGCTCAGTAACCGCTTCATTTAACATCTTACAGTATAAATCATATCCTACCGCTTCCATGTGTCCGTGCTGCTCGGCTCCCAAAAGATTGCCCGCACCTCTTATCTCCAAGTCTCTCATGGCAATCTTCACACCGGAACCCAAGTCAGAAAACTCACGAATCGCAGCCAGTCTCTTCTCTGCAACTTCATTAAGCATCTTATCTCTCTTATAAAGCATAAATGCATATGCTGTTCTGTTAGAGCGGCCTACACGGCCTCTTAACTGATAGAGCTGGGATAATCCGAAGCGGTCAGCATCCTCGATAATCATGGTATTTACATTGGAAATATCAATACCGGTCTCAATGATAGTTGTCGACACCAGCACATCAATCTCACCATTGATAAAATCAAACATAATTCGCTCAAGCTGGCGCTCATTCATCTGTCCATGGGCACTTACCACATTTGCCTCAGGAAGCATCTGAGCAATCTTTGCCGCCTTCTCTTCTATATCTTTTACCTTGTTATATACATAAAATACCTGTCCGCCTCTGGACAACTCTCTGGAAATCGCTTCACGAACCATCTCGTCATTGTACTCCATGACATAAGTCTGTATCGGCACTCTGTCCACCGGAGGCTCTTCTAACACGCTCATATCGCGAATACCAATAAGGCTCATATGAAGTGTACGCGGAATTGGTGTAGCAGTAAGGGTAAGTACGTCTACGTTCTCTTTGAGCTGCTTTATCTTCTCCTTATGAGTTACACCAAATCTCTGCTCTTCATCAATAATAAGCAGACCTAAATCCTTAAAATGTACATCCTTGGACAATACCCTGTGGGTTCCGATAACAATGTCAACTAATCCCTTTGACAAGTCTTCTATAGTCTTCTTCTGCTGGGCACTGCTTCTGAATCTGGACAATAAATCAATTCTCACCGGAAAGTCCATCATTCTCTGGGTAAATGTATTGAAATGCTGCTGGGCTAAAACAGTAGTAGGTACCAGATATACGACCTGTTTGCCCTCCTGTACCGCCTTGAATGCGGCTCTTATGGCAATTTCAGTCTTTCCGTAGCCTACGTCGCCACAGACAAGTCTGTCCATGATTTTAGTGCCTTCCATATCCTTTTTAACGGCATTTATCGCTTCTATCTGGTCCTCTGTTTCCTCGTATGGAAACATCTCCTCAAATTCCGCCTGCCACACTGTATCCGGCCCGTAAACGAAGCCTGCCGTCTGCTGTCTCTTAGCATATAGCTCAACTAAATCCTTTGCTATATCCGCAACAGCCTTTTTTACCTTGGTTCTGGTCTTTGACCATTCAGTACTTCCAAGCTTATTCAGCTTCGGGAGCTTGCCTTCACTGACTGCATACTTCTGAATAATATCCATCTGCGTAACAGGCACATAAAGCTTACCGCCGTCACCATATTCCAGCTTGATATAATCCTTCTCAATGCCCTCAACCTTAACCTTCTCAATACCCTTATATATACCAAGACCATGATTTTCATGAATTACATAATCACCAACAGAAAGTTCTGCAAAGTCCTGAATTTTCTTGCCGGAGAGTCCTGACTTCTTGCGGTACTTAGTCTTTTTCTTCTCCCTGCCGAACATATCATTCTCAGTGATTACTACATATCTGATAAGAGGATACTCAAAGCCTCTGTGCAGCTTACCGCAGCTGACTAAAATCTCTCCGGGCACTATATCCCTGCCGTAATCCTCTGAATAATTAGCAAGAAGCTCATATTCTCTAAGTTCTCTTGCAAGTCTTTCAGCCCTTGATTTAACCGGAGAAAGCAGTAACACTCTGTACTTCTCCTTCTTCCAGCGTTTTAAGTCATTAAGCAGCATATCAAAACTGCCATTATAGGAGCCGGTGTTCTTTACTGTAATATTGTACTTTTCTTTTGCCGGAAGCCTTCTTTCATTGAACTCAAGGCCTGACAACTGACAACAGTCACCTGTGGAGAGCTTAGCAAATATATGTTTTGAAGCAAACAGTATATCAGCCTGTCCGGGTAATATTACACCCTTTTCAAGCCTGTTATACATACTTTCATTGAACTCTAGTTCAACAGCGGAAGCCTTCTCTGCAACTCTCTGTGGTTCATCAATAAAATACTGAACTTTGTTATTTGTATACTCGATAAGTCCCGCTGTTTCTTCAAAGAAATACTTTAAATAGCCTTCCGTATTACCGGAGCGCCAGCCATTCTCCAGGCTTTCTATTACCTCTTCTGTTACAAACCTAAGCCTGTCAGCTATCTCACCCTTCATGTCCTTCCTAAGGAGTGCCATCTGACTCTCTAGCTCTGTTCTAATCTTTGATATGCCTATGCTAAGCACATCCTCATTGAGCACTAATTCAGATGCAGGATATATATCAACTGCATCCAGCCTTTCTATGGAGCGCTGACTCTCGGCATCATAAATACGTATGGAGTCTACATCATCTCCCCAGAACTCAATTCGAACCGGATTCTCCATGGTAAAAGGATATATGTCAAATATACCGCCACGCACAGAAAACTGGCCAGGCTGCTCTACTTTAGCTTCTCTCTCATATCCGAGATATACCAGATTCTTCTTCAATTTCTCACTGTCTGCTTCTTCTCCCTCGATAAGCGTTATCACACTATCTTTAAATGCCCTAGGTGGCATAAGATGCTCCATCAGTCCATCTATAGTAGTTATAATTACTCCGCCTGAATTTTCTGTAAGCTTCGCTAATACATTAATCCTCTGGCTCGTAATAACACTTCCGTGTACATCTGCATTGTAGAAAAGAAGGTCCTTGGCAGGATACACCCACACATCATCAGTAAAATTCCTAAAGTCATCACAAAGCTCTCTGGCTCTTACATCATTATATGTCACTACAAGATTCCATCCGCTCATATTCATAAGAGAACTTATCAGCTGAACCTTCTGGGACTCTACACATCCTGACACGAGAACGGGGCCCTTTCTTTTAGAAAGAGCCTCTTTAAGTCTTACATATTCATTTAATTCCTTCAATGGATTATTCATAATCTCACCTAAATATTGCAATTTATTTATAAACTATATAAATAGTTATTTATCGTATGCATTCTTAGCTTCGTAATAGGTCTCAATCTTAGTACCTATAATACGGCATGCCTCGTCAAGACTTATGCTTAAAACATTCATGGCATTCTCGACACTTGTTACTACCTGCTCCGCTATTCCTTCTAATCGGCCTTCTTCCCAGCTTATCTTCTTTTCATTATTCATATGCAACGCCTCATCATATTCATATAATAACATCCGGCACACCTCCGCTCTGTTCTTAATCAAAAACTCTTTTAAAACATTATGTTCAATACAGTAATCAATCGCCAAAGCAATTGACTGCTTCCACTCCTGTCCTTCTCCTCTATACTTTCTTACAGTATGTACAAACTCCGAGTACTCATACAACTTCCTGCACTTCTCCATAAGCTCCCTGTTGTGGCCGTTGTTGATATTCAGCTGTACGGCGGTGCATTCAATACACGCCTGCTTACCTAAAGGATTGTCAAAGGAATCCGAAAGCCTAAGCTCAAGACGCTCAGGTGCTTCCTTCTCTCCATTATAAAATATAACATACTGTGGCAAGGGAAGTCTAATAAGCTTCCCTGTATATATATCATACCCTTTAACACTAATATATGCACTGTAAATCTCGGAAATATACAAAAGACCCCGAAGTGGCATATTAGGATTAAAGGTGCTCTGGTGCTCATAAAGGTTCATCTCGCTGTATATAAGAAATGATAAATCATTCTTCATGTGCATATATACTGCATTCTCTAAAGTAGTAATAGAAAGCTCATCATAATTAGTATAGGATGAGCCATTCACCGCGTTATAAAGTTCAAGTAATTCCTTCTTGTCTTTAAATATCATACGAAAAAGGTTGTCCTTGTACTTCTTATTGTAATTTTTACCACTCATTTCATATGTCCATTTTAATATATTCCAAAGGAAACTTCAACTGATTGTTGTTGTAGAATGTTGGTGAGTTTTAGAATTGTTAAATGAACTGAACATAGAATTAAATATGACTTGTTTTTTTATTATAAGCTTTTGGCCTGTTAAATACAAGCATCCATAATAAAAATCCAGTAACAATTTGTTACCCTTTAAACAAATAAAGCGTTGCACATAAGACAACTTAAAAAACCATCTCATGTAACAACACTTTTTAATGTTAGCATAAAGCTTAAAGCTTCTTCTGATTATATATATTCATCGCCTTCTCTGTACCCTCAGACAGCATCTTCTCTACCGCTGATGCACCGTCTCTTATGGCTTCACGAATCTTTTCCTGGTCATCTCTGCTAAATACACCCAGAACATAATCCGCAAGGTCCATCCTCTCAGGCTTCTCACCAACACCGACTCTTACCCTGTCAAACACCTGGCTCCCGACATGGGAAATAATGCTCTTAATGCCGTTATGCCCTCCGGCACTGCCCTTAGTGCGTATTCGAAGCTGCCCCACATCGAGACTTATATCATCATAAATAACGATAAGGTCAGAACTATCAAGCTTATAAAAATCCATAACCTGACGGATACTCTCACCACTTAAATTCATAAATGTCTGCGGTTTAACAAGAATAACCTTCTCTCCGCCAATCATCCCCTTGCCGATTAACGCTTTATGCTTGTGCTCATTTACCCTGATATTAAAACGGTCTGATAGTTCATCAATGACACAAAAGCCTACATTGTGTCTGGTGCCGGCATATTTAAGGCCGGGGTTGCCTAAACCTGCGATTATATACATATAAAACGCTCCTGTAAATTTTTATATAAATCTTTTTAGTTTCTTATAAAATCTAGCTAATTCTTATTGCACTAACTCTTTGTTATTATATCACACTTCAATAAAATAATCATTATTGTTTATAAATTTATTGTTAAGCAAAATCAAGCAGCTGACATATTGATATTTACTTTTGCATAGCAAATAATCTAAAAAGCCGCGTGGCATACACCACGCGGCTTATAGTTAAGCATAACGAAAACTATCAATAAAGTTTTCTAACATATCACTGTAAATCCAGCTAAATTATGAACCAAATACATTCACACCAACTGAAGTATGATAACAAGTTGAACCAATCTGTGTACCCTCAGTAGCTACTATCATACAACTCTGTGCTGCTGTAAATACACCCATGCTCATAGCATCATCTATAGAGCTGTCATAGTCATAGTTATTTGAACAATTTGCAGTAGTTGTAAATGTAACCGTAAGTTCTTCACATCCTGATATCATTTCAGCCAGATAAAAATTCTCAACAGCAATCTGCGGTTTTGTATATCTTTTTTTCATGTTACTATATCTCCCCTCTTATCTAGGCCTACTTGGAACTGCCGGTCTGTCACCAGATGAAGTTGCAGTTATACTAGCTGCTACTGATGTTTTAGCTAACTTACCATCTGCATTCTTGTATACAAATTCATATGTGAATGTACCAACAACATTAGGTGCAAGTGTCTTTACAATATACTGATTTGATGTGCCCTGTACGGCTTCAACGTTTCTTATGTTAACATTAATTCCGTTTGCTGTCAATGATAAATTATCTTTATTCATATCTGCATTTTCACTTAATGTAAGAACAAATTCAACTTCTGACTTTCTGTTAAAGCGAATATCACTGCTTCCGTTAACTGTTATATCTGTAATATATACACCATTTACTGTAGTCGCAGTTTCAAAAGCTTTTATGTCATAACCCTTAACCTTAAGGTTTGTAAATGAAAGATTATTATCGTCAGCAGATGCACCATTAATTACTACTAAGTAGCTTCCGTCCGGCTGCTGTGAACAAAGACTCATTGGAATCTCATAGTACATAGCAGTATTTGTATCAATATTTGCAATTACATCCTTTGTATTGTTAAGTGAAAGGTCAAGACCTGTATCAACAGCTGCAGCACTCTTATTCGCAATACCGAACTCGTGAACTGACCAATAGTTTCCACCGCCCCAGCCTTCAACTTTTACGTATCTTGCATTCTGAGCACCAACACTGTATTCTTCAGTTCCGCCAGCAGCAGCACCTGAAGCAACTACTGTCCAAGTTGCATTGTCATTTGAAACTGATATCTTGTAGTTATCAGGCTGGTCATTAGTACTTGTTCCTAAGAACATCTGAACTGTATCAAAGTCATAGTTAACACCTAAATCAACTACAAAGTATGCAGCAGTATCTTCTGTCTGACGATCAGTCATTGCATATGATGTCCATCTATCAACAGTCTTATTATCGATAAGTCTAGAAGTATTGTTTGTATCGCAGTTAGCATCGATAACTGACCACTTATACTTGTTAGTATATGAAGAAGGATCAGTATTTCTTACAACGCTCTTAAGACTAAACTCATGAACTGACCAGTAGTTACCACTTCTAATACCCCACTGCTCAATTCTTACAAATCTTGCAGATGTAGGTCCAAGATAGATTGTCTCAAGACCTGCTGCACCGGCACCGGTCTTTACGCTGGTCCACTCTGTTCCATCATTTGAAACAAATACTTCATAATTTGCCGGCCAGTCATTTGTGCTTGAACCTAATGCAAGGTTAATAGCATCAAATGTGTATTCCTTAGCCATATCAACCTGGAACCACTCTCTCTCTGTTTCAGAACTCTGATATGAAGTATTCCATCTTGTTGAAAGATTATCATCAATTGCATTACTTGGAGTACCCTTAGATGCTGTAGCAACCCATGCTGACTTGTTGTCTACAACAACGTCTGTCATCTCCATCTTATTAGATATAGCCTTAACTTCTACCTGAAGAGTTCTGTCAGCATCATTTGCAACCTCATTGTTAGGAGTTGCATAGAATACAAGCTTAGAACCACTTCCAAGATATACTTCGTTATTAGGACCATCACTGAGTAAATCAGCTAATGAAGATCCATTCTTAATGCTGCCGCTACCTAAGTCTTCTGTAATCATATTACCAACTACTGAAATCTGACTTCCGTCAGGAACAGTATTTGTTGACTCGATAAGATTTCCGTTAGCATCATAAATACCTGTCTCAGTAAATGTGCAGTCACCAAGAATCATATCAATGATAGGTGTTACTGTAGCACCATTCTCATATGAGTTGTAGTATCCGCTACCTGCACCTAATGGATTGTAAATTCTAATACCATCAAAGTAGAACTCTGAATATGAACTTGAAGTTAAGATCATAAACTGAACTTTATATTCGCCATATTCAAGATCCTGAACGCTGATTACAGGAAGCTGGTAAAGAACACCTGCATCATAATATGTATCAACGTTACCCATCTCTACAAGCTTGTTGTCCTTTGATACTACATAAATAACTGTAGCTGTCTCAGCTGTTCTTGCAACGATATCAAAACCTGTACCCTTGAATGTGAATTCAACCTTCTGACTCTTCTCGAGCATTGTTGAACCATTGCCGTCACCGATCATATTGTCATATGCCTCGTCAAATCCGTAAAGGTCATCAAGGCTGTTTGACTGTGTAATATCTAAACCTGTGTTATTTACAACAACGCCAGTACCTGTATAAGTAATAGCTGATGTTGTGCCTGATGTTGAATCATATGAGAAGTTATCCTCATAGTATACAATACTTGCAGGAACTACTGTTACCTTTGATGTCATGATAGGTGTAGCATTTGTAGCATTAAGTGTGCCGGTTGCACCAGCTGCTGTTACCTGTACACCATAGTAGAATGTTTCAATGCCATCAAATAACTTATTAAGTGAATACTTATACTCACTACCATTAAGAGTAGCCTTACCAAATGAACCATTACCTTCGTTTGCGTA
The DNA here is from genome assembly GCA_045603305.1 of Lachnospiraceae bacterium. Lineage (GTDB taxonomy): Bacteria > Bacillota > Clostridia > Lachnospirales > Lachnospiraceae > JAFRXK01. The sequence continues at coordinate 5,808 of JAZULV010000049.1, read as the reverse complement.
TGCATCTGACTTAGCATAAACACCGGTTGCAGGCTTAGCTGCTACAAGGTTTAATCCATTTACAGCATAACCCATGTCAACAATATTTGCTGCAACACCTGAAAGTGATGTAATATCATTAGCCTTAAGGTTATTAGGATCTGCACTAAGAATTACAGGTAAACCGTAATCAAGTACATATACGTCATCATTTAATTTGTATGAGTAAACTCTTGCAGCTGTTCTTGTTTCGTAGAAAATCTCTCCAGCCCTAACGATAGTCTGATCATTTACTACTACATCGCTGTCTGCAATCTGTGCTACTTCATAGTAGAATACATCTTCTCCAGTTGCAGAGTTGCCCGGATATGTATATGTGATTGAATCCTTTGTATGAGTAACTGTACCTATTGTACCTGATACCTTACCTGCGATAATCTCTTCATGGTATGAATATGTGGTTGATGCCACTCTCTGCTCAATACCACCAGCCTCGTAAGGTGTCTTAAGTGAAATTTCGTAATAGTTATTGCTTTCATTAACTTCTTCAACAGTTCCTCTGTCGTCAATGTTAGCTCTGAAAGTATGTGTACCATCTGTAGCTGTCCATACTGAAGAACTCTTTCCGCCATTGATTGTGAGTGTAACTGTAGCACCAGCCTTAAGACCATTAGCATATGTGTCACACCATAATGTATTATCTCCATTACCATCAACAGTTATGTCAAGACCAATTACTTCATTAGCCGGTACATCAGCGTCACCGACATTCTTAACTGTTACTGTAAATACTACTTCATCACCAACAGCAATATCCTGTCCGCCCCATGAAATATCAGTAACAACAAGGTCTGCACCACCTGTTACAGGGCTGCTGCTTGGAGCATTAACTGTAATTGTATCTGCAGGAACCTCAACCTGATAACGGAACTCACCAGTCTTTGTTGTGCTTGATAACTGGATGTTTGCAAGCTCATCGCCACAGTTGATAATTACCGCTGTACCAGCTTCTGCAAAGAATGTAGCTGTATTCTTATCACCGTTTTCGATTTCCCAGTCATATGTTACATTAGCATCTGAAGATATTGCATAGTAGTCGTCATTGTCTACTTCTGTTTCAACTGATGCTGATGTTGTAACAACTGTCTTTATATAGTTACCATCGTTCTTTTCACTAATTCTGATTTCAGAATCTACAGGAACACCATTAATAGTTACTACTTCATATGCGTAAATTGTAATCTCACCATTTGATGTAGCAGCAGTTCTTGTAGAATTATTTCTTGTGTCAGTAATTGTGTACTCACCTGAGAAGAAACCAGTCTTAGCAACGCCGAGAAGCTTTGTATACTCAACAACAAATGTATACTGGTCACTGTCAACATGAGCAATTGAATTATCTAATTTGCTAAATGTAATAGATGTTGCCTTTGCCTTGTTTGTGAAGGCTGCATTAATATGAAGGTTGCTTTCAGCACCTGAACCATCTTCAAGCTCGAAGTAAATATCTGAAGTCTCTCCATCAGTAAGCTTACCATCCACTACATTATATGGATTACCACCATTTGCACTTGAATTAATAACGTTACCTGATGTGTTAATAAGTTCATAACTTGTATCAAAGTTAGGATACTGGCTCTGGGTAAGCTTTACCTCGTCACCACGGATAGTACCTGTACCATCTGTGTGTTCCTGTTCAAGGTATGCTGTTCTTCCGCCATCACCGTTAATTACAGTAGTACCATTCTCGAAGAGAAGGTTCTTATTACCTGACAAGGTATAATCAGTTACGTCATAAATATCATATACAAAGTTAAAATCATATGAGTCAAGGTCTGTTAAGAAACCATTGTTAACATCACTGAAATCTACAGTGTTTGATACTGTAAGACCATTTCTCTGAGTAAGTCTTAATGGTGTGAAGTTGAATGAAATCTTAAGGTTTGAATCACCAAGACCACGCTCTAAGTAGAATACGGTCATAGTATGAGTTGTTTTAGGGTCATCAAACTTAATCCAGTCAACATTTGTAGTTGTAACACCGGTTTTATTAACAGAATTTGTACCGTAATTCATAGCATAAGCGTTATTAACTGTTACAGTACCATCAGTAAAGTTAATACTACCACTAGCCTTAGTATGAGCACCACCGATATCAAGTACTAACTTGCCATCTACAAATACCCAAAGGTCATCATCACCTGAGAAGTTGAATACGATATCTTCCGGCGGATAAACAATCTTATCAGGTGTAGTAGCATATACATTTACGCCAAGATTGTAATTATTATTATATGTCTTACCATGAAGTGTGAAGTTGGAAATATTAGTTGTAGGTGTGATAGACATAATAATCTTTCCATCAATTTTACTTAAACAATCATAGGAACCGTTAATATCATTAACATATAAATAACCTATATCACCCTTTGTTGTATACCATGACTTATCGCCAAAATACTTGGTCTGTCCATCGATAACCATGTTATCCCATGTGATACCGCCACCCATATCACTGTCAAGAACGATAGTATATGTCTGACCGGCTGTAAGAGTAGTTCCTAAATCAACTGTCCATGTCTGAACACTGTCATTATTCCAACCAATGCTTGCTTCTTTAGTAACTACAGTAGGAGTAGCCTTGCTTGGATCACCATTTACAACATTAAACGGAATATCAAAACGTGCGCCATAACCAAATGTTAATCCGTTCTCACCACTGTCTCCACCATTATCAAATGGGAAGAAACCTATTTTGCCATCATGAAGATTCATAACCTGAGCACTAGCAGATGAATTATAAGTAATCTTATCATCAACTACTTTTATATTATCTGTTCCAGAACTACTATCGAATACATAATAATCTCCATCGATACGGAATGGGAATGATAATGGATTGTCACTATTACCATACTTAACAGCCCATGTACCATCTACCACATTACCTTCTCCGGTTGTTCCAAGGAAATTATCATCGAACAATGGCATAATAACATTATTCTCTGCTGAAAGAAGCTGTCCATCCTCTGAAAGGAATCCGGCTACAAGTCCCTGTACAGGTGCGTTAGAACTAATACCTGTGCCAGCACCACCAGTATGACCATACCACTCTAAGTTATGGTTAACAAACCAAAGTGCCTGCATCTGTGTTAGAGAATCATTAAATCCAGGAACCAAATTACCTAATGGTCTATCATTAACATCCCACCATGAATTAGGTGCACCTAATATAAGTGGGTATCTCATCTTATCACTTCCGTAATAAGTATTCATAATAGCTCTATCTAAATTTATAAACTGATCCCAGTAACCACCGCCACTTGGCTTATAGTTATAGATAACAGCAGGTACAACGAAAAGATCCTGTGCTCCATTATTAGCATCTACTACATCTTCAAGCTCAAGATGTGATAAATCTTTAATCTGTGTATCTGTTAACGGAGTACCATAGATATCACCTGAAGGAGCTACAGTTGGCTGCTCTGTAGGAGTTCCCCACTGACCTGTTCCACTACCTGTTCCTGCTGCGCTATCCCAATTACCACTACCAGTTGCGGTATATGTTGTCTCACTGCCTCTTGTTGTTGCATCAATAGTCCATGAGTTCCATGGTGATGTATTAGGATAATCCGGATTCAGACGGTTAACTTTGATTGTTGAAACATTTGATGGCAATGTAGCTGTCCATGTGCCACTTCCGCCACTAACTGTATATTCAACATTATCTGCATAAATCTTAAAGAGTGCATTCGCATCATCAAGCCATCCGTCGGATGTTCCATCCTTAAATGTGAATGTAAATGTTGTAGGAGCTGATGTAGTTGGCTCTTCTGAAGCCTGACCCCAGTATCCAGCACCATTAGCTGTTGCAGTATACACAGTCTCTGTTCCTCTCTGTGTATTCTCCCACTGCCAACCCCAGTAGTAATTACCGTCACTTGATCTTGAAACTCTTACGAAGGTAACAACAGTTGTTGATGATGAGATTGTAGCTGTCCATGTACCATCTGTGGTCTCTGTCATGGCAGTACCCTTTGTCATCACATTATTACCATCCTTGAAGTCACCACTATTAATAGTACCCTCAATTACATAAATACGAGCATCTGATTCCTGTATTCCACTGTTCTGAGATACAAAAGTAATTGTTGTAGTTGTAGGAGTTGCTGCTGCTACATTTATTGTACCTTCCCATGTATTGTTATTATCATTAGACTCGGTATATCTGTTTTCGTCATCAACCATAGCCCTTATACTATGAGAACCTTGTGTTGCTGTCCAAGTAACTTCACCGCCGTCAGCCTGAACATCTACTGACTGACCTGGCTGGATTGCACCATAGCTGCCGCCTGACCATAAGTTTAATTTATTTCCATCAATCCAGAATGCAACACCGTTAGTCTGATCACCCGGAGTTGCTGCCTCACCCTGGTTCTTAATTGTTGCATGGAAAGTAACCTTGTCACCTGCAGTTGGTGAAGCTGGTTCCCACCATACATTTGTAACAACCATATCCGGCTTTGCTACACTTCCACTCAAACCATATGTGTTGTTAGCTGTTGCTTCATCCATCTGATATGAAGCATCAGTTGTTCTTCTGATATAGTAAGAAGGTCCATCTCCTGTTAATGTTACCCACTTACCATCATTATCACCGCCAGCGTTAATAATAACGTTTACCGGACAGTTATTTAATGTAGAATAACTTGGTGATAATGTTGCCTTATACCATGTACCACTTGCTGTTGAAGCCGAATCTACTTTGCTAAATGTAGAAGGCTCAATCCAACCTAAATCATAGCCATTACCATAAGCATGAAGCTTAGGATTGGCACTACTTGTTACACCATTGTCAAAAAGAATATATACATCAAATGATGCTGCCTTTGCTTCCTGTGCAAATGGTGCAAGGTTGACTAAAGTTAATGTCATGACTACTGCCATAACTAATGACAAGAGCTTCTTGCCATATTCTTTAATTATTGTCTTCACCTTTCTTTCCCCTTTCTTTTAATATGGTGATTAAAAACCTCCAATAATCTTATAGAAGCTTTCTGTCGGTGTTAGTATCCTTCTAACACCCTTCTCTTAAGAAATTCCGTATCATCACAAAATGCAATAATACAAACAGCCTTTTCACTCCCCTCTTTCCTGCTCGCCAACGCAGGCTTCCAAGCGTAAATATTTGTAAAACCACAAATAGAGACTATACGCCTACTTATACTATATGATAACACTTTCGTTTTTTTTTTGCAACCACTATATATACTTTTTACCAAGTCTTTTTTACTATATCTGCTCTTTTATCAAACATTGTCTTATATAATTTAATTCCACTTGTTCTTATTCGCTACTTAAGTCCTAATAAAAGCATTATCTTTAGCATTTATGTATTTTTCTCTGCTAATTATATTCACTAAGACACTATAATTAATTCTCTTATCCGAGACATAATCTTATAAATATAAATAGCAGCAGATTCAAAAATCCACTGCTATCTCATGTCATATTCAAATTAGCAAAACACATCTAGGCTTATTTTGAAGTTTCCTCTGCTAAAGCCTTCACATCTTCTACGCTCAGTCCCGAAAATCTCGCTATGTCTTCATAACTAACGCTGTCACTCTCAAGCATACGAAATACCATGGTCTGTATTCCTTGCTGTATCCCTTGCTGTATTCCTTGCTGTATTCCTTGCTGTATCCCTTGCTGTATCCCTTGCTGTATTCCTTGCTGTATCCCTTCTTCTCTTCCTCGTTGTCTTCCTCTCTCTGTTATCTCTTCCACAATCGAACTCATCTCAGCAACTCATTCCTTCTCCTTAAA